>JAGQOO010000325.1 GCA_020427345.1 Phycisphaerales bacterium | reverse complement strand
GCTGTCCTGGAGGGAGTCGTCCGCGGCATTTCCGAGCACCGCCTCGACGTCACGATTCTGACGCTCCAGCGCGACAAGCGACCCACTGAGAGTTACGCCCAGTTCTTCGCGCGGAAAGGCGTGCGCGCCGTTGCGCTCCGCACGGTGGCGAACACGCGCGACGTCTGCTTGCAGATCGCGCGCGAGGGGATTCCGCATGTCGTAATCAGCGAACGGTTTGACGAGCCGGAAGTGTGCTATATCGACGGCGCCTCCGGCGACGAGACGGCCCGCGCCGTCGAATACCTGATCGAGCTCGGCCATCGCCGAATCGCTTTCACGATGCACAACGTGCCGGATCGCGATCATGAGGATCGCCTGAATGGCTACAAATCGGGGCTGCGCGCGGGAGGCATTCCGTTCTCAGACAAACTCGTCTGGCGACAGCCCTCATCGCTGTCCGGTGGCGCTACTGCGCTGGAGCTGGCGATGACGTACTCCGATCGACCGACGGCCCTTGTCGCGGCGGACCCGCTGTTGGCGATCGGCGCCGTTCGCCGCGCCCACGAACTGGGCGTCAAAGTGCCGGGTGACATGTCCATCGTCGGCTTCGACGACGGCGACATGCGGTTTTGCGTGTATCCCACAATGTCATGCGTATGCCAGAACGCGGCGGACGTAGGCATCGCGGCCGGTCGGTTCCTGGCTGCCGCTGTTTCGGGCGAAACAAAACTGATTCGCTCCACCCTTCCGACTTACTTCGAAGTGAACGGCACGACGGGTCCGCCGCTGGAGAGCCCAAAGCCAAAACGCAGCGGGTCGGCGGCGAAGGCCGGACTGGTGAAATCGAATGGAGGCGAGCGATGAACGGAGTTGGCGCAAAGACGCGCAACGCATTCACGTTGATTGAACTGCTTGTCGTAGTGGCGATTATCGCCCTGCTCATCAGCATTTTGTTGCCATCTCTGACGGCGGCCCGCAACCAGGCCAAACAGGTCACGTGCCTGGCGAACATGCGGTCGTGCAGCCAGGCGTCCGTTGTCTTTGCCACCGATCGTCAAGGCCGGTTTCAACTCGTGTCCGACGAGGTCGGCGTCGCAAAGGCGGACGCAAGCCGGCAGCGATTCGCATACGGCGAGGGCGGCGAACTGCTCAGTTGGCCCGTGGCGCTCGCGAACGCCGCGGGCATTAGCTACAAAAACAACTGGGATTGGGGCGTGCGCGCCAGGACCTACGAGGAGGCCAAGCAACTCCAGGGCGAGATCAAGCGCGACAACGGCATGGTGACCTGCCCGTCAGATCGCGTTGAGATCGCGTCGCCCTTCTACCCGCGCAACAAGCCCAACAGTTTCGGCGGCATCAACAACAACGGCCTGCGCGGTTCCGGCAACGGAGTCGGTTCCAGCGGGAGCGACGCCGCATATTGGGGATACCTCAGCTACGGCATCAGCGAGGACGTCACCGGGGCGGAAACCGCCGAGAGCGCCGGGCGCCCCGCGTGTTGGCGCTCGACGTATCGCGACGGCCAATGGTATGAGGCGCGCGGCGAGTTTTCATATCCCCCCGCCTTCCCCGGCGCTCGTGACGGCTGGCGCCTGCAGGGTGAGCTGGACAAGGTGTATCAGCCCGCCGCCGTCGGCCTGATTTTTGAAGCCGGCCGAGATGAAGATCGCGCTGACATCACCGGCTTCGCGAACCTCGTGCTGTCAGCGCAGGCAAACGGCCCCTACTTGGGCGACTTCCAGCAATACCACCAGGCCCGGATGCCGATCAATCGCCATCCCAAGGGGCGCATCAACATCCTCTATGCCGATGGCCACGGCGACTCAGCGATACCGGCGCAATTCGGAACAGCGGGGCTCCCGCTCAAATATGCGCCGCGCGTCCGCGTGTCGCCATACTCGCCGGGCAGCCGGGACTAACAGCGGGAGCGCCGCCATGCGACTTCGGATCCTCGCGCTCGTCTTCGGCTGCATCTGGCTGGCCCCGGCGCGCGCACAGCTGAACAACTCCGGATACGAAGCGGCCGGAGGCTCACTGCAGAACTGGCAGACGTTCAACAACAGCATCCCCAATGTGCTCGCGACATCCGACCAGGCCCACACCGGCGGGAACTCCGCCAAGGTGTTCGGCGGCTTCAATGGTTCGCCCAACTACTCGGGAATGACGCAAAACCGCGCGACATTGCAGGGCGAGTCAGTGCAGGCTTCCGCATTTGCCAAGCACCTCAGTAGTGATTCACTGGCCGGGACGAACAATCGTCTGGCGCTGAAGATCGAGTTCTATCGAGTGACGAACGGCTCCTACGGCACAGCCGACATGCTCGCCGAACACGAAGTGACGATCCTCGACGGCTCAAGCCCGCTGGACGTCTGGATACCCGGCTCTTTGATCGCCACCGCTCCCGCTCAAACCGTCGAAGCGCGGCTCGCGCTGGTCTTCGTTCAGCCGTCGAATCAGGGCGGCGCTGTGTTTGTGGATGATGTCGAGCTTGCGGCGACAACTCCGCCGGCCCCAACCGCCTTTGAGTTGATCTGGTCCGATGAGTTTGACGGAAACTCAGTTGATTCAAGCCGCTGGCGCGTCGAGGACATCCACCTTATCAAGAACAATGAGCTTCAGTACTACACGCCGGAGGATGTCTGGGTCGCTGACGGCAAGTTAGTCCTCCGCAGTCAACAGCGCTCGTTCCAAGGCTTTGACGAAAACGGCCAGTTCGGAAGCTACAACTACACTTCAGGGCTGGTCGAGACAAA
>JAGQOO010000324.1 GCA_020427345.1 Phycisphaerales bacterium | reverse complement strand
CCCGGCGGGCAAATCAAGACGCGCGATCAGAACGTGTCGGTGCGCACGCTGGGTGAGAGCGACGACGCGGCGCGGATTGCCGAAACGGTCGTCGCGGCGACGCCGACGGGTGAGACGATTCGCGTCGCTGATATCGGACGCGTGATCGATACGTTTGAGGACGACGACGGCGGCGGGCGTTTCAACGGCCGATCCGCCGTGAGCTGCACGGTTTACAAAACCGGCGATCAGGACGCGGTGGCGATTTCGGATCGGGTGAAGGCATATGTCGCCGGCAAGCGCGGCGAGCCGCTGGAGTTGTCGCTGGCGTCGCGCGCGCGGCTGTTGTTCACGGGGCACGATCCGATCGTTGAGGTTCATGCGCGGGCATGTGACGATCCGTATCCGCCGGGGCTGTCGGCGATGACGCACAGCAACCTGGCGAAGTTCATCGAAGATCGACTGGACCTCCTGACGCGCAATGGCGCTTTTGGCTTGACGCTCGTGTTCCTGTCGCTGCTGGTGTTTCTGAACTGGCGGGTCGCGTTCTGGGTGATGATGGGGCTGGTCGTTTCAATGTGCGGCGCGGTCATGCTGATGCAGATGATCGGCGCGTCGCTGAACCTGATCAGCATGTTCGGACTCATCACGGTGCTCGGACTTGTCGTGGATGACGCGATTGTCGTGGGAGAGAACGTGTATGCCCGCGTCGAGCGCGGCGAAGATCCGCACGTGGCGGCGGTTGTCGGCACGCAGGAAGTCACATGGCCGGTGATCGTCGCCGTGACGACGACGATGGGCGCGTTCGCCCCGCTGCTGCTGCTGCAAGGGCAGATTGGCGACTTCATGCGCGTGCTGCCGGTTGTCGTGATTTGCGCGCTGGGCATATCGCTATTCGAGGCGCTGTCCATTTTGCCGTCGCACTTGGCGGAGTGGCTAAAGCCGCGCGATCAGGAGCGTCGGGAGCGAGCGACGTCGCCGATGCGGCGCTGGATGGCGAAGTTCCGCGATTCGGAAGAGCATCTGTTGCTGTCGTTTCTCAACAAGTATTACGTGTGGTTGCTCGAACTGTCGGTTCGATATCGCTATGTGACGATCGGCGCGGCGACGGCGGCCCTTATGCTCGCGTTCGGCCTGGTTGCCGGCGGACGGGTGAAGGTCGTGTTCTTCCAGAAGATGGACGCTGAAACGCTGCTCGTTAGTCTGGACATGCCGGTCGGCACGCCGGTCGAACAGACCAAGGAGGCGATGCGGCGGATCGAGGACGCTGCGCTGGCGAATCCGGATACACGGACGGTGTGGGCGGTGTTTGGGGCCCAAGTGACGGCGGACGAGACGGGCGCATACACAACATTCCGTTCGCACTTGGCGCAGGCGATCATTGAGCTGAAGCCGGTCGAACAACGCGATCGCAACAGCGAGACGATCGTCAATGAGATGCGCGAAAAAGTCGGCGTGATTCCCGGGGCGAATTCGATTCGCTTCGGCGCGATGCAGGGCGGGCCGGCGGGGCGCGAGATTGAGATTCAGATCACCGGGTCGCAGATCGAGCCGATTCTGCGGGCGCGCGACAAACTGGTTGACGCCTTGGCTCATATCGACGGCGTGCATGACCTCGGCGACGATCACGAGGCCGGTCAACGCGAAATGCAGATTGAAATGTTGGATTCCGCCCGCGCGCTGGGCTATACGACGCGCTACCTCGCGACGGAAGTGCGTGGGGCGTTTTTTGGCCTTGAGGCGCGCACGCTGCAGCGTGGTCGCGAAGATGTCGACATCGTGGTGCGGTACCCGGAAGACCGTCGCAAGCACGTGTACGAATTGGCGGACATGCGCGTGAAGTCGCCGGGCGGCGAGATGGTTCCACTGAGCGAAATCGCGCGTGTGCGTGAGGACGAGGGTGTGTCCGCGATTCAGCGCGTCGATCAGCGCCGCGCGGTGACGGTGCTGGGCGACGTCGATCAGGTCGTGACGACTTCCGAAGAGGTGCTGGCGTCGCTCACGCCGCTCGTCCAGGAACTCGAGAGCACACTCGGCGTGCGGATCAACTACGCCGGCAATGCGGAACAATTCCGCAAAACGTTCGGGTCGCTGAAGATCGCGTATCCGACGGCGTTGCTGCTGATTTACTTCATGCTGGCGGCGTTGTTCAAGAGCTACCTGCAACCGCTTGTCGTACTGATGGCGGTTCCGTTCGGGCTGACGGGCGCGATCGTCGGTCATTACGTTTCCGGCTATCAGATGACGATTCTGTCGATGATCGGCGTGGTCGCGTTGACGGGCATTGTGGTGAATGACTCGCTGATCATGGTGGATTTCATCAATCACGAGATGCGCGCTGGTGTCGACAAGTTGCAAGCCGTTTTGGACGCGGGTCGGCGGCGATTGCGGCCGATCCTGTTGACATCGCTGACGACGGTGCTGGGCCTCGCGCCGCTGATGCTGGAGACATCGTTTCAGGCGAAGTTCATGATTCCGATGGCGGTGTCGATCAGCTTCGGATTGATTTTTGCGACGGCGTTGACGCTGATCGTCATTCCCGCGAACTACATGATTCTGCTCGACTTCTACGCGATCGTGCATCGAGTCTGGCACGGCGTGACTGACGAGCCCACGCCGGCGGCTGTCTGATAATCGCTGTTGCAATGGATCGCGCTGACTTGCGCGCCACTTTCGTCGCGCGTTTCGTCGACGAAAGCGCTGATTCGTGCCCCCCGGGTTGGCTATGATGAGAAGCTAAGCGAGCCGGGGGGCTT
>JAGQOO010000323.1 GCA_020427345.1 Phycisphaerales bacterium | reverse complement strand
CGGGGGACCAGCTCCGAATCGACGCGTACCAATGGCCGGTCGTTCGCTCCGGAATCCTCCGATTTCTGGATCTCGTCGGGGATCGGGCAGCCGCCCATGCCCAGGCAAATGAGGGACGCGCGCCACACGGCGCCGATTGACTTCGCGGACTTCATTGGTTTCTCCCTGTGCCCTTCCAGCATCCGCGGCAGGAGCGGTGTGAGCTGAAGGGTCAGGGACCAAGCGACGCCAGAACCGCGGGTTCACGCATTTTGTTGTCGCGTTTGCGCTCTCCGCGCCAGTACATCCGTGCAGCGGGGAGACCCTTGCCTCGCGGCCGGGTTCTCGGCCTCGAGACAGCCACCGGTCGGATTCGATTCGGGCTGCGCACGAAAAAACGCCGACGACCCAGTGACTGGGGGGTCGCCGGCGCTTGTAAGTGTTACTGACGAGCCCGGTTAGGGGCAGGCCGTTCCGAACACGGACAACAGTCCGGCGAGATCCGCCAGGTCTACCGCTCCGTTATTGTCGAAGTCCGCGGCCGGATTGAATCCGGCGTCGCCGGACGTCAGACCAAACACGGCGAGCAGGCCGGCGAGGTCGGCCAGGTCGATCGCTCCGCTGCTGTCCACATCGCCAAAGCAACCGGCTTCCTCGCCCAGGAACAGGTTGTCGAGACTTAACGAGCCGTTGACGCCCCAAGTCGGGAGTTCGTTACGGAATGCCAGCGCGATGTTTACGTAATCGGCGTCGAGAAGATGAACGCCATCAAGGTGGATGTTGTCGACGGTCAACGTGCCGCCGCTGCCCCAATCCGACGCCGTGCCGACATAGGCGAGCGTGATTGTGTAGGTCGCCTGATTGCGGTCAAAAATGCCGTCGCCCGAGTTAATCTGGACAACCGGCGCATCAGCGAGCGCTCCGCCGACGGACTGGAACGCGCCGGTGGCGCTGATTGTGAACTGTCGCGTGGTCAGATCGGCATCCTCGATGCGGAATAGATACGTGCCAAGTGACTGGCCGCTGCTCGGTTCGATCGAACCGCGGATATCCGCGGTCAGGAAGATGTCATTCAGATCGCCCGATAGATTCGCCGGCACATTATTGAACACCATCCCCGCGAACCAGCCGCCGCTGACGTTGTCGTTGACGCCTTGGACGCGGATCTGCGCCGCCGGTCCGCCCGACGTGCCGCAAGTGGCGCAGACGCCAGTGGTAGCGCCGCCGTTGGGATCGAGCGTGGCCGGGCCGAAGGTCCCGAAGAACGCCGACTCGTTTGCCAGCGCCGTATCCCAGTCCTCGAAAGTGTTGCTGACGCCGCTGGCTCCGCTGAAGTTCTGGTTGTAGTCGCCGAAGCTCGTGGAGTCCGCGTCAGAAAGTAGCCCACCCACACTTTGGTAGGCGCCATTCGCAACACCGCCAAACGTCGCGCGCCCGATTTCGACGCTGTTTGCGACGGGCGTCAGGAACAAGTTGTCGACTTCGAGCCGGCCGCCCGTGCTCCAGGTTGTTCCCGGATCGATGAACGAAACCGCGACGTTGTAGAAGGGCGAGTCGAGGTTGAACACGCCGTCGCCGTTGCCGCCAAGCGCGGCTCCTTCGGTCGCGGACGACAGCGGACCGCCGACGCTTTGCCAACCGCCGTTGGCCGTCATCGAGAAGTAGCGCCGATCGCCGCTGGAATCTTCGATTCGCAGTTCGTATGTGCCGGCTGGGCCAAGGCCGTTGCTGTCGCCAATACCGCGAATGTCGGCGGTCAGCACAACGTCATTCAAGTCGGTTGAGGCGAGGCCCTGTCCGTTCCAACTCAGCCCGGCGAACCAGTCGCCGCCCGGGCCTGAAATGATGCTGTTGACGCGGATCTCGACCGAGCCATCGCCACTTGGTCCGCCGGTCGGGAGGCCGCGCGCGGACACGCCGTTGCCGAACACCTGGGCGTTTCCAACCGTGCCGGCGAAAGCGCCTTCGCCGCCGATGCCGCTGTCATAGTCGCCCGTTGAACCGAACGCTCCCATGTTGGGCTCGAAGAACAGTCCGCCGCCGACGCCGGTGACGGAATTGAAGTCGTCATTGAGGCCGGTGCTCGTGATGCGGAACGCTTCAAGTCGCAGTTCGTACTCACCACCTGTGACGCTGCCGAGCACGTCGGCGCGAAGCGCGAGTGAGTTGGCGTCGCCTACGGTCAGCGCCAGTTCTTCAAACGTCAGGCCGGCGTACCACCCGCTGTTCTCAGAGATCGAGTTCCCGAGGACGACTTCGTCGAGGTTGAGCGTCCCGCCCGTGCCCCATGGGCTGGCGCCGGTGTTATCAAACGCGATGACGACATTGAAAGAAGCCGCGTTGAAGTTGAACACGCCGGTTGCGGGTCGACCGTTGGGCTCCGCTTCGACACCGGTGTCGAGCGGGCCGCCGATCATCTGGTAGGCGCCATTCGCGGTTGTCGTAAACACGATTCGATCGCCGTCCGGATCTTCGATGCGCAGCTGCATGTCGCCGAGTGATTCGCCGGCGCTGTTGGCGATACCCTGCACTTTGGCGGTCAATGAAAACGCGTTCGGATCGAGAGTGGCGCCGTTGGTGACCTCAAAGCTGACGCCGTCGACGAGGCCAGCGCCGCCGGTCACGCCATCCGGCTGCAGGAACAAGAACACCGCCCGAGCCGTCGTAGTGCCGGCGGGGGCGATCGCCGAGAGGGGGGTGTTGTCGATCCAGGTCGCGGTCGGCGAGTTCGCATCGAGGACCGTGGCTTCGCTTTCCGCAAG
>JAGQOO010000322.1 GCA_020427345.1 Phycisphaerales bacterium | reverse complement strand
AGAACGACCGGATGGGCGACGCCGGACAGCGCCTCGTGATAGGCGTCTTCAAGGATGAGCGGCACGAGGGCGGGTGTCGTTGGAGTAATCGAATGCCCCATCGCGCGGGCAAAGCCATAGCCGGCGCCATCACTGCCGGTTTTGGGGAATGACAGGCCACCGGTCGCGAGAACGACATGGCCGCACTCGAACGCGGCGGTTTCCGTTTTCACGCGGAAGCGATCTTGGGTCGGCTCGATCGCGGCGACGCGCTGTCGCAGTGCGATCTGCACACCGAGGCGTTCGGCTTCGTTGAGCAGGGCGTCGAGGACGGCGCGGGCGCGATTTGCGACGGGGAACAGCTTGCCGAACTCGGGTTCTTCGACGAGCGGCGCGCCGATCTGCTCGAAGAATGCGATCGTCTCGGATACGGGGAGGGCATTCAGCACGCGGCGAATCGAGTTGCGGCTGCCGCCCCAATAGTCATCGGCGGTGACGGCGCGGTTCGTGACGTTGCAGCGGCCGCCGCCACTGACGAGGATCTTGGCGCCGAGTTTTTTTGCGCCGTCGAGTATCAGGACGGACAGACTCGGGTCGCGCCGGGCCGTGAAAATCGCGGTCGCCAATCCGGCGGCGCCGCCGCCGACGATGATGATGTCAGCGTGGTTCGTGGCGTCGCTCCGAATCGCCGGTTAGAGATCGCGGCGTGTCGCGGCCCTGCGGAACTTCCGCTCAAACTCGTCCGGGGCCATGTTCGCTTCTTTGGCCAGCGCCCGAAGTCTTTCCGGATCATCGAGATCAGCTGGCTCCAGGCGAATCATGTAGGCGCGCGCGATACGGTACGAGTCCGATTTCAGGTCGACCATGCGCACGCGCGTGCGATTGGTCTTCGGATCGATCATGTCGTGCAGGTCGATCGGAGTCAGGTTGCCGTTGACGACAGAGACCATCGCCGCCGGCGGCTGGTCGGCGGTCCGCAGCAGTTCAACCGCGAAGTAGCCGAGACTGCGGCAATACGCCATGTCATACGGTGTCGGGTCGGCGCAGCGCAGCTCATAGCCCAACTCGTGATCAACGACTTCGAGCGTCTGGCCGCGCGCTGCGAACCGGGCCTGCAACTCGTTCTTCAGCAGATTGACCAGATTGACTTCGGACAGGCGCGGGTGGCCGGCTGCGTCGAGGGGCACCGGACGGCCAAGCAGTTTCGACAACTCATCGGCGTCGCCGAGCTTGTAGGCGAGCCCTTCGGCCAGAATCGCTACGCCGTCGGGACGGCCCATTACGCGCCGTTTGATAATGGCGCCCTCGATCACGTCGAGGATATTCTGAACTTTGGCGTTCTCTTCGAACTCTTCCGGGATCAGCGTCAGCGTGGCGCCCGCCGACATGCCGATCGACTGCGCGAGCCAGCCGGCGGATCGCCCCATGGACTCGACCAGATACCAGCGGCCGGTCGTTTGCGAGTCCTGCATCAGGTTCTTGACGAGTTGCGTGCCGAGGAACCGGGCCGTCGAGAAGCCAAAAGTCGGGACGTCATGCGGAAGCGGCAGGTCGTTATCGATCGTCTTCGGCACGTGTGCGAGGCGGATCTCACGCTCAGACGAGTCGCACACGAAGCGGGCGCTCAGGGCGGTGTCGTCGCCGCCGATGGTGATCAGGGCGTCGATCCCCGTCAGGCGGAGGTTGGCCAACACCCGCCGGACGCGCTCCGCGTCGGGCGAGGCCATGGTGTGCTCGCGCAGGCGCGCCTTGTCGAGCAGGCTGGTGCGAGCGGTGCGGAGGATCGAGCCTCCGTCCCAGTGGATGCGTGCAACGTCCGATATTCGTAGGGCGGTCGTATGCAGGTCGGGGTCGAAGGCGTCTGAGGAGAGCCAGCGAAAGCCCTCATAGAAGCCGAGCACATCGATGCCGCGGTTGAGGGCTTCGATCGTGGCGGCGCCGATCACCGCATTGATCCCGGGGGCGGGGCCGCCGCCTACGATAATTCCGATCCGCTTGATGCCCATCGGCTCTCCAGATTGGCTTGTCGGGCCGCCTGAAAACGCTTTCAGTCGAAAACTCAGGCCGGATTTTGACCAATTCCGGTGATAAACACAACTGCCCGCGCGCCTTTTTTGTCGCCCTCTTGCCGGGCTTTCGAGGCGGGAGTATGTTACGCGGCTCTACTCATTGAATCGGGAAGCCATACGATGCCCAAGTTCAAGCCGCACAAGGGACTGAAGAAACGCGTCAGGGTTACGGCCAAGGGAAAGGTCAAGCGGAAGTCCACCTTCAACGGCCACCTGATGAGCAAGAAATCGGGCAAGCGCTGCCGCCAGTTGCGGCGCTCGCGCTTGATTGAAGGGGCGATCGGCGAGAATTGCAGAGTCGCGCTGGGCGCCTAGCCCGCGTCGCAAGGAGTTTGATCGATGTCACGAGTTAAAGGCGGGCCAGTCACCAATCGCCGTCGCAAGCGCATGCTGAAGCGCGCTCGCGGTTACTTCGGCGCCCGCAGCAAGTTGTTCAAGAATGCCAAGCAGGCGGTGATCAAGGCCGGTGTGTACGGCTTCCGCGATCGCCGCGCTAAGAAGCGCGAATTCAGGGCGTTGTGGATTACGCGTATCACCGCGGCGTGCCAGTCGCGCGGCATACGGTACAGCCAGTTCATGTGCGCGATGAAGGACGCCTGTGTCGGGCTGAACCGCAAGATGCTGAGCGAAGTCGCGATCTACGACGAGGCGGGTTTCGACAAACTCGTCGAACTCGCCCGCGCGAACGCCCCGGCCAAGGCGGCGTAGGCCCAAGCAAACGCCCGTATCACTCGGGGATGACGGAACTTCAGA
>JAGQOO010000321.1 GCA_020427345.1 Phycisphaerales bacterium | reverse complement strand
TGCAGCAGCGGTGTCCGTCTTCTTGTCAGAGAACGTCGACAGATTGGCGATCTGATCCGCCAGGAACGCTTCGACGAACCGAGTGAAATTCTCCGGCCACAATGAGTAGTCGAGACCGTAGCTGGCATCGTTTGATACGTACCGGACATAGATCTGCTGCAGGTCGGTGAACCAATAGCCGCTCTCTTCCTGATACATCCGAAGCGGCGCCTCGAAGTATTCATCGGAACAGAGTCCCATCAGGCGCACGATGTCAGTCGGTTTCGCGAACGCGTACTGATAGCCGAAGTCCGGCGTCACCGACGGATCGTATTCCAGACGTTGAGATCGGGCAGCGAAATTCCACTGCCCTTTCTGTAGACACGTCTTCAGCGCCCCGCGGTCCCACACGTTGTCGAGCGCATAGCGCACCGACTCATCGTCTGTGAGCGCAGACAACGGCGGCTGACCGAGATGAACAGTCAGCGCGCCGTTGTAGAGCGAGAGGCGATCGGTCATTTCTGCTGGCTCATCGCGTGTGTGTGCGACCAGGCAGCAGCGCGACCCTTCGATTCGAAGCCGCTCTTCAGAACCTCACGGTCCATTCGAACACGCCACATCTCGATGTCGCCGGCCCACTCGATCGTGTACCCGCTCGGAACCTGCAGAACGTCCGGAGACACGACCTCGAGCTCGTGCACGTCGAGCACCTTGACCATGACCTCACGCGGTCCGACGGCCAGCACGCGACCACGCGCGGTCCAGGAACCGTCGACACAGTCGATGCGCAGCTCGTCGCCACGACGCAGGACGTTGGTGTAGTGCTGCCAGAACTTCGGGGTTTCGATGTCTCCGGCTGTCACGCCAGAGTCGACCTTGACGACCCAGTCGTTGACGACGTTCTCCCGAAGATCGAGACGACGAGGCTGCAGAACGCGCTTGGCGTCCGAGATCGCCTTCACCATGCCGGAGATCATTTCGTTCGACTGATCTTTCTCGCTGGTTTCGACGGGTGTTTTCTGTGCGGCAGTTGCCATGATTTCTCCTTACGCAAAAAAAAGGGCGCCACGCGGGCGCCCTCGGGTTGGTGGAAAGAGTTCCGGATCAGGCGACGGCGCCGAACGAGACGGTCGCATTGCCGTCCGAATCGATCGCGCTCACGTAATGGAAAGAGGTTTTCGGCGTTGCCGTGTCGTAGACGAAAACCACGTCTCCGACCTGCATACCGAGCACTTCGCCATTCGTGAAGTAGTCCGCGCCGTTCACCGTCGCATCGTCGTCGCCGTCCTCGTATGTCCAGATCGCCGGGCCTTTGCCACCGACGGCCGGAACGACGCACTGCGGAGGATTGCTTGTGTCGTAGGTCATGTCACTCCCCTTGCGATTACGCTGCGACCAGAGCCGAACCGTCGTGGTTCATCACGACGACGCCGGAGTTCTGGAGAAGCTGCGAACCCATGTAGATCGACGTCCGCGCCCACGAATACGCCTGCTCTTCGTTGTAGCCGGCGCGGGCTTCGAGATCGCCCGAGTTGTAGGCATGGCCGATCGCGCTCTTGTGCCACATGAAGCACTTCTCGGCCGACGTGCCGACGCCCGGAAGACGCGGGTGAACCATCCAGGTCACGCCGAGCCAGTAGTACATCAGCGGCCGGTCTCGCCATGCGGGATCGGCGTTCTCGAGCGGCGCCCGATTGATGTACTCGCGCGATGCGAACTCCTTCGTCTGCATCAGATACGCCTCGAAGGCCGGCGTGATGGCAGCGAACAGGTTCGAATCCCACGGCACTTCGGCGATGCCGAGAATCGTCTTCGCGCGCATGACGAGCGGAATGCTCGCCGTGACCGCGGTGCCGGTGTTGACCGTGCCGGTGTTCAGCTCGGTATAGATGTCGTAATCGATCTTGCGATTGATGACTCCCATCGACGTCCGCTGCATGATCGCGACCTGGTTGCCCTGCGACGCGAAAATGTTGAAGCCGGTCTTCCGCACGAGATCGTGCCATTCGACCAGCGTCACTGCGGGCTGCGTGAGGTTATCGCCACGAGCGGGGATCAGGCCGTTGACGCCGCGCGTCTTGGCCTCCGCGCTGCCACTGTCGGCGACGAGGAAGGTTGCGGTGTTGCCCTTGATGACCGCCTCGGTCGTGACAGCCGTCCGCAGCAGCGTTTCTTTCTGCTCGAAACCGTCGACGAAGTCCTGGCGGTACTGGGTTTGAAAGGCTGTCTCAGCCATGTCAGACACTCCTTAACGTAGGATTCAGGTGAATCGCGTTCGCTTGGGGTGTCTGCTCGTGAGCGTCCGGGGTGTCCGAGAACGGGGCCTTTCGCTCATTCGCAGGGCCAGCTTGGCTACTGCGGTGTCCGGGGCCGAAGGAATCGGGGTATCCGGACACCGCGCAGTTTCCTACCAAACGGATCACAGGTCAATACCGACGGCCGCTGAAAAGCGATTTCACCGCCGTCGGGCTCTTCTGTTTGCCCTGCGACTTCTGCGCTTTCGGCTTCACGGATTCCTCCGAAAGCACGCTTGGCACCTTTCCTGATTTCCGTTTGGTCTTCATCATGCCGCCTTGCTCCCCATGCGTTCTTTCATCTCCATCAGCTCACGCTCTTCCGCCCGCGCCTTGTCGTTCTTCATCCACGCGTCGTAGTTGCTCTTGCGCATGGTGGCGAGCTCTGCCAACCGCTCGTCGATCGCCTTGCCTGGGTCGTTGCTCGAGCCCGGCAGATGGGCAGCCGGATTGGCTTCCTTCGCGAGACCCATCAGAGATTTGAGGATGCCGGGACTGTTGAGCAGGCCGCGACCGTCGGCGAGCCGCGCGT
>JAGQOO010000320.1 GCA_020427345.1 Phycisphaerales bacterium | reverse complement strand
CGAAAACGCCCGCTGAACCTCGACTGGTCCGAGCGCAAGGACATGATTGAGCGATTGCCGTCGCGGGATGGGCCCGCCAAGCGCCCATACAGGCCCATCGTTGGCGGCCTGCTGACGATCGGCGATCGAACCCTGCTCATCCAGCCATGCCAGATTAGCGAGGTCGACTTGGCGATCCTCACGGACCAGTTTGTCTACGCCGGGAGTCAATGCGCCGTCAGACTAAGGGCGCTGGACGGCGAGTGGATCACTCTGAACGCGGAGGTCGCATACTGCGGGTACGTTCGGGGCCACGTGCACGAGACGGGGATTCGCTTTGCCGAGAAAGTCGATGCCCAAACTCTCGATCGGTTCGCCCCGGCTCACGCCATCAAGGCAGTCGTTGTAGCCCCGCAACATCCCTAGCGTCGATGTCGCCATCAGAATCCAGATCAAACGCAGCGAGACACTCAGCCAGCGAATACGGCGGCGCCGCGACCGGCGATCGGTCAGGTCCGCCCATGCAAACCGCCAACGCCCCTAACTCGGCCGCTCCGAACCGCCCGTCCTGATCCAGATCGCCCACAGAAACGCCGAACTCAAACGCGCCCCGATCCACGTGCGCGCCGAGAGTTCGTGGGCGCCCCAGCAGATCAACTACCGCGCCGACCGGCACAAGCGCGTCGTCGCCCGTATCAATCGCCGGCGAGCCGACAGAGAGTCTGGCGTCGTCGTCCGGTGTTCCGGCAATGTTGTCTACGCCATCCGCGTCGCGCAAAACCGGATCGGCGCCCGAATTCGCCACGCCGCCCAGAGCGCCACTCCAACCCTGAACCGTGCTTGCGTTCACGATCGGCGTTGTGTTGAAACCAGAAACCTGTGCGGCTTCGTCCACCGCCACGCCGACGTGATTGCCCCACAGAATGCTGTTCTCAATCAACGGGTCGGCTTCATATCCATAGATCCCCGCCCCGGAGTTGGTGGCCACATTGCTGACAAGCGAGCAGTTCGTGATTCGCGCCGTCGTGTCGAACCACGTGCTGATCGCCCCTCCGAATGGCGCCGAGTTTCCCGAGAAAAGGCAACTCACAACCAAGGGCTGCGTTTCGCTGTAGAAGCTCGCGGCGCCGCTGTCGCCGTCCGCCACATTGCCGCGAAACACGCACCCCGCCAGTCGGGGCGCTCCGCCGAACAGACAAACGATCCCACCTCCCGACAGCGTGTGGTTGTCGGCGAACAAGCAACCCTCAATCACCGGCGAACAGGTCGAGTACACATACATCCCGCCGCCCTCGGCGTCCGTCGGGCGATTGTGATCGACAAAGTCGCAATCCGTGACTGTCGGATCGCAATCAAAGAACAAGGCGATGCCCATCCCGTAGTGGGCGTTATTGTTTTGAAACACACAGCGCGTCAGCGTCGCGTCGCAATCGCCGTACGCGTAGAGCCCGCCACCGGATCCATCAACTCCACCGTCATTCTGCAGAAACTCGCAATCCGCAAACTCCGGCGCGCAACCGAACAGCATTGCGACGCCCGCGCCAAGTTCCGCCGTATTCGCGCTGAACTCACAAGCCGAAAACGTCGGATGCGCATTGACATAGCAATGCGCCCCGCCCCCGCCCGCCGGCCACGTCGTTAGTAGCGCGGAATTCAACTGAATCCGGCAGTTCTCGAAACGCGGACTGGCGCCGAACGCGCAATACACGCCGCCGCCGCGATTACCCGCGTTATCGACAATCCGGCAATCGCGAATCGTCGGCGCGCCAACTCCGAACACACGCACACCGGCGCCACCATCGTTCGGATCGGCGTCGGCGTATCCGTCACGAATCGTAAACCCGTCCAGCACCGCCGACGCGGCTCGCGCGGCCCCGTCCACGACGTGGTAGCTGTTGTCCGTCAGCCCCGCCGCGCCGATCTCACCGGACAGAATCGTCGTGTTCAACTGCGGGTCACGCTGGTCAGCGGCCGTCTCGCCGCCCGCGAATCCGCCGAGAATCTCAACGCCGTCCACGAGATGAAAACTGAGCGCGCGATCGCCGCTTTCGCGATCCGGCGTGTACGTGCCAGCGCGCACCCAGATCTGCGTGACGGCGCCATTCGAGCCCGCCGCCGCACAAACCGCGTCGCCGAGATCGGACATCGCCGTGGCCCAACTCGCGCCATCGCCACCCGGCATCGCCGTCGAATCGACATGGAGCACGCTCGGCAATCCCAGGATCCGTCGCGGACGAAAGTTCGCAACGTAGTAGCTCGTTTCGTTGATCGTCCGCGCGATGTCGCTTGGATTCGGCGAGCCTTCCGCGACGCCGGTAGGGCCCGGCGGCGGCGGAACCGGGCCGGGCCAGCTCACATTTGGGTTGGCGAAATAGGGGATGTAGGTCGCCCCCGTGACCGCCATGATCGTCTGCCAGTTGCCACCAGTCTCGACATAGCCATACGAATAATCCGCCCACGGCGCGTCCGGCGCATCAGATCGATCGTGTGCGCAGAACAGGTTATGCCCCAACTCATGCGCAAGCGTCAGCGTGGTCGCGTTCGACAGTCGCAACATCGAAAAACCGCTCGCGCCAACCCCCGTCAGCGACGGATGGGGAAAGTAGCCGATGCCGCCGGAGTTGAGTTGATCCACCCACAAGCTGACGCAATCCGCGCCGTACTCATCGCGCAACGCGTGCACGTCATCGAGGTAGCCGTCGTTCGGATCAACCAGGCGCGGGCCATCGATATCCGCGTCGCCGGTTTCTGCGTAGCTCACCTCCGCCGTGTGCACGAGAATGATGGAAGTGCTGATGCCACTGCGCCCGAAAGCGGCGTTCGTATCCGCCACGGCGCCGCTGATCAGCGCCTGAATCTGCGTCG
>JAGQOO010000031.1 GCA_020427345.1 Phycisphaerales bacterium | reverse complement strand
TCCGGTTTGTGTCGTGATCGTGTTGGGCGCATGCAATTCGACGAATCTGATCGACGGGCTCGACGGACTCTGCGCAGGCGTGATCGCGATCGTCGGTCTGGCATTGATGACGCTCGCGGCCGCCCTCAGCACAGGCGCAGAGGGCCTTCAGCCGCGCGTCGCGCTGGCCGCCGCCGTCGCAGGGGCGGCGTTGGGTTTCCTGCCGTGGAACTTCCGCCCGGCGAAGATCTTCATGGGTGACGCCGGCAGCATGCTGCTCGGGTACATCTGCGGGATGCTGATGCTGAGTTTTGCCGGACTCGATGGCGATTCGGCCCACGGGGCGGGATCAAAACCGCTCCTGGCGGCCCTGATGGCGTTCGCCGTTCCGGTGCTGGATTCGGCGTTGGCGATCGCGCGGCGGAAACTGGCCGGCAAACCGATCTTCAAGGGCGATCGCAGCCATTTCTACGACCAACTGGTCGACCGCGGCCTGTCGGTTCGCCAAACGGTCCTCGTTTGCTACCTGCTCGGCGGCATCGCGGGAGGGCTGGCGCTGGCGGCACTCGCGCTATCAACCACCGTCACGCTGCTTGTTTATCTGGCGGCGCTTGCTGTTGCCCTTGTCGCGGTTATCCGGGCCCGGATGTTGCGGGTTGACCCAGACCCGGTCTGATTGCCCCCGGACCACGGCGCGGATAGGCTCCCATTGTTAGCCTCACGTGTCTGACTGAATTTCCTCATGCGGAGTGGGACCCATGCGAAGTGCACATCTGACGCGGCTTCAGGGGCGGTCCATTGTCGGCCTGGCGTTGGCGATCGGAATGGCGGCGTCCACCTTGGGCGAGGATTGGCCCTGCTGGCGGGGTTCGCATCATGACGGGATCGCCCGTGAAACCGGCTTGAAAACCGACTGGAGCGGCCCGATTCCGATGACGTGGGACTGCAACGTCGGTTCCGCCTTCAGTTCGTTTGCGATTGTCGGCAATCGGCTATACACGGGCGGGACAAAGGAAGGTCAACAGACGCTCGTCTGCCTGAACGCAGACAACGGTCAGGAGATCTGGTCGCAGGGCATCGAGAAGGCCTATCCGGAGGGGCAGGGCGGCGACGGCCCCCGCGCGACGCCGGCTGTTTCGGACGGTCGCGTGTACATGCTGGGGGCGCGCGGCCTGCTGGTTTGCTGCGATGCGGCGGACGGTCGCGTGCTGTGGTCGAAGCCGCACCAACACATCCCGCAGTGGGGGTATTCGGGGTCGGTGCTGATCGAAGGTGATCTGGCAATCATCAGCGCGGGCTCCACCGACGGCGCTCTCGTCGCATACAACAAGAACACCGGCGATGAGGTTTGGAAGGCCGGCGATGCGCCCGTGGGTTACGCGACGCCTTATCCGTTTACATTTGAGGGGCGCCGTTACATCGTCGGATTTGTCGGCGATTCGGCGATCATCGTTCGGGCTGACAACGGTCAGCTTGTCTGGTCGATGCCGTGGAAAACGTCATTCAACGTCAACGCGGCCGCGCCGATTTTTCACGATGGCTACCTGTTCCTGAGTTCCGGCTATCGCCACGGCTGCATTCTGGTCAAACTGAGCAAAGACGGCGATAAGCTGAAGCACGACGAAGTGTGGTCGGGCAAGGCGCTGCAGAACAAGTTTCAGTCGCCGGTGCTTTACGAAGGAGCCCTTTACTCGGGCGACGAGAAGGGCCTGCAGTGCGTCGACTTTTTGACCGGTCGCGAGAACTGGAGCCTGCGCCGTATCGAGGGCGGCGACGCGTTGACGCACTCGACCGTCGTGATCGCGGACGGCGCCTTGTTTGTGCTGAGCCAGTCGGGGACACTGTACATCGGCAAGGCGCAGACGAGCGAATTCAAGCCGACGACTACGGCGGACGTCCTGAGCGGGCGGTGCTGGACGGTCTCGGTCATCAACAACGGACGCATCTTCGCGCGAAACCTCGAGCGTGTTGTTTGCTTCAATCTGAAACAGGACTAGGCGTGAGTTGAAAGTGGAAGGAACGCGCGTTGGCTGAACCGTCTGAACCGAATACGCCCGAAGCCACTGAGGTCGACAACTCCGCGCTGCGGATGTCGGACTCGGCGGCGACCGAGCAGGAGGCGATGGACGCCCGATCCTTCGCGATTGAGGCCGCGCGCCTGGCCGCGGACACGCGCTGCGCTGAAGTGACGATTATCGACTTGCGCGGCCTGAGCAGCGTCGCCGATTACTTTGTTATCGGTACCGGCACGTCAGATCGCCAAATGCGGGCCACGCTCGAAACGATCGACAAGCGCGCCCGCGAAGTCGGCCGTCGGGCGTACCGAATGGCCAAGCCGCACGACGATACGTGGCTGCTGAGTGACTACGTGGACGTGATGGTGCACGTATTCGGGCCGTCATGGCGGAGCTACTACGATCTGGACGGCCTTTGGGGCGACGCCCCGCGCGTGGACTGGAGCCCGCCGGTGGCCTGATTGGCCGCCCAAACGGCGCGCCCACTACCGCTTCGGCGGGCTACAATCCGGTGCTTCAGGATCGCGAGGCGACTTGTGTGAAGCAAGTCGCGTCACGCCTATACCGACTCGGGAGGATTGGCATGTTTCGCGCAACCGCATGTGTGCTCGCCCTTGCGATCGTCTCCGGCGCGGTCGGGCAGACGCGCCCCGTCCAGTGGATGTCGAGCCCGGCCGACGCGATCAAGGTCGCCAAGCGCACGCAAAAACCGCTGTTGTTCTTTGTGCCGGGACAGGACTTGGGCGACCTGGATGATCAGCAGCAGGTCGTGCTGCGCGACGCATTTGTCCGCGATTACATCGGCGACCGGTTCATCGGCGCGCGCCTGACGCGTTCCACGAACAACGCTGACTTGTTTACGAAGTGGAACGCGCCGACCAAGTACGGGCAGTACATGCTGGTCGTGACGCCGAGCGGGGACCTCGTCGGCCAGATCGGCGCAGAAGTGATCGCGCGAAAGGACCAGTTCATCGGGGCGCTGACCGGCAATTTTCGCAAGTATCGCTCGGCGCTGTACGAGAAGGAACTCCTGCCGCAGTTTCAGGGCGAAAAGCTGAACCGTAACAACATCAGCAAGGCGCTCGGATACATCAAGTCGTTCATTATCACCGACGCGGACAAGATGCTCGGTGAGTTTGCCGCTCGCACGGATATCGACAAAGGCACGCGAAAGCGCGTGTATGAGACGCTGGCCGAACTGTCGACGAACGCGGCTGTCGCGTCCCTCGCCAAAGCGGCCGAGTCGGACACTGACGCGCAGGCGGCGCTGAAGAAGGTAACACCCGCCGCCGCCGCCCAACTTGCCGAGTCCGCACTGGTCGTCAACGGCGAAGTGCGCGTGTACGTGTACGAGGCCGTGGCCGCCGTCGCGAAGGTCCGCGACGCCAAGCCGGCGCGTTTCTGGGAAACGGCCGATGCCGAGGCGAAGCAGGCGGAGATCGAGCGCGTCGCCAAGGAAATCCGGGAAGACGCCGGCAAGTGGAATGAGCGCTGGGCGGACATTCGCTGAGTGCGTAAATCGAAGTCGAATTACGGGGACGGGCGCCATGCCCGTTCCTTTTTTTTTCGCTCCAGTAGCCGCGCGCCGGCTTGGGACGTCATCCATTTGACGGGTTGTCAGGTTTGTGCGCGGCTCGGGCCCGTTTTGCAGAACCGCGCCGGCCTGCCCCGGCCTTTTCTCCTCCCTCCTGGCCGGAGCGGCTCCGTTGTGGGCCGTTCCGGCTTTGTTTTCCGATCCTCGTTCGAAAAGCGCGTGCGCCTAGATGCGGCCCGTCAGCAGCCAACCCTCGCCCAAGCGCCGCCAGCGCGGATTGCGAAGGTTCGGCGCATCGGCGACAGCCCCAACGCCGGCGCCTCCGATGGCGCTGAGGGATTCGGCTCCGCCGATCAGTTTCGGCGCGATATAGCAGTTGATCTCGTCGACCGCGCCGGCGTCAAAGAAGGCTCCGGTCGTGGATGCGCCGCCCTCGACGAGCACATTGGTGAAACCGCGCTCCGCCAGGTCGGCCAGAATAGCGTCCACACTCAGTCGAACGGAACCGCCCTTGTTGTTCGGAACCAAGCGGGCGACGCAGCCGTCCGACTCAATCGCGGAAACCCGCGACGGCTCAGCGTCGGCGGCGTGGTAGATCAGCGTCGGCGTTTGTCGCGCGGTTGCGCGCAGCTGCAACGACTTTGTTGCGCAGCGCAGCGTGGGGTCGATTACGACGCGCGTCGCGACCCGGCGTGAGCGGGAAACACGATTGGTCAGCATCGGATCGTCGGCGATTGCCGTTTCCGCGCCGATGATGATCGCGTCAACGCGCCCGCGCACGCGATGGGCGTCGGCGCGCATGATCTCATCGGAAATCCACTTCGAATCACGTGTTCGGGTCGCAATGCGCCCGTCCACGCTCTGGGCCCATTTCGCGATCACCCAGGGCCGCTTTCTTGTGATCCACTTTGTGAAGGGCGCGATCAGGTCCTGGGCGTCACCTTCGCATATGCCAACACGCGTCGCGATTCCCGCTTCTTCCAGCATCCGAACGCCACCGCCGGCGACCTGCGGGTTTGGGTCGATGGCGCCGATGATGACGCGTCGAACGCGGGCCGCTATCAGCGCCTCAACGCATGGCGGCGTCTTCTTTTCACCCGGGCAGCAGGGTTCCAGCGTGACGTAGACGGTGGCGCCGGCGATGTCGGCGGTGCAAGCGCGCATCGCGTTGATTTCCGCATGCCGCCCGCCGAACCGCCGATGAAACCCCTGCCCGATGATGTGGCCGTCGCGGACGATCACGCAACCGACCATCGGGTTCGGCTCGACGCGACCAAGCCCGCGCTGCGCGATTCGCAGCGCTAATCGCATGTACGCTTCGTCGCTCGCCTGCTCGCGGCTGGTTTCCGGGATCATGGCTGCTCCGCCGTCGCTGAGGTCGTCTGTTCCGGGCGCTCAGCGATCAGCAAAAAGTCATCGTCGCGCAGGACCGCATCGGGGTTGAGATCCTCATAATAGTAATATGCGTCGAGCCTCTCATCCGGAAAACGCACCCATGTCGCCAGCGGCAGGAGTGTGTCGAGATCGATGAGCAAGTCCTGAATCGGCGCTCGACGCGATTCATCGGGATAGCGCAGGCGCATCAGGATTGCCGCAGCGCCATCGGCGCCTCCCGCTACCGCGCCGGCCACGGTCACCCGAACCGTTTCTTCTGCTTCGCGCAGGGCGGCGAGTGATTCTCGCAACAATGTCTCTACTCCGAAGTCCGTCACCGGGCGCCGCGCTTCCCCCCAGGCCACCGGTGTTTGCGGATCGACACGAACGAGCGGCGGCGGCAGACCGAACACGCCGCGCCGCGGAGTAAATCGCACGCGGCTGCCGTCGACGCCTTCAACATATGTTGATTCGCCGTACTTTACGTGCTCGTCCAGCCACATCATTCGAACACTGAACGGCGATCGGCGGAACAACACAGCGATGCGTTCCGGGCCTTGCGGGAGATTCAGCAACCCGCGGCGCTCCATCCTCGTAAACGTGACCGAGTAATGGTCAAGGCGCTCGGCGGCGGCGAGGCAGGAGCCGAGGAATCTATCGGGGGCCGCCGCGATCTCTTCGGCCGTAACCGCGAGTCGGGATAGCTCGTCCGCGTCCAGACGGGCCGGGCCGGTCGCCGTGAGCGGGTTTGTCGCTATACCGGGCTTTCGCGTCGCGCAACCCAGCGAGACGATCACGAGCGCCATACCGAAGCGCGCCAGCCGCAAGAGCCGGTTCACGGCCGGCGCTCTTCCAGCAGAGATTGGAGATTGGCCGGAAGTCCGAACGCGAGTTGTTTCACACGGCGATCGCCTGTCAGCACGCGGAATATCGGGTAGTCTTCGGGGAGCAGGCCCGTGATCGGCGCGCCGGTGAACACGCGCATCATGTCGCCGGCGAGGGCGGCGCTGGCGGCGCGGCCGACCGAGATGTCGCCATCCACGTTCACACACACAATTGTCGCCGCCGAATCGTTCGGTGTTTCACCGTCAGCTTGTCGAAGCATGTGAAACGCGGCCAGAGACGCGGGGGAGCGCGCGGTCCAGAACATCTCGATGATCGGCTTGTCCGCCGGCAGTGATTCGCTGCGGATGGAGGCGCCCTGTTGATCCGGCGCGACCCAATGCGGCGCCGTTCGTCCCAGCCAACGCGTGACGAGCAGGCGGCGGCGTTTCAGGGCGGCGACGCGGCCGTCGATATCCATCTGGGCGCCGATTGCGAACGACTCGAACGGCGTGTTGCGAGGCGCCTGTTGCAGGAACTCCGGCCAGCAGCGGCGCAGCCGGCGCTCGCCGACCTCAGGATCATCCACGCCACGCTCATACTCGTCGGCCAGCCGCTCGAAGCGGCGTCGGGCGCGCAGCCAGTTTTCCGCCTCGCGCTCCATGCGCGCGGCGAAGTCCTCGCCGTTCCGCAGCAGTCGACGGAACCGCGCAACGGTTTCCGTCGTCGCGCCGTCGGCGTTGCGCTCAACGAGTTGCAACGAACTCGGCGCGCCGAGTTGTTCGTCAATCGTGATCGTCCCCGAGTGCTCGGCGGACATCGCCTCCAGCACGCCGGTCGGGTCTTCGACATGGAAATGGAGAGTGCGCAGGCCGGGTTGTTTGGCGTCGGGCGCGTCCGCCTCGCATCGCAGGCGACGACCCTGCCAATCCGGCGGGGTTGTCCAATTGGTCTGGTCTTCCCACGACTTCGGCGTCGATACGAACATTCGCAGAAAGCGGTCAAACGCCATCAAGTCAGCGTGGGTTTCCTCGTCCAGCCGCAGCGCGCCGCGCGGCCCGACGTAGACAAAGCCGCCGCGCGTCGCCCCGGGCACGCCATTCTCGACCGGCGTATAGTCGACGAGCAGTTTCCACTCGTCATTCGCCCACCCCATGACCCAGAACTGCAGTTGGGCGACGTCGGCGTCAGGATTTGCCGCGCCGGTGGTTCGAGAGCGCAACTCGTAGACGAGCTGATCACCGACACGCAGCTCGTACGGTGGCCAGTTTTGGGCGAGGGCGACGCGCGCGGCGGGGCCGAACTGAAGGAATAGGGTGACGCAAAGCAGACCATATCGCATGCGTGGAGTATGACCGCGCCGTCGCCTACGGCAAGGCGCGGCGATCTCGAATAGCGATGAGCAGCCACCCTAGAACAATCAGCGCTAATCCGAGCCCGACGCCGGCTCCAGTCGCGGGGGACAGGCTGCGGGCGAACGGTTCACCGCTGACTCGAATCGCCGCCAATCCCGCGATGACCAGCAGTGCGCCGGCGAGATAGCGAATCGCCCCGACGCGCGGGTGGGCGACGAGGGCCAGGAAGGTCCCGACAATGATTGCGATTCGCGCGAGCGGGAACACGCTGACGCCATAGCCCAGGCCACGCCCGAGATTGGCGATCAGTCCGGGATTGATCGCCACGGTCGTTTCTGTTTTTCCATCAGCCCCCGGGCGACCGGACAGCGTGACACGGCCCGGCCGCTCCATCGCCAGGGCATCACCTTCGGGCGTTTGCACCCAAGTATGCAGCAAGTCTGTCACCAGCCACGCGTCGTAGCCCATGTGACGCAGCGTCGACGCCGCCACCACTGCGCGCCCATCACAGTCATCTGTCCCGCGCGACAGCACTTCGTCCACGGTCGGCAAATGATCGAAAACGCCCCAGGTCACCCAGTCGTGCGAGTAAGGAACACGCTTGTAGACAACGGATTCGACCGCTTGCTGCGCTTCGCGCGCACCGGCATCTGGGGGAAGTTGGGCGCGGACTTCCTCCGCGATGGACTCAAGGCCGGACGCGTCGGCGTTGATGACGGAGTTGAGATGCGTCAGGCGATACAGCCATGTCGGCGCCATCCAGACCTTCGGATACATCACCAACCCGAACACGGCCATGAAGATGACGAGTTTGACTGCTGCGCGCCGGAACAACGAAGACCTGTGCCAGGCGCGCCAACGCCCAATCGCGGATGGCGCCGCGCTCGCGGGATCTGTCAGTGCCGCCGATGGTCCCGCCGCGTCGTTCATGCTCGGATTTTACGGGGTAGGGCGGCCAGCCATCGCGCGATTTCGCCCTAGTCCAGCGAAATCACCGGTTCAGCCGGCTTCTTGCGGTACTTGTCGATCAGCGCCCGCAAATGCGGCTGATCCGCGTCGAGCTCCAGGCTCTGGTGCCACGCGTCGATCGCCTGCATCCGTAGCGATTCGTCGCTCTTTTCCAGGAACTGGGTCATACGCACCACGCCGAGACCGGCCAGTGCGCGGGCATTCGACTTGTCGAGTCGGATCGCCCTTTCGTATTGGTCGCCGGCTTCCGGATAGCGCCGTTGCCGCCACTTGCAGTACCCAAGCCGTTCGTAGGCGATCGAGAGCGTCGGCTGAATCGCGATTGCCGTAGCGAGGGTTCGCTCGGCGAGTTGATAGCGGTCCTGATTCAGGTACGCCGTCGCGAGATTGACGAGCACTACAGGCTGGCGCGGATTGCGTTCAAGCGATTGTTTGTACGCGCGAATCGCCTCGTATGGCTCGCCGAGCGCGTCATGCGCGGCGCCCAGGTTGCTCCACGCCTCCGCGTTCCTGCCGTCGATCTTCAGTGCCTTTTCATACCACGTCGTCGCCTGCGCGAGGTCGCCGGACTGGTGGTAGCAACTGGCGAGCCGGAAGTGACTATCGAAGTGATCGGGTCGCAGCTTGCAGGCGAGCAGATACGTCTGAATCGCTTGCGCTGTCTTCTTCAATAGCTGATAGACGTCGCCGAGTTCGAACGTCGTCGTGAAGTCGCTCGGATCCAGTCGCAACGCCGTCTCAAGCTCGCGCTCCGCCTCCGGAAGTCGGCCGGCCTTCTTGAATGTCTGGCCCAGCTTGGAATGGGCTTCCGCCAGTTGTGGCGACAGCTTCACCGCCGCCCGAAACTCCACCAGCGCGGCTTCCAGATTGTTGCTGGCCAACGCACGATCCCCGGCCTGCAGCCGCAAATCTGCCCGGCCGGTTGGCCGCGGGCAGCCTGTGAGGGCGGGAAGGGCGAGTATCAGCAGGAAGCCGAGCCGTCGAGCCATGTCGCAAGACCCCACAAAATGAAGCGAAAACGGGCGAAAACGCGTCCCGGACGCGCAAGAATCGCCTGTTTACCACTATCGGCGGGGGGGCGTCAAACGGTTGAATCGCAGTGCACGGTCGGGAATGGCACAACGGGGTTACTGGGTGACTGCTCACCCGAGCAACCGAGCGCCTGGCGTCCCTCAGTCGTCTCCTCCCTCGCTTTCACCACCTGCATGGTGGAAGAAGCTATCGTCCGGACGGTGTATGTGGCAGACCGTGCAATCGCTGATCACGCCGGGGTGGCCCTGCAGGCCCCTCGCTTGGATGTTGTCCGCTTCAACGACGGTCGGCGTGATCGCGTGTGGGCTGCCGTGGCAGGCGGAGCAGTGCACATTGCCGTGACCGACGGAATCGCGAAAGAGCGTGTCGGTCTGCTCAAACGAGAAGCCAGCCCGGTTGTGGCAGTCGGTGCACTTCGGCTCATCTACCCACGGCCGTCGTGTCGCGCTTGCCACGGCTGACATCGACCCGTGGCAGTCCATGCAACTCATACCGGCTGAGAAGTGCACATCGCGCAGGCACTTTGTCTCCTGACCCGGATGGCAGGCGTAGCACTTTTCGGTCAGGCTGACGAGGTCCATCCGGCTCGCGTGCGCGCCGTGCATGGCGCGCGACAGGTTGGAAACACCGTCCACGCCCGCTTGCCCAAGCGCCACGTCCGCATGGCAGGATGAGCACAGAACAGGCTTGGCGTTTTCAAGCGAAGTGCCGTGAAGGCGGTCATGCGCGCGAAGGATGTCGGTCGACGCGGAGATGCCTGCTGTGTTGTGGCACAGGTCGCACCGGATCTCCCACGAAACGGGAACAACCGCCATCGTTTCCGCGACTGAGGCGCCGCCGCTCGTGACGACGATGTGCGCCAGGTGATACGGGTCCAACGCGCCGCTGTCGTCGATCGGCGTTACCGGAATACCGGTCACTGACCAGTCATTGTCGCCCGTCGGTTTCATTGTCCCTGACAGCTTGTTGCCGGTCAGACCAACATCGGGCGCGAGCGTAGCGCCGAGCAACTGCTTGGCGTAGTCCCAGAAGTTTGTCTTGGTGACCGAAGTTGTGTTGTTGGGGATGTCGTAGGCCACGGTGACGCCGGACGTGACCAGTCGCGGCTCTTCGCCCCGTCGGATCACCTGCGCGTGCAGCGTGTTGAAGGGGGGCAGGATGACGAGCTCGGAGAAGTCCTCGTTCATGCAGTGCATCCCGAGGTCGTTGTAGCCGAGCACCACCATCTGGCCGGCTTTGACGCCGCTCGTGTTGCCGCCGCTGTTAGCGCCATTCCCGCCGGTGTTTCCTCCGCCGGCGCCACCCCCGTTTCCGCCATTATTGGTTGTGTTCGGCTCGCTGTTGTTGTTTGAGAAGGGCGGGCAGCCGCCCAGGCATGCGACCATCATTAAGAAAGGGATCGTGCGAAGCCCCGCCAAGAGGCCCCGCCGGCTGAGAAAGCGGTTCATGATCGTTCTCCATTCTTGCGGTTCGACGTTCAGCAGGAACCGCGCCCCCGCGCGACTACTCGAAAGATCGGCGCCGGATGCAGCCGGCATGTGCCGTTATCCGAGAGTCCCGCCATTAGGCTTGTACACCGCAACAACAGACCCGCGGATCCGTACGTTTGATACGGTCTTGGAGCGAGGTGGCCGCGTAACGCCTGGTAAGCTGCGGATAGGGCCTGACGGGGATCAGTGACTGCGCCCGCGGCCATAGGGTGTCTGGCTTGTGAGTGGGCGCCGAGCGAGTAGAATGAGAAGTAGTGTTGTAGTTTTAAGCAAAACAATCGGAATTCGACATGCCCAACCTCTTTCGATGGCTGCACCTGACTGACTTTCATCTCGGCTGTTCGGCGATCGAACGCGGTCGCGACGGCGTCGAGCACGCCTTTTGGGAGGATTTGCAGGCGCAGTCGCCGGACTCAATACAACTGGTCGTGCTGTCCGGCGACTTCATTGATCGCTGTGATTGGCGACAGGATCTGTTGGGGCAACTCAACATTTTCGTGAGAAGGCTGAAGCAGACTCTGCCTGCCGCGACGTTTGTTGCCGTGCCCGGCAACCACGACTTCGACCGAGGGCAATCGACAGAGGGCCACCGGCTGCTCGGTGAAGTGTGGAACCGCAACGATCTCCTGCGATCGGACTTCTTTGGTCAGAATCCGCGCGAGCCCCTGCGCAACCTGTCCAGTTACGCGTTTGAGGCCTATTGCCGCTGGTGGTCGAGCGAGAACAATGACAAGGAAGTTCGGCCCGGTTGGCTTCCCGGCGAGTTCCGCCGGACCGTAACCCATGGAAGGTGGCGCATCGGCGTGGCTGGATTGAACACGGCCTTTCTCGCGATGATCCCGCGCCGCGCCGATGTCGATCTTCGGCAACTGGAGAGGCTCGCCTATCACGGGCAAGAAGGAGGACCCCGCACGGGGCAGGAGTGGTGCGCGTCGCATCATTTGTGCATTCTGGTAACGCACCATCCCGGTAGTGTGTTGTCAGACGAGTCCGTTGGCGAAACGGAGTCGCCTCGCCGGACGTTTTACCAGCGATTCCTCGCGGACGGGCACTTCCAGGTGCACCTCTGCGGCGACCTCCACGAGACAGCTCACGAAGTCAGGTCCATTTTCGGGAGTCGGTCCTGGCACTGCTTCCAAGGTGGGCCCTTGTTCGGCGAACCCGTGCCGAATGCGGGGTGGAGCTACTCAATTGGAGAGATCGATTGGGGGAAGGGTGAATTGCGCCGCGTTCCGCGTGTCTGTTACCCGAGCGAGCCAAGGTTCGTTGCTGACGAACAGCACTTCTACCTTGATGGTGTCGGCACTCGTTGGCAAAGTGTTGAAGTGCGGTCTTTTCCGGGGAGTTCCGAAGGCGCTGATCGGATCGGTGACTTGATCGCGTCGTTGCCGGCGTTGGGAGACAACCCCCGACCGTTCGAGATTCTGATCCCATTCCGACGCGGCGAAAGCCGAGTAGAGGCGATTAGCACGCTTCGTGACCAATGTGAGGCGTTGGTCGAAGCCGGCAAGATCGAATCCGCGCTGCGCCTGCTCGCGCATCGACTGATCCGACCGGTCTATTTCTACCAGGGCGCGTTTGCTTGGGGGCGCGGCATTCTGGAGACGATTCTTGATTCCTTGGCTCAGGTAGACAAACCCGGCTGGAAGGCGTGGACGCTCGACGCGCTGGGGAACTTTGTAGGTCGCCTCGGGCGTCCGGCCGAAGCGGTCGACTGCTATGGACGGGCCGTTGCCGAGCTAAAGCTGAGCTCGGGGCCCCCGATCAACCTCGCCATCGTGCTTGGCAACCGGTTTTTGGAACTCGTTCGGCTTGGGCGGCTCAAGGATGCCCGCGTTGACGAGAACGAACGGATCAAAATGCTGCTGGAACTCGAGCGAGCGGCGCCGGTGACCACATCGGGAGACGAGCCAACCAAGAGCGAGTGCCAGTTTCATCTGGCGACCGCGTATCTGGGTTCAGCATACTGGCACATGCTTGTGTGCAACGCCGACGATGTCGACGCCGATCTGAAACGCGCGGCAGAGTACTTTGAAGCGAGTGGCCATCGTCACGCGCGCTCGTTTCTCCCTTTGGCGGCAGCTTTGACGATGCTATCTGCAAGTTCTCCGGACAATGCGACGACCCAGGCCACGAAGGCGCTTGAACTTGCGCGTCAGGCCGAGGAGTTCGCTCGAGATGAGACGGACAGAGATCGTATTCGGGCGGGCTGGGCCCTGGGATTGGCGCAGCTCGCCAGCGCGAGAGCTGCGAGGGACGACGCGATGGCGGCGGATGGGCAGGCGCGACTAGTCGGGACATTGAAGGAGTGCCGTCAGCTTGATCTGCAGGAGATCGAGCCGGACATCCTGATCGCGCTTTCAAGTTTCCGTCATGCCGACGCGAGAAAAGCTCGTGATATCGCGGAGCGCTGCGGCTATGTCCTGAAGCAGGCGGATGCGCACATCGCGATTGCCCAGGGCCTTCGCCCTGGCGAGGAGTTTGAGTCGCATCTGAGGCGCGCCGAAGACCTAGCCAAGTGTGACGGCCCGGGATTCCGGTACGAAGCCGCGTTACGCAAGGTCCGGGCGCTGCGAAACAAATGAGCTAGTCGCGGTCGTCGCGGCAGGTGTGCTTGAGGAACCACTCATACAGCCGCTTGTCGGCATAGGTCCGATCCCACGCGTTGTGGTCGACGCCGGGATAGACCGTGAATTCAACTTTCGTGTTGCCGGCTTCGCGGAGGCGCTTGACCTGATTTTCTGAGTTCCAGATGTCGACCACATTGTCCGCATCGCCGTGAAAAACCCACACCGGCATGTCCTTCAGCGGTGCGGCGCGCAGCGGCAGCGTGCGACCGCATATCGGCGCGATCGCCGCGAAGCGATCCGGATACTCCGCGGCGAGCATCCAGGCGCCAGTGCCGCCCATACTCAAGCCGGTCAGATAGACCCGACGCGGATCAATCCGGTAGGTCGCGACGACGTGATCCAGTAAGGTCGCCAGCGCGGGCGCGTCCCACCACCGATCCGCAGGACATTGCGGCGCGACCATGACAAATGGTAGGTCCAGCTTTTTCTCGGCGATCAGTTTCGGCAGACCGGTCCGTTCAAGGTCGGCGAGGTCGGCGCCGCGCTCGCCCGCGCCATGCAGGAACAGGATCAGCGGCCAACGTTGGTCCTTGCGAGTGTAGCCCTCAGGCAGGTAGACGCGATAGGCGAGGTCGAAGTCGCGCGAGTACGATGCGTGCAGCCGGTGATCGCCGGCCCGATCGAGGGAGGCGCACCCGACCAGCGCCAGGCTCAGGCACAACACAAGGCCGCAGACTACTGTCAGGCGCCTCATCGCGGATCACCTTCCTTGGCAGACACAAAAAAAGCGCAGGTCGCTCGGACCTGCGCTCTTATTGAACAAACTAGGTGCTGCGTCCCGAACTACGGGCACGGCACGCCGAACACCGACAGGAGACCAGCCAAGTCAGCGAGGTCGACCATGCCGCTGTTGTCCAGGTCGGCGGCCGGGTTGAAGCCGGCATCGCCCATGCTCGTGCCGAAGGCCGCCAGCAGACCGGCGAGGTCGGACAGGTCGCGTGTGCCGCTGTTGTCCAGATCGCCGAAGCAGGGCGTCGCGCCGGAAACCGTGAACGAGATGCTGCCCGCAGCAACGCTGACGTTCGCCGAGACGGCGGGCGAGGCGGTCGGAACCGAGTTCACGGCCGAGAAGACGTTGGCAATGACATTGTCGAGAGAGTACGTGTAATCACCTTCCGTCGACGGGGCATTGAATGTGCCACTGGCAAGGGTGACCGACCCGCTCTGGCCGACACCGGCGACAACGTTCGCGTTTTCCGCGACGCCGCTGCCCATCATCATCGCCTGGCCGAAGCCGTTCTGCGCGCCGCCGATCTGGCGAAGCACCTGCGAGCCGAGCGTGCCGCGCTGGACGCCGACGTAGCCGGTCGGATCATTGCCGTCGCCGGGATTGCTGATGCCGTCCGGGCGGCTGAAGTTCGTCATCGCGCCGGGCACGCCGCTGGCGGCCGGGATGTCGATGAGTTCAGGGTTGTTCGGATCTTGAATCAAGTCGGTCACGAGCAACGCGAGGCCGGCATTGTCACCCGTCGAGGTCGTGAATGCGATCGACCACGTAATAGCCACGCCCGGTTCAACGGTCGCCGCGTTCTGGGGCGACGTGAGCGACACGGTAACGGTTTGGGCCTGCGCACAAACAGCGGAAATCAGCAGGGCGCCAACTGCTGCCTTGGCTTTCGCGAACATGCTTCGTGTCCTCCTTCGTTTCATCGGGTCGCCGACGACCCCTTCGAGCTGAATTGATTGCATTGCGTTGATCTCACTCCGGCGAGACTACTCTCCCGGAGCTCCTCTGCAAGCGCTTTCAAAGTACCCGGACCGGCCCGGAAAGACAAGCGCAAATGTCCCGATTTCCAGACCCGGTCAACCAATAGTTATCGGACAACGGCCCTAGTTCGCGTTCTGCTGGGTCATCGCGATCGCCGCGTCCGCCATATCCGCGTCGCCATCCTCGTCCAAATCCGCAAAGTCAAACTCCAGGGGGCTGCACCCGGCTGGGGGCGTGGTCACATCAACGCCGTTCAGGCAGCCCGCGAAGTTCAGCATGTCCGTCGCGCTGACGTCCCCGTCCGCGTCGTAGTCGATGTCGTAGATCATGCCGATTGCGGTCATCATCGGCTGAATCTCCGGGTTCGACATGAATAGCCTCCAACACAGGCCCGAGCGGTGATTTTCGATCATGGGGGCGATCGGCCCCTGATCGATGGCAAGCCAGCCGCCATCCACCCAGTCGTTTTGCAGGTTGAACGCGTCGTAGAACCCGTATGTCCCGTACGTGTCAACATAAATGTCGAACAAGTGTCGCAATGTGGCCAGCGACTCGTCCGGCGTATACGCCATCGCGCACATCGCGGCGGTCGGCGCGATCGTGCCGTTGTCGTTAGTCGGCGAGTGCGCCGAATAGCCGAACGGGTTGCGGCTGGCCGTTAATCCCCACACGAGCGGGCTATAGCCCTCAAAGCCGTTCGGATTGTCGATACAGAACGCCCGGTTGATGCGTGATATGTTGCGGTGATTGACGAAGTAGTTCGCGTACGCGTCGTGCTTGTGACGCGGATCAAACCCAATGTTGGAATAGTGCGTGAAGAACAGCGGGCCGCCTAGCGGTTGCGACACGAACTGCTGATACCCGTAGTAGAAGTTGCCGTTGACGTAGCTTGAGAGGCCGGCCCACCCATTGTGGTAACAGCTCGCAGGAATGGGATGTGTGGGTGACGCCACCGCAAGCAGATAGATGATCTGCGCTTCGTTGAAGCCGCGAATCTGGTGATTCAACGCCCATCCAAAGTTGGGTGACCAGTGCCAGTACAGCACTTGGCCGCCCGGCACACGCAGGTACCAATCCCACTCGACCCCTTCCCAAAGGCGCGTCACCTGGTCGCGGATCGACGTTTCCAGCGTGTCGTTCGGATCGTCAAAGTACTGCCGGACAATCAACATGCCTTCAATCAAGAACGCCGTCTCGACCAGATCGCCGCCGTTGTCTTGAGCGCCCGCGAAGGGGATGGTCGCGCCCGTCGCGCCGTTGATGTGGTGTGCCCACGCGCCGTGATAGCGCGACGCGTCATTCTCCAGGAAGTTGAGGATCGTTTGTATCCGCGCCGCCGCTGCGGATCGCGATACGAATCCGCGCTCAACCGCTACGACGATACTTGCGAGACAGAAGCCCGTGCCGCCGGTCGTGACCGTGTCCGCCGGATGGCCCGTGTTCACGCCCTCGCGCGCCATCCCGCAACTCGGATGCCCGCCGAGCCAGATATAGTTGAATGCGTCCTCCTGCAGCATGTCCATCAGGTCGTCGTCGGTCATGCCGTCATAGCCCGGCGCGAATGTGAAATTCGACAGGTCCGACTCTTCTCCGCCCGCAACCGTAGCCACCTTGTAATAGTAAAGCGGCGCGCCAAGACCGACGTAGTCGTCATAGGTCTCGCCGGTGACCGGCGTCGGGTTCAGCAGTGCATACGGGCCGACGGCCGTGTCGGCGCGGTAAATGTTGTACCCCTCCAGCCCGACGTTCGACGCCGGTCGCCAGTAGACTCGGTTGTAAGTCTTGTACGAATTCGCTGCGACGCCTTCGGCCGGCGACACCGTGCTGGGCGCGCGCAGCCGCAGATTGTCGACGTAGATCACGCCGCTCGTGCCCGCCATGTCTTCAAGCACAAACGCCCAGATGAAGTCGAGCCCGGTTTGCGTGCGCGCCGACACGTTGATTGATACGGTCGTCCACACGCCTGTGGATGTCGGAAGGTTGGTCGCCGACTGCCAGTTGTCCGGCGGCGACCAGTTTGTGCTCCAGATGCCCATCACGTCGGGCAGCGCGCCGGCGCTCGCGACGTACACGTCGGCCAGCAACTCCGTGTAGCCATCCAGGTCGTATGCCGGCGCCGACCAGTTGTGGCGATACTCCACCTTATGATCGGCTTCGCCCGAAACCGTCAGCTTCAGCAGGTGCGTGCCGTCTGTGGCGACGGGCGCGCCTGCAACTCCGCCCTGCACGATCGCCAGACTCAACCCCGCGTCACCCGCGTTCGGCGTTACGGTTAGACTGGTTTCGCTCAGTTCATAGCTCGTGATCGGTGTGAACGTGTCCGCCGGCGCCGCGACAGCAACGAACGCGATCAGGCCGGTGGCGGCGCCAAGTCGAAACAAGCCTTCCCCCAGGATGCGCATTATCTATCCTCCGTGGCAAGCGCCTTCGCGCGATTATCGGCGGGGTCGGTCTTCCACGTCGCCCGTGCCAATGCCGGAGCGCCGTTCCCGTTGATTACCTCGCGATACCAATGTCCGCTCGCCTTGATCGTACGCTCCTGAGATTGCGGATCACAGCGAATAATTCCGAAACGTTTGGAAAGTCCCTCCGACCATTCGAGATTGTCCATCAGCGACCACACGTAGTAGCCGCGCACATCTACGCCTTCGCGTCGAGCCGCGGCGATCGCGGCCAGATGATCGGCCAGATACGCGATCCGATCCTGATCATCGACGAAGCCGCCCGCGTCGGGCTTGTCGTCGCACGCGGCCCCGTTCTCGGTGATGTAGACGGGCAAACCCTGGTAGCGGCTGTTGAGCCATTTCAACAGGCGAAAAAAGCCGTCCGGGACAATCGGCCAGCCCATTTGCGTCTTTTCATAGGCAGGATCAAACGACCGCTCGATCTCCATGTGCCCGACGCCCGGCGCGTGCCGCACGGTGTCGCTGAGATAGTAATTCAGGGCGAGATAGTCCATCGACCCGCGCAGCAGCGCCGCGTCCTGCGCCGAGAACTCCGGCAGCATGTCGCCGAGTCGCTCGCGCATCACCGCCGGGTAGTCGCCGAAGTGGGGCGGATCCGTAAACCACCCGCCAAAGTCCAGCATCGCCCGTTCGGCGGCGGCGGCGTCTTCCGGCGTATCAGACGCCGGGTAGCTGAAGGTCGTGTTGAGGGCGAAGCTGATCTTACCTTTACCGTTTTCGTGCGCCCGATAGCGCTGAACGGCGTAGGCGTGCGCGCGAATCAGGTTGTGTCCCGCCAGGTACCCCAACCGGCGATCGCGGATGCCCGGCGCGTGCCCGCCGTGAAAATACCCCCCATCGACGCAGCACCACGGCTCGTTGATCGTGATCCACATCTTCACGCGGTCGGCGAGTCTGTCGTAAATGACCTGGGCGTAGTCGGCGAACAGCTTCGGCATGTCCGGATGAATCCAGCCGCCCATTTCCATTTGAAGGGCCGCGGGCAGATCCCAATGGTACAGCGTCACCATCGGGGCGATCCCGGCATCGATCAGGCCGTCAATCAGTCGGTCATAAAAGTCAAGCCCAGCAGGGTTTACATCGCCACGCCCGCTCGGCATCACCCGCGGCCAGCTCACTGACAGCCGATACGCCTGCAAGCCGACCTCCCGCATCAGCTCGATGTCGCCCTTCCAGCGGCGGTAGTGGTCGCATGCCGGCTCACCCGTGTCACCGCGCTTCGTCTTGCCGGGCGTGGCACAAAAAACGTCCCATATGCTTGGGGCTCGGCCGTCGCGGGTGGTCGCTCCCTCGATCTGAAAGGCGGCCGTGGCGGCTCCCCACAAAAAGTCGCTCGGAAATTGCGTGTTTGCCATCGTGCTTGAAGATTCTCCGGATACGGCCTTGAGTGTAAGCTCTTTTATGGCAGGCTGTTACGGACGATGCTCTGGATCGGGGCTTAATGGATGCCCCTCGACTGAAAACACTATAGGCGTCGATGAAAGCGCTTGCAACGCCATTGGCGTTGGTATAAGCTCATGACAGTCGGATCGAGTGGATGTAGATGATCCAGATCACCTCATCAGGACCAGGCGGTTCACGGAGCAAGGACATGCGAAGGACACCGCGCGCAGTACGCGTCGCACCGGCATTCACGCTGATTGAACTACTTGTGGTTGTCGCGATCATCGCACTGTTGATCTCGATTCTGTTGCCGTCACTGAAAAAGGCCCGCGACGCGGCAAAGACGTCGGTTTGCGCGTCGAACATGCACCAGCTGGTGCTGGCGAGCTTGTACTACGCGGAGGACAACGCGGATCACCTGGCTTGGATGCCGGGGTCAACCGGCCAACCGATCGGTGATTACTTCGCCAACGCGCCGTACAACCAGTTCCATCAGCTCCTTCGCCTTTTCCCCATCATCAAAGATCTCGATGTTTTCAAGTGCCCTTCCGCCGTTGGGGGCGTGGGGTCGTTGGACCGCAAGGAATCAAACTCCGTTCTGACCTTGTTCGGACGAACTCAGTTCGCAAACGATCGTGCCGGAAGCTACTACTTTGTTCGCAAGTCGGATCCGCTTTACTTCGAAACAGCATATCGAAGAGGGTGGTGGCCGGATCACGATCCGACCCTGCTGCCGGGCGAGGAATTCCCGGATTTGTACACCGAGTATTTCTTCAACGACTACCAGGCGGAGTTAGTTACGGACCGTGATGGCAAGCCGTTCGCGGCCATGAATGGCGGCGCGATTGGCCGAATCCCGGCTGCGAATTACGCCGTGCCGTTCACTGAGTTTGGCTATTGGAACTCAAGCAATCCTGACCAGCATTTTCCGGTCAAGCGGCACCAGAACCAAACGAACTTCGGGTATTTGGATGGTCACGTCGAGCGCCTCGCGCCCTCGAAGTACATGGATGTTCTTGAAGGCCGCACCGGAACGCAACGGTTGGATTTCGACCCCTATGGAAACCGTTGTTTCTGGGTGTGGGGGCTCTCTAAGGCAGGTAGGGATATCGGGCCGAACAACTAAGCGGCCCGTTTCTGATTACACTGGTTTGCCGGTAGTTGTGCAAGCAACTTCATGTGAGGAGCAGAGGATGAAGCGCATTTTGGTAGCGATGTTGTGCGGCGCTTTGGCGACAACCGCCATGGCTCGCACCGGCGTGTTGAAAAACGGCAGCTTTGAATCGTTTGACCCGAATACGATGATCCCGACGGATTGGTTGGCCTTCGGCGGTCGGAGTTCAGCCGGGGCGTTCAATGACGGCGCCCGCAGCTGTCTGGCCGACTTCGCGAACGGGTCGTTCCAAGGCGCATTCCAGAACACTGTGTCGGTCGGCCCCGGCGTTCGAGTTCTGCAACGTTGCCTGGCGCTGCACCCGAGTTCCGACCCCCTCCCGGGTCCCCTGACCAACACCCCCAAGCCGGTCGCCGGCATCAAGCTTGAGTTCTTCCCGCCCGAGGGCCTGTCCTCGCCGCCGCCCGAGGAGAATCTGGCGTTTGACGCGAATACGCCGGACTTGGACACTTGGGTCAATATCCCCATTAACACGGTGGTCCCTACTGACGCGACGATTGCTCGTATCGTGCTCATTTCTTTTGAGCCAGCCGACGCGAACGGCGACCCGATCAATGGAAACCTTAACGGCCCGATCTACGTGGACTCGGTCGTGTTGTCGTTGGACGGCAACGCCACGAACCCCGTCGCAAATCCCAGCTTTGAGTCGGCCTTGGCGGGGACTTGGAATAGCTTTGGCGCCTTGGGCAGCGGGGCCGCTCGTAACCTGTTCGAGGTCACGGCGCATAATGGCAGTGCAGTGCTGAAGATCGGCGGCCCGCTAACGGCCGGCGCTACGCAGGAAGTCGCGGTCAGCGAAGGTCAGACGTTTGACTTGTCCACGCAGTGGAAGTCGCGCTCGTCCGGTACGCCGCCTACGGCGGGTCCGTACCAGGCGCCATCGGCCTTCGCCGGCCCGAAGATCGAGTGGGTGGTCGGTTCAGTCCCGGCCCCGAATATTGATATCGCGCCCAACGCGCAGCCGGTCTCGGCGACCACCAACATCATGGATGGGAACGCGCCGACCGACACTTGGATGCCACTTTCCATCGACTACACGATGCCGGCCGCCAAGGCCGCGCTGCTCCGTTGCACCGTTATCAACGGCTTCGGCAACACGGGCATGGGGAAGGCCTACTACGACAACTTCGAAATGGTCCTCACCAACGTGTTTGACGGCTCCGACGCGGACGCCGACGGTGACGAGGACATGGGCGACATCGCTCAATTGCAGAAGGTGTTCTCGACGACGGAACTCAAGTACGGCGGTCTCGTGTTTGACCACGCCGAGGACGACGACGTCGATTTTGATGACGTGAATTTCACTTTGCCTCGCATGACCGGTCCGGCGGCCGAATAACGCCGGAGAGCCCGCGCGGCG
>JAGQOO010000319.1 GCA_020427345.1 Phycisphaerales bacterium | reverse complement strand
CAACGCGCCGATGCCGGTCGGACCAAACGCCTTGTGGCCGGAAAACGCGTAGAAATCCGCCCGGAGCGCGCGAACGTCGATCGGCAGATGCGGCGCGGCCTGCGCGCCGTCGATTACTGTGACGGCGCCGTGGCTGTGGGCGAGATCGGCCATGCGCCTGACGGGGTTGATCGACCCCAGCGCGTTCGAAACATGCCCGAACGCGACGATGCGGGTCTTGTCGCTCAGCAGCTTTTCGAATTCGTCGACGAGCAACTCGCCTTGCGCGTTCACCGGCGTGACGCGGATCCGTGCGCCGACTTGCTCGCACACCATCTGCCACGGCACGATGTTCGAGTGATGCTCGAGCCGGGTGAGGACGATCTCGTCACCGGCTTTCAAACGCGGCCGGGCGTAGGCCTGCGCGACGAGGTTGATCGCCTCGGTCGTGCCGCGGACAAAGATAATCTCCTCGCGGCGGGCGGCGTTCACAAAACGCGCGACTTTGTCGCGGGCGGCTTCGTACGCGTTCGTCGCGCGAACACTGAGCGTGTGCACGCCGCGGTGGATGTTCGCGTGGTCGTGCTCCTCGTACGCCTTGACGGCTTCGATTACGGCGCGCGGGCGCTGCGAACTGGCCGCGTTGTCGAGATAGACCAGCGGCTTGCCGTTCACCTGCTGATGCAGAATCGGGAAGTCGCGGCGAATCCGCTGCGGATCAAAGAGCGACTTCATCTCAGGATCCGCGGCTGGAACGACGGATGTCATGACTGCTCCAGTCCACGCAATACGTCGCTATCCGGCAGACGCTCCAACAGCCATGTGCGGCCCATGTCGCGGAGCGCGTCGACGCGAATGTCCGCCAGCACTTCACTGGCAAACGCGTAGACCAGCAAGCTGCGGGCCGTTTCCGCCGGAATGCCGCGCGAGCGCAGATAGAACATCGCGTCGGCGTCGAGCTGGCCGATCGTCGCGCCGTGCGTGCACTTCACGTCATCCGCGAAAATCTCGAGTTGCGGCCGCGTATCGACCTTCGCCTTGTCCGACAGCAACAGGCTCATGTTTGTCTGCTTGGCGTCCGTCTTTTGCGCGATCTGATGCACGTGAATGCGCCCGGTGAACACACCATGCGACGCGTCCTGGTAGATGCCCTTGAAATACTCGCGGCTGTCGCAATGCGGGGCAGCGTGCTCGACGCGCAGATGATGATCGAGCAATTGCTGCTGATCGCCGAGACTGAGGCCGTGCAGGTCACAGTTCGCGCCCGGGCCGGCGAGCGTCGGGTTCATGTCATAACGCATCAGCCGGGCCCCGAATGCGAGCGACTGGCTGCGGAAGTCACTGTCGCGATCCTGCTGACTCGACAACGTCGCAATGTGAAAGGCGGAGGGGCTTTCATGCTGGCACTTGTAATGATCAATGCGGCCGCTTGGCTCGGTAATCACTTCGGTGACAGCGTTCGTCAGATAGTCGAAGTCGCCCGTCGCGGCGTAGTTTTCAACGATCGTCGCGCCGGCGTTCTCTTCGGCGATGAACACGTTGCGCGGGCTGATCAGCCGGTTCGCGCGTGTCGCGATGTAGATGATCTGGATAACGGCTTGCGCCTCGGCGCCGCGCGGAATATGCACGAACGCCCCATCATGGAAGAAAGCCGCGTTCAGGCCACCGAACGCGCCGGATGTCGGCGTGATCTGCGAATACAAGCGACCTTCGACGGCAGCGGTGTTATGCGAGATTGTGTCGCGCAGGCTCGCAAGCCCCGCGCCGAGGCCGGCCGGCGCCGTGTCGCTGCGCTTCGCGTCGAACATGCCATCGATGAACACGAGCCGCGCGGCGCCGGCGATCGCGTATTGCCTGAGGACGCGATCAATCGCAGCGTCGTCGGTTGCGGTTGTCGGCGTCGAGGCGTCGAACGCGCGGGCCGCGATGCGCCGGACGTTCGTAAAGCGCCACTCTTCGTCCTGCGGCGTCGGGAAACCGGCTTTCGCGAAGTGGGCGAATCCCACTTTACGCTGGCTGGCGACAAACGCCGGTTCAGCATCCGTTGAAAGATGCTGAAACTGCTCCTGGTACTGCGCGATAACGGCGGAATCACCTTTTTGTGTGGCCGAGGTGGCACTCATGTGTTCTGCTCCATCCGGCGCGTGTCATTGCCGACGCGCTCAGTCGAACTCAATTCTGACTCGCCGCGCTGTCGCGACGACTACGCCGCGCCGACTTCCTCGACCCAGCTATACCCCTTGGCCTCAAGTTCCAGCGCCAGTTCCTTGCCCCCGGACTTCACGATCCGCCCGTCGACCAGCACGTGCACATAGTCCGGAACGATGTAGTTCAGCAGGCGCTGATAGTGGGTGACGACGATCGTGGCGCGGTCGGGACTGCGCAGCGCGTTGACGCCGTTGGCGACGATGCGGAGCGCGTCGATATCGAGGCCGGAGTCGGTCTCGTCGAGAATCGCCAAGCGCGGCTGCAAAACGGCCATCTGGAAAATCTCGTTGCGTTTCTTCTCGCCGCCAGAGAAAGACTCATTGACGGCGCGGTTCAGCAGTTTGTCGTCAAGACTGACGAGCGCGGCCTTTTCACGGACGAGCTTCAGGAAATCCATCGCGTCAAGTTCGCTGTCGCCGTGATACTTGCGAATCGCGTTTAGCGCGCTCTTCAGAAAGTAACTGTTCGTGACGCCGGGAATCTCGACCGGATACTGAAACGCCAGAAAAACCCCCTCGGCGGCGCGCTCTTCCGGCGCCATTTCGAGCAGATCTTTGCCGTTGTACAGCACCTCGCCATCGGTGACTTCGTACGCCTCGCGACCGGCGAGCACCTGCGCGAGCGTGCTTTTGCCGGAGCCGTTCGGCCCCATGATGGAATGAACCTC
>JAGQOO010000318.1 GCA_020427345.1 Phycisphaerales bacterium | reverse complement strand
CGGCCCCAGCGGGCGCGGCTGCTTGGCCAGCACCTCCGCCATGCTGAACAGGCCGTCGATCGTGTCCACGCGCAGCACGCCGCAGCGGCGGAACGCGGCGCGCAGCACCTCGTCGCTGCCCGTCAATGAGCCGGTGTGCGAGGCCGCCGCCTTGGCCGCCGCTTCCGTCCGCCCCGGCTTGATGACGATAATCGGCTTCGTCTGCGCCACCTCGCGCGCCGCGGAGAGGAAGGAGCGCGCGTCGCCGATGGTTTCCATGTAGATGACGATGCTCTTGGTGCGCGGGTCGTCGCCCAGGTAGTAGATCAGGTCGCCCCAATCGACGTCGAGCATTGAGCCGATGGAGACGAAGGCGCTGAAGCCGACGTTTTCTTCGAGGCTCCAATCGAGGATCGAAGTGCACAGCGCGCCGCTTTGGCTGAGAAACGCGACTTTGCCCGGCTTGGCGATGTCGGCAGCGAAGGTGGCGTTCATCCCGATGATCGGGTTCATCAGACCAAGGCAGTTTGGCCCGAGGACGCGCATGCCGTGGCGGCGGGCGCTTTCCAGCACGCGCCGTTCGAGTTCGACGCCGGTCGGCCCGAGTTCTTTGAACCCGGCCGAAATGACAATCGCGGCGCGGATGCCGCGGCGTCCGCACTGATCGATCAGGTCGGGCACAGTGGCGGCGGGAGTGACGACGACGGCGAGGTCGACTGGCTCGGGGATGGCGTCGACATCCGGAAACGCCGGTGTTTCGAGGACCGTCGCGCGCTTAGGGTTGACCGGGAAGATTTTGCCCTTGAACGCCCCGAGCAGGTTAGCGAGCACGGTCCGGCCAACGCTACGGGGTCGGTCTGTTGCGCCGATTACGGCAATGCTTCGCGGCTTGAAAAGGCAGTCGAGGGCGGGACGCTGCTTATGCGCGTGCCCCACGACGGCGTTAGTCGGTTCTGATTCCTGCAATTCGCTCGTGGATGTCATCAGTCGATCTCGGTTTGGTGACTCGCTAGGTCCGGGCGGGTTGTCTTGCGGTGCAACAAGTGGCTGGGTCGCGCCGACACTCTCGGCGCTTGATGTCAGTAATGGAGTCTAGCACCCAAGCGGCGACATCGGTATGCGCGCCGCGTTGAAAGTACTGAGACGGTGACAACGGACTACCTGCACGAGGCATCGACCGGGGAATCGATTGCGCGACTGGGCCGACAAACAAACGGCCCGGGCGACTGTCCGCCCGGGCCATTGTGTTTCGTTCGCAACTGACTCGTTCGGTTAGACCATTTCCTTCAGCTTCTTCAGAGGGCGAATCTTGACGGTCTTGCTCGCCGGGCGGGCGGGCTTGTCCTGCTTCTCGCCCGTGAACGGGTTGGTCCAGCCCTTGATCGCCTTCGTGGCGGGTTTCTTGCGGACCTGGATCTTCATCAGACCCGGCACCGAAAAAACGCCCGGGCCGCGCGTGCCCAGGTCCTTCTTGATCTGGGACTCAAGCGACGAGAACACGGCGGCGATGTCGCGCTTCGCCAGTCCCGTGTCGTCCGCGACGGCCGCGAACACTTCCGACTTCGAGCGCGCCTTCACTACGCCACTGTTCTTACTAGCGGCTTTCTTCTTGGCCATTCTGTTTCGTTCCTCCAATCACGCGCCGTGGCGCCGGCAGCGTTGCTATTCGGGTCGACGCGCTGGTGGAACCACTCCGCCGTTCGGTCGATCCGGATCGCCGGCCGCGTCCATGCGGGCCGGTCGAAAAACACCGTGAAAACGCGGGCGAAATGCGCCTCGCCCGCTCACTGGCGGCATCTTTTCGCAACTTCTCGCGATTTCGTCAAGCGGTTTTTACCGAGAAAACACGGGGAAAACGAGAATTCGCGCCATTTTCTCTCGATTTTTCCCGGGTGAACGGGTCAGGGGCCGTCCGTCGGGGTGGGTTCCCAGCGGTTGATCGAGTCGATCATGCGGCGCAACGCCCCCACGCTCCGCCGATCGAAATGCAGCCGCAGCCGCGCCAATTCCGGGTGCTCGCCGGACTCCATCGGCAGTGGTGGGGTGGCCTCGATCTTGCCGCGCGCGAGGATCAGGCGTGCGAATTCATCATTCAGCTGCCGCAGCTGATCGGCGGTCGGTTGGGCCTTGACCCGCAGGATCAACTCGTCATTTACGTATCGCGCCGAGTGATACACGCGATAGAAGTTCACGATTTCCGCGACCGCCGTCTCGATACGATCGGTAATGCGAAACAGGCTCATGTCCGATTCGCTGATCATGCCGGTGCGCAGGAGTTCGGTGACCACATACGCCCGCCATTGCGGCCAATACGTCCCGCCTTCCTGTTCGCACATCACGATCGGCATGATCGGCGCCTTGCCGGTCTGCACGAGCGTCAACGCCTCGAAGTTCTCGTCCTGCGTGCCGAAGCCGCCCGGGAACAGCGCGATGGCGGACGCCTCTTTCATAAACATGACCTTCCGCGTGAAGAAGTAGCGGAAGTTCGCCAGCTTCGGGTCTTTGGCGATGATGTCGTTGGTCTTCTGCTCAAACGGCAAGCGAATCGCGACCCCGAAACTCGCGTCGCGCCCAGCCCCGCCGTGCCCGGCCCGCATGATGCCGTCGCCGGCGCCGGTGATGACATACCAACCCTGCATACCCATCAGGCGCGCAAACTCTTCGGCGGCCTCGTAGTCCGGGTGGCCTTCGGGCGTGCGACTCGAACCGTAGATGCTGACTTTCCGAACGCCTTTGTACGGCGCGAAGATCTTCAAGCCGTATCTCAGTTCGGCGAGCGACTTGCTCAGCAGCTTCATGTCGCCGCGCGAGGCGTCGTCACGATGCAGGCGACACATCGTCACCATCAGGTTCTCGTACATGTCCTGGTTTTTGCCGGGGAAGAAACGGGCGGCGAATTCCTGAATC
>JAGQOO010000317.1 GCA_020427345.1 Phycisphaerales bacterium | reverse complement strand
CGCATGTTCGACCACATCGCTGATGACCTCGATCTCGACGAAGAGCAGCGCGCGGCGTTCGACGAAATCGCCGACGGCGTTCGCGAACAAATGCGTGAACGCTGGGACGGGATGCGTGGCAAGGTCGAAGAACTGCGCGAAGCGGCTGACAGCGGCAATTACGAACTCGCTGACCAGATCCGCCGCGAGTTGGAAGACTCGCGCGGCAATCCGGGCGAGGTGATGGACAACGCGATCGCGCAATTGGAACCGATTCTCCGGCCGGCGCAGGTCACGCGCCTGCACGAGATGCGCGACGACATGCGCCGCCGCGAGGATTCGCGCGATTTCTATCGCCGCGTCGCCCGGGACCTGCCGGACGAGCTGAACATGACGGATGAGCAGCGCGATCAGTATGACGAAATACTCGACGGCCGCCGTGAACAGATGCGGGCCCGCTTTGACGAAATGCGTCCGCTGTTCGAGGAAATGCGCGAGGCGCGCGAAGCCGGCAACATGGACCGCGTGAACGAGCTGCGTGATCAGTTGCGTGCGAATCGCCCGGATGAGAACGCGCTGCAGGAAGACTTCTTCACGCAGGTCGACACGATCCTGACGGATGAGCAGCGGGCCGCGCTGGCTGACTTCCGCGAGTGGAACGCCCCCGACGCCGCCGGCGACGCCGGCGCAGCTACGACGGACAGCGCCAAGAAGGCGGCGGATGTCCGCGACGTGATTCGAGCCGCGCATCGCGTGCGCCTCGCGCCGGATCAGCGGGATGAACTGAAGGAAATCGAGCGCGACGCGATGCGCGACTATCGCGCCGCCCGCCGCGACCCGGCCAAGGCCGCATCGCTCGCCGACCGCGTGAAGGCCGAAGTGCTGGAACTGCTCGACGACAATCAGACCGAGGACTTCCAGAATCGTCTGGATGGCCGCGGCAACCGCCCGGCGCGCAAGGCGCGACGCGGCTAATCGTCGCGCGCTAAATCGCTGATATCAGCGGCGTCGCCCGAATCCGGGTCGGCGCCGCTTTTCTTTTGGCCGGACGGCTTCGCCTGACGTTGCTCATCCACCCACGTTGCAAGCCGCTCCTCGAAAGCTGCGCCCGGTCGGCTGGACGCATCGAGCCATTCGACAAACACACTCTCCTCGTCCGCCCGGGCGACAAAGCGCGCAAACAGCCAGGTTTGCTCTTTCCGGACCGTCGGCGACGCGCCTGCGCGCGTCGGCGGCGCCAGGAACGCGGTGGCCTCCGCGACAAGCTTCTTCGCGCGACTTGTCCCGCCGAACCAGAGTTCGCCGCGATCGAAACGCGCCAGCGACCAGGCACGCCGCCGTGCGACTGGGATCAGCAGCAACGCGCGTAAGTCGTCCGCGGTTCGCAGCGTGTTTGCGCTCGCCCACCGAGTCGCCGTTTCGATTCGCGCTTTCGTCGCGGCCGCGGCTTCGAACGCCAGCGCCGCCGCTTGCGCCTTCATCTCTTCCTGCGCGAACTCGATCCATTTCGACGCGGCGCCGGTCGCGAAGCTCCAGGCCGTCCGCACGCGCTCGCGATAGACATCCAGCCCGACCGTCCCATCGCATGGGCCGTCGCAGCGCCCCATATCGAAGTACGCGCATCGCTTCCCATGCGGCGCGCGGCGCACTTGCTCCGGGTAACGGCAAAGGTCGAACAAATCCCACAGCCCCTCCAACGCGGCTTGCGCGGCCTTGTTCGTTCGAAACGGCCCCGCGAAGGCGCCGGGGATCTCAAAAACGCGGTTCGACACGCGGATGTCGGGTATCGGCGCCTCCAAGTCGACGTGCAGAAAGTGGACCGGGCCAAACCCGATCAGGTCGCGATAGTCCGATTGGAGTCGACGGGCCGCGTCGTAGTGGCGCCAGCGCGCCTCGAAGGCGGAATCAACGATCCGCCAGTGAACGCCTCGCGCGATCGCTTGCAGGTCCGCGCGCCGCTCGGCGGGACTTTTCATGCGCGACTCAACGATGCGGCGAAGGCTCATGCCCGTGAGCAGGAGAATCGGTTCACCGTCGGCGGAAACCAGCAAGCACAGCGCAGGACGGGCGGGAAGCGACTGAATCGCCGCATCGCGGTCGTCATCGGTCCAGGTTCGGGATTCTGGAAACGCGTCAGCGAACCAGGGCGCGTCGGTAGGCCGTTGCGCGGACATCCGTCACATGAACATGCCGGTGATGACGCCCTCAAACACCATCGTGTCGTCCACGAAGCCTTGAATCTCGCAGACCGTGCGGCGCGGCTTGACACTCCGGGCCTTACCGACCATGACGAATCGGGCCGGCGGTGTGACCATTCCGCGGAACTTCACGTCGTCAACACCGGCGAAACCGAGGAAATCGTCCTCGCGCCCCAAGACGACGTGGCAAATGTAGCTGGCCAACTGGGCCGCCGACTCGATCATCAGCACGCCGGGGAAAATTGGCCGACCGGGGATGTGCGCACGAGCCCACCACGCGTCGGGTTTCGCGTCGTGATAACCCGCAAAAACCCCCGCATCGAGATCTTGAAAAACGACCCGGTCCAGCAGCGCGAATTCGTGCCGCTGCGGGTTCATCCGCCCGATCGCTTCCGGCCCCGCGACGCATTGGTCGAAGTCCAGCGACGCCGGGTCCATCAGCAATGGAGGCGGCATGCCCTCTCCCCAGTTCAGATTGTCGAAATCAGGACTTTGGCGCTTCGTCGTCGCGAATTTCGAGAATCTTCTTACGCACGTCCTGAGCGCAGTTCTTGATGTCCTGCATGGCCTTGCGGACACGCGTGCCGGCGGCTTTGTTGCCGCCGAGCGCCTTGCGCACGTCCTCATCCGCGTCAGCGATCAGGCGCTTCAGGTTTTCGTACTCCTCCATGGGCAATCTCCTCGAAGGGCCAAAACCGCGTCGGCGAGGCCTACGCGGGCACTGGCAAATGGACTAGTTCACCCCAAACCGGGCCTGTCGGGACGCG
>JAGQOO010000316.1 GCA_020427345.1 Phycisphaerales bacterium | reverse complement strand
TGAGGCTCCAGATGGAAGACCAGGATGTTGGTCTGGACGGCCGCCGGCTCCAGTACGATGCGAGAACTCGTCGCGAGAACCTCCGCCATCAGCCGGGCGTTGGCGTGATCCTCGGCGAGTCTCTCCATATTGTGGTCAATTGCATGCATCGCCGCGGCGGCAAAGTGTCCGACCTGCCGCATCGCGCCGCCGAGCATCCTTCGGAACCGAACGGCGCGAGTTACCAACTCACGCGAGCCCGCCAGCGCCGATCCACCTGGCGCCCCGAGCCCTTTGGAAAAAGCGACCGAGACGAGATCAAACGATGCGGCCAGCTGCGCCGGCTTCGCGCCGGATGCCACGGCCGCGTTCCATAGCCGCGCGCCGTCCAGATAGGTCGCCATTTGGCGACTGCGAGCCTCGGCACACACTCGCCCGGCCTCGGCCTGTGGAAAAACGGTACCGCCGGCGCGGTTGTGGGTGTTCTCGATAGCGACCAGCGTGGTCGGCGGGTAAATCACGTGGTCGCGCGGCTTGCAGTTGGCGACGAATTCCTCTGCTGTAAACGCTCCATCGGCGCCAATCTCAGTGAACTGCACACCGGCGTTCGCCCCGGCAGCGCCGGTTTCGTGCCAGACCACGTGGCATTCGCGGCTGACGACCACATTGTCGCCGGGGCGAGTCAATAGCCGCAGAGCCACTTGATTGGCCATCGTGCCGGTGGGCAGCCATAATGCCGCTTCCTTGCCGAGCAGTTCGGCCAGACGCCCTTGAAGGGCGTTGATGGATGGATCTTCACCGAACTGGTCGTCGCCCACCTCGGCCGCGGCCATGGCTGCCCGCATAGCGGCGTCGGGGCGAGTGACCGTGTCCGACCGGAGATCAATGGCGGCCTCGCTCATGGCTGAGCATAATACGCCGTCATCGCGGGCTTGATCCAGCCGCCATCCGATAGATCGCGCCGAGGACAGAGTTGTGCCAAAGCAATGGCGTCTTGTGCGAGGCGCCGGCTTTGAGCGAACGAAGAAGTTCGGGTGTCGACCTGAGTTGGACCAACACTTCGAGGAGCGTCAAAATGATGAAGAGTAGAAAGCTGCTTATTGTGCTGGCGATCCCGGTTTTTGTCGCGTTTGCGCAGACTCAACCCAACCGGCCCGCAGGAAAGCGGACGCCGCCGCCGGGCGCTTCGGTCGCGAAACCAATCGATAGTGCGCAGCGCGACGCAATGATCGAGGAGATGAGCAAGTGCTGGGCGGCGCTATCCAAGCAGGATTGGGAGGTCTTCGGGGGCTATCTCGCCGACAATTACATGATGGCGGACCCTAGCGGGTTGTCCGACAAAGCCGCGACCATGGCGATGGTGAAGAAGGGCAGGCTGGGGCGCTACGCGCTGAGCGACTGGCGCGTTGCAAGGGTGGGGGACGGCGGGGTGGCCATGACGTACAAGGCCGATCAGGAGTGGATCGCCCCCGACGGAAAGGCTGACCGTGTCAACCTGTTCTGCACCACCACATGGGAACGGCGCGCGGACCAGTGGGTCATTGTCATGTACTCGGAGACGCCGGAGCGAAAGCCCGAGGCGCCCGCTGCGGCGGACAAATAGTGTTCTCGGCGCGCGAACGCGCGGGTTGATTCGCAATCCGCGCGGCGACCCGGCCAAGTGTCTTAAGCGAACTTAACCGGCGACCTGCAACGACGGTTTGCGCGTCGCAGCCCATTCGCGCATTCGCCGCGCTTCGGCGGGCCAATCTGTCGAAAGCCGCATGGCGAGGAAAACGTCGAACAACCCGTCGACCAACGTCGCCGCTTCGACGATTGACTCCAATCGCTGTTCCATTCGAACGAGGGGGTTCTTCTCCGCCTGCGCGTCGTCGTTCTCAGCCAGTCGCAGGCTGGACACATGTAACTTGCCGGCGTCGAGCGACAGGCTGAATTCGCCCGCCGCGCCGCCGAGTGTCAGGCCCGCCTTGACGGGTTGCTTGCCGATGCCGAGCGCCGCGCGGGCTTCGGGCAGGCGCGTCGGGGCTTCGGTACTGATCGTGTCGGCGCCGGTCAGGCGAAAGTCGCATTCCATTCGCATCGACCGCGAGATCATCAACGCGACCTCATCGCCGCGCGTCAGCCGCAGCATGCCCTCTTCCGAATGCGTGCGAAACCACAGCCAGCTCAGCATCTCGCGACCGAGAAATGTCAGGCTTAGATCGAGCGCAGCCGCGTCGTCCGGCGGATCGATGAAGTGAAACGGCTCGAGGCTCTCTAACTTGCGCTGAGCGCCGGTTTCGGTCGCGGCGCGCGTCGCATAGCTGGCGGCGTCAATCGGCTCCAGCGGCGCGCCGAACGTGTCTTGAAACAACTCGCAGAAAATTCCCGCCGTCCGATCGCCGAGTTGGCCGAGATACGCGATCTGCTCGTGAAGATCGACCATTACCGGCCACGACGCCAAGCGCCGCCACGCGCCGTCGCGCGCTTCCTGCTCCAGCTTGGCGCCGGCCGCTTCGCGCGCCAGCGTTTTCTCGCGCCGACTGAGGAACTGGCGGCCACTCGCGTGCAATGCGGCTTCTTCTTCGAGTCGCTGATAGCCGCGCAGCACGGCGCTTGGAGCCGCGAATGTGTCCATGCGCAGCGCGAACAGCGCGAAGCGACCGAAGGCGACGCGTTCCGGCTCAAGGCGGGTTTCGAAGATGTGATTCGGGCCGATCCACCCCATCTGGCGTTCGCTGCGCAGCGTCGCTTCCCGCGCGTCGAATCCGCGGCTGGCGAGCTTGCGCAAAAACTCGTCATCAATGTCGCGCCCGACACCTTCGCCCTGAATCCAGAATCGCCGAAAAGTAGCCGCCCCGGACACAAAGCCCATTCCGCCGCCTCCCTGCCGTCTTGATGGTGAATCGCCGGATTTCCCGACCGCCCGCGGCGACGGTAATGCGGGCGCCGAGGGCGGTCAAACTGACTCGAAAAACGCGCGAATAA
>JAGQOO010000315.1 GCA_020427345.1 Phycisphaerales bacterium | reverse complement strand
AACGGGCTGCTCACGCCGGAGAAAGACGCCTATATCCGCCTTGTCGCGACGCGCGGCGTTGGCGTTTTGGGAATATCGCCGCGTAGGACGTGGAAGCCGCAGGTCATCGCGATCGCTTCCACGATCTCGATGTATCCGCCCGAAATGTACGAACAGGGCATGCCGGTCATCATCAGTTCATACACGCGGAATCACTCGAACGCGATGCCGCCGCGGATCAAGTCGCTGAACTACCTGAACAACATTCTGGCGAAGATCGAGGCGCATGACGCCAACGTGGGCGAAGCGATCATGCTGAACCATCTGGGGTTCGTGGCGGAGGCAACCGGCGATAATGTGTTTATCGTGCGTAACGGTCAGATCCAGACGCCGCCCACATCCGCTGGAATCCTGGAAGGCATCACGCGCAACACCGTGATCCGCCTCGCCCGCGAAGCCGGCATTGAAGTAGTAGAAAAAGACCTGGTGCGCGTCGATCTGTACGGCGCCGACGAGATGTTCCTGACCGGCACGGGGGCCCAGGTCATACCTGTGACCAAGATCGATAACCGCGCGGTCGGAAACGGCGAAGTGGGCGCCATTTCGCGCCAGATGATGGCGATTTACGAGAAGCTTGTTCGATCCGGGGCGCGCTAGGCGCTCGCAAAGACGGCGCGTTACTCGGAGCGATTTACTTGGCCGAGGCCTTGCGTCGCGCGGCCGGCTTGGCCGCGCGTGACTTCTTGGGCTTTTCGGCCGCAGCCGGCGCTTTGGCCGCCTTGTCATCCGACTTGGCGGCCTTTTTCTTGGCGAACGGTTTTTCCGGTGTTTTCGGCGCCGCAGGCGGCTGCGGGATGGTGACAATTTCCTCGTGATTCGCGGCAGCCGCGGCGACTTGCTGCAGCATGTTGCGTGTGGTTCGATCGGGCGGAACGCTCAGAATGCGGTCAACCGCGCCTTTTCGCACGGCGGCGCCGTGATCCGCCCACGCCTGCTTGCGAACGAGGTAGACGAATTCGTGGGCTTCCTTGTCGCTGACCTGGCGCTCCAGGAACGAATGGCACTCGTCCAGTGTGGCCTCTATCGTGACCATTCCCGCCTTGCGGGCGAATGCCCACATCGCTTCGTCGAGTGGAATCGCGTGGCCGTCGAGCCCGAACAGGCGAATGCGGGCGCGCGTGTAGGCCTCAAGTCCGTCAATCGCGTCCAGGTAAGCGTTCTGATCACGCTTGGAGACGCCACGGAGGTGATCAAGCGTCACGGAGTGCTCGGCTGAGAAAATGCGGTTCAGCGCGCGTGACAAGTCTTCGCATTTCAAACGGACGTCGGAGAACTCACCCACCATCTCGGCCATCTCAATGGCCGGAATGACGCGCAGTTCGTTGTAATCAACAACTTCGGCCTGGAGCCGCTTCAGCGCGTCCGCCGCCTTGGATTCGACAGTGTCGCGCGAGAAGATGCCGAGAATCAACTGGTCGATCGGGTCGGAGGTTTGCGGCCCCGGCGCCTTGCCGAGTTTGGATCGCAGCGACTTGAAGACCTGCTTGACCTTCTTTGCGCACTGTGTGGCGCCCTTCATGGTGTGGCGTCCTCTCCGTTTTCGCCGGGAGCCGGCGTTGTCATAGCGTCATCATTCGCCGTAGGGCGAGGGCGCTCCCAGTCGGGCGGCTCGCCCAACTCGCGCATCGCTGATTCGATCAGTTCCACCGTTTCGGCGCTGCGTTGAATCGTGTCATCCAGCCTGAAAATCAGCTCGGGCACGGTCCGCACCTGCGCCCCTGCGGCGATCGCCGAACGCAGACGACCCATGGCGCTGTGCAGCGCCATCAGGCAGGCGGACTGCTTGCCCGGCGGGGCGAAAACGCTGACGTAGATCTTGGCGACGGACAAGTCGGGCGCCACATCGACGCGCGTCACCGACGTCAGCGGCGGAATCCGCGGATCGCTGAGCTTCTGCAAAATCGTCTGGCCGACGATGTTGCGAATGAGATGTCCGAGACGCTCCGTACGACGGGACAACGGCACACTCCGCTAAAGCAACTCTATATCGTAGTCAACCAGTGACGCCCGGCCATCCGCTCGTACCTCATCGATAATGCGGCTGAGGGCGCTTTCCACGAAGCGGTCGTCATTCGCGACCATGGCGCAAGCGATCGTCGCTGCGCGGTGATGGTCCAGATCGTCGACTTCGGCGATGGAGATGTTATGCCGACCGCCGAGGCGGTCCTTCAGGCTCTTCACCACGCGCCGCTTGTCCTTCAACGAAAACGCCTCATAGATCGCCAGTCGAAACCGCAGGACGCCGACGGTCATTCGTTACCGCGCCTCACAGTTTCTGGGCGACCTCGATGATCTGGTACGCCTCGATGATGTCGCCGGGCTTGACGTCGTCGAAGCCTTCAAGCCGGATACCGCACTCCAATCCGTTCCGCACTTCGCGGGCGTCATCCTTGAAGCGCTTCAGCGAGGCCAGCTTGCCGCTGTGCACTTCCACGTCGTCGCGCAACAGGCGCACATTGGCATTGCGCTGGATCTTGCCGTCGGTGACATAGCAACCGGCGATGGTGCCGATACGCGAAATGTTGAAGATCTCGCGAATCTCCGCCCGGCCCAGATAGACCTCCTTGCGGATCGGCTCGAGCATACCCTCCATGCCCAGGGTGATGTCGTCGATCAGCTCGTAGATCACCGAGTAGGTGCGAATCTCCACGCCCTCCCGCTGGGCCAGGTCGCGGATATCCGGCGCCGGACGCACGTTGAAACCGATGACGATCGCCTCGGAGGCGATGGCGAAGTTGATGTCGTATTCGGTGATGCCGCCGACGCCCGAATGCACCACGTTGACCTTCACCAGTTCGGTGGCCAGTTTGTCCAAGGCCTCGATGACCGCCTCGATGGACCCTTGCACGTCGCCCTTGAGGATGATCTTGAGTTCCTTGGTCTCGCCTTCCTTGATGTGGTCGAACAGGTTCTCCAGGTTCACCTTGGTCATGCGGCGATTGCGGGCCTCGCGGGCCTTGCCT
>JAGQOO010000314.1 GCA_020427345.1 Phycisphaerales bacterium | reverse complement strand
TCAACTCGACGCCGCCGGCGGTTACATCCGCCTGCGCCGGAGAGACGGTGATGCTCACCGTCGGCGCGACCGGCTCTGGCTCGCTGGACTACCAGTGGCGGCGCGGCGTCACGGATATTGTGAACGATCCCGGGCACATCAGCGGCGCAACGACCGCGACGCTCACGCTCACGCTGGAGCCCAATGACGCGGCGACAAACTATAACTGCGTGGTAACGACTTCCGTCGGTTGCTTCAGTGTCACTGACGAAGTCGAGGTGCGCGCCGGCGCGACGCCAAGCCTGTTGTCGCAGCCGAACGACGGTTTCGCCTGCATGGGTCAGCTGGTACAACTCAGCGTCAACACGCCTAACTCGTTTGACACTTTTGTCGAGTGGCGGCGCGGCGAAACCGTGCTCCCCCCCGATCCGAATCACTATTCGACGACCTCGGGGCCGAATGTCCGGACACTGACCATATTCGACCTCAGGCCCGCCGACATCGGCAATGACTACAACGTCCGGCTGGTCGATATCAACTCGTCCTGTGAAGTCATCACCGACTTCTTCTCAGTGTCCGCAGGCGAGCCGACAATCACTGATGAACCAGATTCGATCGCCGTCCCGGCCGGCGGAACCGCCCAGTTCGACATCGTTGCCGACGGCGCCTCCGTGTATCAGTGGCGTCGAAACGGAATGCCGCTCTCCAACGGTGGCGATATCGGCGGCGCCATGTCGACCACGCTTGTCATCATGAATGTCGAGTTGGCGGACGCGGGCGACTTTGATTGCGTGACGACATCAGCAGGGGGTTGTCAGACCATTTCCGCGGCGGCGACCCTGACTGTCGACGACGCGGCCCCGTGCTACGCGGACGTTACGGGCGATGGGCAGCGCGACCTGTCTGACCTCGCGGGTATGGTGGCCTCATTCGGTCTGGCTGCGGGCGACCCCGGCTTTTCCGCGGACGCCGACCTCGATAACAGCGGCGTTGTGGATCTTTCTGACCTCGCCGGCCTGTTGGCTGTATTCGGCGTGCCATGCCCGTAGATATAATGTAAGGGGGAGGGGGCGGACGATGTGGGGCGCCGACAAACTGATCGCATCACTTTTGGCATGCGGCGCCGTTGTGGTCGCGCCATCGCTGGCGGAAACGCGCGCATCGGCGGGCGGCGCGAAGGCCCCCGCCTCGTCAGTCGCGATGCGGGCCATCGGCGGCTCTCCCGATTTGTCCAACGAGGCGATAGCGACCGCCCTCGAAGTGACCGCGCTTCAAGTCGTTTCGCTGCGGCTTCCAGCTGACGTCCCGCCAGTCGTCTCTTTCCAGATCAATCTCGACGGCGCTGATCACACTGTCATCCTGCAGCCGTGGACGATTCGCGCGAAGGACTTTCGCGTCCGCGTCGTTGATGACGCCGGTGATCACTTTGTGATTCCGCCGCCGCCGCGCACCTATCGCGGCTCGATTCTCGGCACTCCTCGAAGTCGCGTAACCGCGTCCATTTCAGAAAGCGGCCAACTCTGCGCGACGATAGACCTCGGGGGCAACCGCGCGTGGATGGTCCAGCCGGTGTCGTCGGTGATCGCGGGCGCGCCGATCGACGCCCACGCCGTCTGGCGCGTGGAGGATGTCCTCCCGAGTCGCGGGTTCTGCGGCGTGTCAGATGATGACGCGGGACCGGACCTGCCCGAGACGCCGATTACCGAGCGCGGCGTTACGCCTTTGATCTGCGAAGTCGGCGTTGAAGCGGATTACGAATTCTACCTCGCCAACGGCTCCAGCGTTGCGGCGGTGTTGTTTCAGGTCGAAGACATGATGGCGGAAGTCGACACGATCTATCAGCGTGACGTGCTGATCGCGTGGGAGATCACGGAAGTCGTCATCCGCACGTCGCTCGCGAGCAACCCGTATGCCAGCAACCTCCCTGACGAGTTGATCGACGCCATGGAAGGCGTCTGGAGTTCGGCCCCCTACAGCTTTGTTCGCCACGACGTCGCGCATCTGTTCACGGGTCGCGATCTTGACGGCGACATCATCGGCAAGTCGAACATTGGTGTGATCTGCAGCCAGGCGAGAAACGTGTCGATCGCCCAATCCCAATTCAGCGGCAATCGAACACAGCGAATCGTCCTGCATGCTCACGAACTCGGACACGCGTGGGACGCGGTTCACTGCAACGGCAGTGGCGACTGCAAGATTATGTGCGGCACGTTGAACGGTTGCGGCGGGCCGGGCAGCCCTCCCCAGTTCGGCGCGACGACCATCAATCGGATCCTCGACTTCAAACAAATCACGTCGTGCGTGAACGACCCGCTGTACCCGCCTGTAACACCGCCGTTCTTCGATGACTTCGAGACCGCGCAGCTCAACCCCGCGCTGTGGTCATATTGGCGTGATACCGAGGGCCCGACCACGCGGGGCGACAACCCACCCAGCGGAGATTGGGTCTGCAACATCCAGTCGGACGACGCTGCGGCCTACGGCTCGGATGATGACCTGCGCACGAACTACATTCTGCTCGGTGGCCAGACCGGCGCCGAGTTGAGCTACTGGACGCAGTCGATCGGCGTCGAGCCGGATGAGCCGCTGGCAGTCTACTACTTCAACAACAATGATACTTGGGTGCTGATCAACTCAATCGCGCCCACGAGCAGCCCAACCTTCGCCCACTGGACGCACATCCTTCCCTCCGACGCGTTGCACGACAAGTTCCGTGTCCGATTCCTGTCGACGGGCAACAACCCGAGTGATGACTGGCTGATTGATGACGTGCGGGTGGAAGCCGGCGAAGTCGGCCTGCCGAATATCGAGCACAGCTTTGTCGAAGTGCCGATTTCCTCGGCGGCCATCGCCGAAGATCCGCGCCTGGCCGGGGCAAGGTGTTTCGATCTCAAGGCGACACTCAACAACGGGGACGATTGGACGTTGACCGGGGGCGTCATCACGATCAGCAACGGCGTGTTCTACAAGAGCAAGTTCATTGACCCGAACAATCCGATGATCCCTCAGAAACTGCAATGGACGACCCATCCGTCGCT
>JAGQOO010000313.1 GCA_020427345.1 Phycisphaerales bacterium | reverse complement strand
CGACCTGCCGCTGGTTTTCTGCGACGCTGAGAAGGTCGGACGCGTCATCATCAACCTGGCCATCAACGCGTTGAAATTCTGCGGCGAATCCGGAACGGTTGAACTGCGCGCCCGACACGCGCCAGGCAGCGCGGAAGTCATGGTCTCCGTGGTCGACAGCGGCGCCGGCATTGCTCAGGATGATGTCCACCGGATCTTTGAACGGTTCCGGCAGGCGTCCGCGAGCCCGCAATCCGGCATTAAGGGATTCGGGCTGGGCCTCAGCATTGTGAAGGAACTCGTGCAACTGAACCTCGGCAGCATCGACGTGGATAGTACACTCGGTCAGGGAAGCACGTTCAGTTTCACGCTCCCGGTCGCCGACCCGCACTCGGTGATTCGCCGTTACCTGGACCGCGTGGAATCGCTCCGAGGGGCTGTGGATCGAGTGGCGATTTGCACCGTTGAGCATGTGTCCGGTCGGCCCGCCGACGCGGCGCGGGTGATCGGGCGTCTCGCGCATCGCTGCGACTTGTTGTTCCCCGTCGAATCCGGTCGGTCGTTGCTCGTCGTGGCGGGCTGCGGTGACAGCGAATCTGATCTCGTGGCCCGGCTGACCCAGACGGCGAAGGACGCGTCAGCCTCACTGAGCGATGAGGGTGTGGACATCCGTATTCAAAGTGTCGGGGCATGGACGTTTCCCGAAAATGCTGACGAAATCTGCGTCGCATTTGAATCCTTGACGAAACAACGGGGGGAAACCGCATGTCTCGCGAGCGTCACATCCTGATCGTCGACGACGATCGTGAACTGGTTAAGGGACTCTCTATTCGGCTAAGGGCCGCCGGCTATGTAGTCACGTCGGCCCCCGACGTTGCGCAGGGGTTGCGCGGCGCGACAGCGTTTCCGCCGGACATCATCATTCTCGACATTCGGATGCCCGGCGCAAGCGGACTGGACTTTCTTGCGCAGTACCGTAACGAGCGCGAAGGGCGCGTCATTCCGGTGATCGTTCTGTCCGCTAACGTTGTCGAGCACGCGCGCGATAAGGCGCTGGCCCTTGGCGCCTCGCGGTTCATGCAGAAGCCTTATCAGGCTCACGAACTCCTTGGCGCTGTGTACGAACTGCTTGCCGAGAAGGAATCCGACTCGCCGACGAAACCGGTTCGGGCAACGCCGGAGAATGAACTGAATGCTTGTAGCACGGGGGATGGCCGTCGTCTTCCGCTGGGGGCGGACGCGATCGGGGAGGGAACGCGGCAATGTCGGACGATTGTGTGCTGATTGTGGAGGATGACCACCATCTCGCCAGAGCGTGGTCATTGCGGCTGAAGGCCGCGGGACTGCGCACGCAGGTGGCGCCGGACGCGTATCACGCCCGCCGGCTTGCGCGTTCCGAGCCGTTTCGCGTCATTGTGCTGGACCTGAAGATTCCGGCTGGAGATGGTTTTCAGCTTCACGAGGAACTGCTGGACCTGCAGCCTGACCCGTTCGAAGTCATTTACGTCACCGGCTCTGACTGCCCTGACCTGGCGGACCGCGCGTCGAAGCTCGGCGCCCACAGCGTGTTCCGCAAGCCGCTCGACATGGACGCGTTCCTGGCGGCTGTCCACGAATGCGTGGCGACGGGGAAGCGGGCCGCAGTCTGATCGCACAGAAAGGCGTATCGGTATGGAAACGCGCGAACGAATGGTCATGATCGTCGACGATGACGCGCACTTCGTCATCGCGCTGGAAAAGCGCCTGCGGGCGGCCGGCTATCGCACCGTGACCTCGCTCACTGCGGACAAGGCAGTCGGGAAGGCGGTCGACTCTCCTCCTGACGTAATATTGCTCGACTTGTGTCTGAACGGGGCGGACGGCCTCGATGTCGCCGCCGCGCTGCGACAGGAGCCGGCCACTGCGCACACGCCGATCATCTTCGTCACAGGGTCAGCCAGCGCGGAATTCAAATCCGCGTGCGCGGCTGTTGGCGGCAAGTACTTCCTGGCCAAGCCATATGACCCGGATCTACTACTTCAGTTGCTGCGCAGCGTGTTCGGAACCGACGAACTGACCGAAGCCCAGCGCCTGTCCGCCGCCAAGCGCCGTCAGCCGACGGGGCAGGTCGGGTATCAGTACACGCGCTAGCCTAGTCTATCTCCGCGGGTTGCGTCGCGCGCCCGCTTGGCTCGGCCTCGCTCCACCCGTAGTATCACGCCATGCTCAGCCTACAAGCGGTCACGAAGCGCTTCGGCGCCATTGTCGCTGTTGATGATCTGACGCTGTCCATCCAACCGGGCGAGGTGTTTGGCCTGCTCGGGCCGAATGGAGCGGGGAAGACGACGACAGTGTCGATGGCGGTGGGGCTGCTCACGCCTGACAGTGGCAGCGTGACGCTTGGCGGGCTTGGGTCTCCGAATGATCCGGCCGTGCGGGCGCGAATCGGTGTGGCGCCGCAGTCGCTCGCCTTGTACGACGAGTTGAGCGGCGCCGAGAACGCGCGGTTCTTCGGCAGCATGTTTGGGTTGACCGGAAAGACACTCCGGGAGCGTGTGGCGACCGCGCTCGATCTGGTCGGCCTGGCGGATCGGCAGCGCGATCGTGTCGCAGGGTACTCCGGCGGCATGAAACGGCGCTTGAACCTCGCGGTCGCGATCATGCACGAACCGGACCTGCTGCTGTTGGATGAGCCCACTGTCGGCGTTGATTCACAATCGCGCAACGCGATTTTCGAGCAAATCGAACGGTTGCGGAGCGACGGACGAACAATCATCTACACGACGCATTACATGGAAGAAGCGCAACGTCTGTGCGACCGCGTCGCGATCATCGATCACGGCCGGGTCATGGCGCTGGATACGGTCGACGGATTACTTGCCAGCCACGGCGGCAAGCACCGGGTGATGGCGCAGCGTTCGACCGGGTGGGCGGAGGTTGCGAGCGATGACCCGATCGCGACATTGCGACAATTGCAGGACGAACAGGACCTGCTCAGTTTTCACGTCGAGCGACCTAATCTCGAGACTGTGTTTCTGAACCTGACCGGACGGAGCCTGCGCGAATGAACGAAG
>JAGQOO010000312.1 GCA_020427345.1 Phycisphaerales bacterium | reverse complement strand
TCGCCATTGCCGCCTGATGCAGCAACTCGATCGCCTTCGCATTCTTCTCCAACAGCGCCGCGCACTTTTCCGGCGCCGGCGGGGCCCAGCCGGATTCGGGCGGATGTGGTTTTCCGTCCGGGCCGCGATAGTTCGGGTCCACTGCGCTCAGAAGCGCCTGGCGCAGCAGATACGCCGCGCTTTGCTTGATCGGCTCGTCCGTCGCCCGGCAGCAGGGGAACTCGCCGCGGTGGATCAGCGAACCCGCTTCCAAAGCCGCGATCGCCCGGCGGTAACGCCACTCGCCATAACCCGCCCACGCCAGCCACGCGACGACAATCGCCCCCAACCCGATGGCGAAGGTCAGCAGAATCCGCCGCAACGGCGAGCGGGGCGCGATGTGGTCGGGGCGCGCGGAGGACATGAGGCGTCGAACCTAACGGGGGGCGGAAAGGGAAGCAAACCGGCGTCCGAGCGGCCACGGGCGGTTCGGCGCTTGCCAATTCCGCTTTATGTGACGGTGTTAAGCGCTTATACTGCGCTCAACAGTTCACGTTTGTTCCGTTCTGGAACATTTTGGCGAGTCGCCGAGAGTCCTCCTTTCGGCGGAACGCGGGCACAAGCCCGCAGGAGATTAGCGCATGTGCAGGTTTGCGGCCGTGTTTGCGGTTGTCGGGCTTTTCTGCGCGTCGACTTCGTTGGGGCAGGGCCAGCGGTTCTTTCAATACAACGACGGGTCATCGGTTGAGTTTGCCCACATTCCGAGCGCCGGCCAGAAGAACATGATGCCGGGCTGCGCGGTCGCTGACTTCAATCGCGACGGGTTTCAGGATTTCTTCGTTTGCGGCAGCGAGCGCGTCGCAGACGCGCTCTTCATCAACAACGGCGACGGCACGTTTACGAATCAGGCGACCGAGTGGGGTGTCGCGGTGATGCACACGTGCGTCGGCGTGTCCGCGGGGGACTACAACAACGACGGCTGGATCGACCTTTATGTGACGAGTCATGGCGTCGGAGATAACCCGGCGACGTCACCCAACAAGCTCTACCGCAACAACCACGGCCAGTCTTTTTCGGATGTGGCGGCCGAGGCGGGCGTCGCCGACACCAGCCTCCAGCCGGACAGCTACGGGTCGGCGTGGGGGGATTACGACCTCGACGGCGACCTGGACCTGGCGATCGGCGCGTGGGCGACGGGCAGTAATCGGGGCAATCGACTGTATCGTAACAACGGCGATGGCACGTTTACGGATGTGACGATTGCGATGCTGGGGGCGGACATTGGTCAGATGTGGGGGTTCACGCCGCGTTTTGTCGATTTGAATCACGATCGCTGGCCGGATTTGCTGTTCGTGTCGGATTTCGCTTCGACGCGCTACTACCAGAACATGCGCGGAACATTTCAACGCCGCACAACCGAAGCCGGACTCGGGTACGAGACAAATGGGATGGGTTGCACGATCGGCGACTTCAACAATGACGGCCGGATCGATGTGTACGTGACGTCGATCTACTATCCCGGTAATCCGGCGTGGATGCGCGGCAACGCGATGTATATCAATCAGGGGGCGGGGCAGTTTCAGCAGGTCGCGGCGGCGGTCGGCACGCAGATCGGCGGCTGGGGTTGGGGAACGGCGGCTTGTGACTTCGACCTGGATGGCGATCAGGACATCCTCGAGACGAACGGTTGGAGCAACTACCCGTTTTTGTACGAGCAGTGCTATCTGTACGTAAACAGGCTGGTTGATTCAGGTCGTCTGATGTTCAGCGAGCAGGCGATTGCGCGAGGGATTGACTTCTACGGACAGGGCCGGGGCATCGGGCTGATCGATTTTGAGAACGACGGCGACATGGACGTCGTAATCACGGGCTTCGGAGAAGCGAAGCGGATGTTCCTGAACGCGGCGCCGGCTTCGAATCCGGGCTGGCTGCGCGTGTTTCTGCGGGATGGAAACCAGCCGGGAGTGGCGCCGGATGGATTCGGGGCGTACGTCCGCACGCGGGTGGGGTCTCGCACGCAGGCGCGGTACATGGACGGCGCGCCGTCGTTCCTTTCAACGAGCGAGCTTTCCGCGCACTTCGGCTTTGGCGAGGTCGACACGGTGGACGAATTGCGCATCGAGTGGCCCAATGGCGGATTGACTGTGCTGCGGAATGTGCCCACGCGTCAGACCTTGACCATCACGGCCCAGCCGACCGCGAATCGCGACTGCCTTGGCGACCTGACCCGCGATGGGCGCGTAATGCTGGACGACGTGTATGAAATGCTGATTGCCTATGGGAGCGTGGCGGGCGACGACGCGTTCCGCGACGATGGCGACTTCAACCGGGATGAGCAGATCACGCTGACCGACCTGGCGCGGATGATCGCGAACTTCGGCGCGGAGTGTTCGGACTAGCCCTTGGCTGTGGCGGCTATTGCGCGCTATCCGGGCGGCGACAATAGAAACGGGCGGCTACCGAGAAATCGGAGCCGCCCGTTTGATTTTCGGCAAGACCGGGTTGCTACGCCCCGGTGGGCGCCTTCGATTGCGACCGGAGCGGCGGGGCGGCGATGCTGGACATCGCGTCGACCGCAAGGCCCTCGATGACGGCCGGCGCCTCCTGGATCGGTTCGCCGGCGTACTTCAGCTTCATCTCGCCGTAGCCGCGATAGCCAGTGCCGGCGGGGATGAGGCGGCCAAGGATGACGTTTTCCTTCAGGCCGATTAGCTGATCCTCCTGCCCGGCGAGGGCGGCCTGGGTCAACACCTTGGTCGTTTCCTGGAACGACGCGGCCGAGATGAACGACTCGCTCTGCAAGCTGGCCTTGGTGATGCCGAGCAGCAGCGTCTTGGCGACAGTGGGCTTCGGCTTGCGGCCCTTGGCGGGCTCGGAGCCGGCGGCCTCCATCTCGTCGTTCTTCATGACAAAGTCGTCCTTGAGGACGATCTGATTGACCTTGAATTCGGTGTCGCCGGGGTCGGTGACCTTGACGCTGCGCGCGAGGCGATCGTTCTCCTGACGGAAGCGCGGCCGATCGACGACCTCGTTCGGAAGGAAAGCCGAATCGCCCTCGATGTCG
>JAGQOO010000311.1 GCA_020427345.1 Phycisphaerales bacterium | reverse complement strand
AAGGGTCCCCGCGTGCGCGGGCATGACGGGAGAGAGGTGGGTCCCCGCTTTCGCGAGGATGACGGGAGAGAGCGCGCGATGCCCAATCGTCATTCCCGCGCAAGAGCGGGAATCCATAAAGGGGAATGGGTCCCCGCTTGCGCGGGGATGACGGGTGAGTGTCCCCACTTTCGCGGGGATGACGGGGGCGCGGGTTTCGGGACAGGGATTAATCTGCAACGTCATTCCCGCACACGCGGGAATCAAGGCCGGATCGGAGAGGGGGGGATTCGAACCCCCGATACCCCTTTACAGAGTATGACGGTTTAGCAAACCGTTGCCTTAAGCCGCTCGGCCACCTCTCCAGTTGAACACCTTCGCGGACCGCGGTCCGCTCGGGACGTCGACATCGCTGGGCGCGTCGAACCTCCATTCTATGCGGGGGCGCGCCGGCCGCAACCGCCAAAAAACGACCGCCCCCAGATTGGCCGTTGGCTTCACTGGCGGCGTCTTTTGTCGATGAATCGGTTGGCGCTGCGGAGCGAGTCGGCGCGGCGTCGGCTAGAATTTGAAGTCCGCTTCGGACAGGCCGACGTTGACACGCAGGTCGTGGAACACATAACTGCCCAGCAGCGTTTTGCCCTCGTGGTCGGCGTATGAATACAACCCGATCGGCATCAGCCATTCCTGATCGAGGTGCAGCACGAGTTTGGCGTCGGGGAAGTCACCCTTTTCGCCTTGATACGGCAAGTACCGCACCATGCGGAACGTCGGGCGGCCATCGACTTCGTCCTCTCCGTCGTACCGGTAGTCCAGCACGCCACGCTGCTTGGCCATCGAGTTGATGTCGCGCAGCAGCGTCAGCGTCGAGTAGAAGCCGAACTCGTCGATCGAGCGGCGGCTGGCTTCGCGCGAACGCTTGCCGTGGATCTCGATTTCGACCTCGGAAACGAACAGCCGGGCGATGGCGCCGTTCGGCTCCACCTTGGCGAGCTTGCGCCCCTTGCTGTCCTTGAATTCCGGCGAGTCCACGTACAGCGCTCTCCTGGCCTGGTCGGCGTTTTTCTTCCAGATCATGTAGACGCTGTGCGGAAAGTCGCGGAAACGGACCTCGATCTCCTCGGGCTTGCCGAGTTTGCCGTCGATGCGCTCCTGTTTGATGAATGTCGCCGTGTAGTCGTCGATCTGCGTTTCGTAAATGCGCTCGCCGGTGTCGGACAACACGGATGGATCGCGCTGGGCCGCGCGGATCAGCTCCGCCTTGCTCGGCTTGACGAACTGGGTGTGCGAGGCGAGTTCGACCGCGCCGTCCGGCCCGCGCGGCTTCGTAGCGCGTCCGGCGTCGGTGGTCGGAATGAGAACTGCGGCGGTGGCGAGCGCGCAAACAAACGAACGCAGCGAATAACGGCTTTGAATCATGCGATGCTTCCCCAAACTCGGGTGGTCGGCGACTCGTCGCCGCCGGTCCTGGCCATCCATGGACATCGGTCGCTCTTTCCGTGAGCGTTGACCGGACAATTGCGCAAGTCGCGTCACTGCGGCAGGCTTTTCTGCACGGCGTGTTACGCGGCGATATTTTATCGCTCGACTAGCGTCGGCCCAAGCGCAACTTTGACCGACGTCCAGTTTTCTAAACATTTGGCGAAATGGGGTTGCAATCTAGCGGCCGGATTCGGCCCACATGCGGATCGCCCGCTCAAAATCGGCCGTATCGGCCGCGAATTCAAGGGTATGGGCATCCGCGGGAAAATCCACGATTTTCGCCGGCGCCACGGGCACGACGCTCGACCAAGCCCGAAGCGGCTCATTGTGGACGATCTCGTCACTTCCGGCGAGCAACATTGTCACCGAAGCGTTTATCGCGCCATGTTTGGCGCGGCGCGTCTTGCCATCGAGCCGCGCCGACCACGCCAGAAAGCGAGCGGTGGCGTGTGTGAGACGCAGCGGGTCGTTGGCGATAAACGCCCGACCGCCGGCGTTGTCCGTGAACAGCGCCGGGTCGTTGAGCGGGATTTCGAACAAGCCACGCCCGCCGACGCCCATGTTCAGGGCTATCGCGGCGATTCGGCTCATCGGCACGTTAACGCGCGGGTAGATTCCCGGCGTAATCAACAACAAGCGTTCGAAACGTCGCGGGGACTGTATCGCGCATGCCGCCGCGAGCTTGCCGCCCCAGCTCATACCGATGAGTTCGATAGGCGGACTGTGATAACGCTCGTCGATCCAATCACACAGGTCGCTGACATCATCAAGCCAGCGTGTTGGGTGTGGCGTGTCACCGCGCGCGACTTCATTCATGCCGCTGCCACGCCGATCCGGCGCGACTACGACACAATCGTCTCCCGCGAGTATCGACGATGACCATTGATACCAGCCGCTGTGGGACTGAATGCCGTGCAGGTAAATGCGCACGACGCGTGGCCGGCGAACGGGTTCCCAGACGCGGCCACGCGTAACGTATCCGTCGCTCAGTTTCCATTCGGCGAGTTGTGGCTGGAACAACGGAGGGCGCATGTGCGGCGAAGTTCGGGGGCCGCCTACAGTTCGCTCTGATCGAGCACGCGGAAGTGGCGCGCCGCCAGCGCGGCGGCGGCGGCGCTGGCCACCAACGCGCTGCTCGGGAGCCCCCTGCGGCGGGGCGAGCTGGTGGGGCCCTGCGTGGAGGCGGAGGCGGTGGTGTCGGGCCGGCACGCGGACAACGTGGCGCCCGCCCTGCTGGGCGGCCTCATCCTGGTGCGGGCGCTGGAGCCGATGGACCTGGTGCGCCTGCCGATGCCCCCCGAGCTGACGGTGGCGGTGGTGACCCCGGCCCTCGAGCTGAACACCAAGGCGGCCCGCGCCGCCCTCCCCGCCCAGGTCCCGCTGGCCGAGATGGTGCGGGGCATCGCCAACATCGCCGCCTTCACCGCGGCCTGCTACAGCCAGGACCTCACGCTGATGGCCCGCTGCTTCGAGCCGGACCCGATCACCGAGGCCCGGGCCGCCCTGATCCCCGGCTGCCGCGAGGCCCTGGCCGCGGCGGAGCGCGCGGGGGCCCTGGGGAGCGGCATCTCGGGCTCCGGGCCCTCCCT
>JAGQOO010000310.1 GCA_020427345.1 Phycisphaerales bacterium | reverse complement strand
GGTGTCGGCCCGTCCGGCGTCTCCACCGTCGTGCCGACGACGAAGGACACGGCCTCCTCTTCAAACCCCTGTCGCACGACGCTCGCCCGGATAGGATGCCCACCATGCCCGATTCCGAACCACTTGGACTAATCGCCGGCGCCGGTGAACTGCCGTTCGCCGTCGCGCGCGGGGCGCGCGCGGCCGGTCGGCGCGTGGTCGCCGTCGGGCTGCGCGGGTTCGCCGATCCGGCTTTGGCCACGAACGTTGACCATCTGCTGTGGCGCGGCGTTGCGCGGCTGGGCGGGTGGATTCGCGCGTTGCGGCGCGCCGGCTGCCGCGATGTCGTCATGGTCGGCCGGGTGAGCAAGGTCGACATGTTCGCCGGCCCGCGCTGGCTGCAATGGTTGCAATACCTGCCCGACCTGACGACGATACGCGTCTGGTACTTTCACACGCGCGACAAGCGCAATGACACGCTGCTCGGCGCCGTCGCCGACGAGTTTGAGCGCCGCGGCATCACCATGATCGATTCAACCCAATACTGTCCCGAAACGCTCGCCGAAGTCGGCGTATTGACGAGGTGCGCGCCATCGCGGGCCGTGCTTGACGCGGCGGATTTCGCCTGGCCGATCCTGAAGCAGGTCGCATCGCTCGACATTGGCCAGTCGATCGCCGCAAAGGAACGCGAGATCATCGCCGTCGAGGCCATCGAAGGCACGGACCGGCTGATCGAGCGGGCCGGGCAGCTTTGCCCCGCCGGCGGCTGGACGTTGATCAAAGTCGCCAAGCCGAACCAGGACATGCGTTTCGACGTGCCGACGATCGGCCCGGCGACGATCGAGAACCTGCGGGCGAACCGCGCCGCGGGGCTGATCGTCGAGGCCGGCAAGACGATCATTCTGCAGAAAGCCGAGACGCTGGCGCTCGCCGACAAGCTCCGCATTCCGATCGTCGGTCGCAAGGACGGCGCATGAGCGCGACCGTGCTCGACGGGCGCGCGATCGCCGCCGAAATCTCCGCGCAGGTCACGCGCGATGTCGCGCGGTTCACGGCGCAGCGTGGGCCGATCAAGCTGTGCGCCGTTCTCGTCGGCGCGGATGAAGCCGCCCGGCTGTACGCACAGAAACAACGCCACACTGCCGTCAAAGTCGGCGTGCAATACGAATTGCTCGAACTGCCGGAGACGATCACGCAGTCGCAACTCGCCGTTGAGGTGGATCGCCTGAATCGCGATCCGGCGGTTACCGGCATCATCATGCAACTGCCGCTGCCGCCGCACATCGACCCGGCGCTGGCGCAATACGCGATTGATCCGTATAAGGACGTGGAAGGCGTCAACCCGGCGAATCTCGGCTTCATTTTCTACAACGTGCCGATCATCGCCCCTTGCACGGCCCTGGCGGTGATCGAGTTGATCGGGCGCAGCGGCCTTGAGCTGCGCGGCGCCGAGGCCGTCGTCGTCGGGCAGAGCCGTATCGTCGGTCGCCCGCTCAGCATGTTCCTGACGACGCGGATGGCGACCGTCACCGGCTGCCACATCGACACGCGCGACATCGCCGCCCACACGCGTCGAGCCGATCTCGTCGTCGTCGCCGTCGGCCATCCGGCGTTGATCGGGGCGGACCATATCCGTCCCGGCGCGGTCGTGATCGACGTGGGCATCAACCGCGTCTCAACCACAGCCCCGGACGGCACGGTCACGTGGAAAACCGTCGGCGACGTGGACTACGCCGCCGTCGCCCCGATCGCCGGCGCGATTACCCCCGTTCCCGGCGGCGTGGGCCCGGTGACGGTGGCAATGCTGCTGCGAAACACCGTGGAAGCGGCCCGCAAACAACGCGAGCGCGACGCGTCTTCTTGACCGCGCGAAAAGCGTCCGTATCATGGTCACATGGAAGACAATTTCCCCCGCATCATCGGCTCCGCGTTCACTTTTGACGACGTTTTGCTGGTCCCGGCCCGGGCGGCGATTCACCCGCGCGACATTGATGTCACCACGCGCCTGACCCGCAACATCCGCGTCAACATCCCGCTCGTCTCCGCGCCGATGGATACCGTCACAGAGAGCGCACTCGCCATCGCCCTCGCCCAGGAAGGCGGCATCGGCGTCATTCACCGCAACCTCTCGATCGAGGATCAGGTGCGCGAAGTTCGCAAGGTCAAACGCTCCGAGAGCGGCGTCATCCTCGATCCGATTACGCTGCGTCCCAGCGACCCTGTCGAACGCGCCGAAGAGATCATGCGCCTGCAAGGCGTAAGCGGCATTCCCATCACTGGCGAAGACGCCAAACTGCGCGGCATCCTGACGCGGCGCGATCTGAAATTCCGCGATCCGAGTCACTCGCGCGTGTCGGACGTGATGACCCGCGAGAACCTCATCACCGCCCCGCCGCAGACAACACTCGACGACGCGGAGGCGATCCTGAAGCGCGCGAAAGTCGAGAAACTTCTGCTCGTGCGGCCGGACGGCAAGTTGGCGGGGTTGATCACGATGCGCGACATCGAGCGCGCTCGCGAGTACCCGTCACGGTGCAAGGATGATCGCGGCCGCCTGCGCGTCGGCGCCGCGATCGGCGCGCATGATTACGACCGCGCCGCCGCGCTGGTCGGGGCGGATGTCGACGTGTTGGTCGTCGACTCCGCGCATGGCCATTCCGATTCGATCATCGAAACCGTCGCGCGCGTCAAGCGTGAACACTCGATCGAGGTCATCGGCGGCAACATCGCAACGGCAGAAGGCGCACGCGATCTCGTCGAAGCCGGCGCGGACGCCGTCAAAGTCGGCATCGGTCCCGGCTCGATCTGCACGACGCGCATCGTCACCGGCGTCGGCGTGCCACAGATTCACGCCGTCATGACCGTCGCGGCCACGGTCGACGTCCCGATTATCGCCGACGGCGGCGTGCGGTTCAGCGGCGATATCTCCAAGGCGATCGCCGCCGGCGCCCACGCGGTGATGATCGGCTCGCTGTTCGCCGGTATGGATGAATCCCCCGGCCAACTCGTTCTCTGGAAAGGCCGGCGATACAAGGAATATCGCGGTATGGGGTCGATCGAGGCGATGAAGCAAGGCAG
>JAGQOO010000030.1 GCA_020427345.1 Phycisphaerales bacterium | reverse complement strand
ACAAAAAGCCCCTCCGGCAGTTCGACCGTCGGTGGGGCCGGCGTTGACGTGTTGTTCGCGGGCGACGAGCCCGACCCGCTCGACGCCGTTCCTGCGGAACTCGCGGGCTTCGACTCGCAGCCGCTGGCCAGCAGCGCGATCACGCCGAGGGTGACAAGTCCAAAGACCGTGATATTCCGATTCATACGTTTCCTTTCGAGGTCATTAACCCGGTTCTCAACTCATTCGAATCGCCTGTGCGATCGGCAGGCGCAGACATCGCCAAAGCGGGGGAATCACGCCGATCGCCCCCAGTGCCACGCCGCTGAGCAGGCCCAGCAACAGCACCGGCGCGTCGATCGTGATGGCGAACGCGCCCATCGAGAAGCGCACCGCCAACCCGTTCAGCAACCACAATCCAAGCATCGACGCGACAACCGCTCCGGCGGTCATGGCAAGCGTCGATTCCTGCAGAAAACTGACAATAATTGCGCGGCGCGGGAAGCCGAGCGTCTGCAACGCGCCGATTTCGCGGATACGCGTCGCGAATGCCGCGTACATCGTGTTTAATCCGCCGAACAACCCGCCCAGCGCGATCAGCGCCGCGGCGATCCAAACCATCATTCGCACCGGTTTGTAGAACGCGAGCAAACCCGCGTAGTAGTCGGCCTCGCGGACGGCGACGAGCTCAAGATCGAGGCGTTGCGCCGCCCAGATGCGGACATCGTCGAGCGTGGCGGTATCCAGTGACAGCACAACGCAAGAAATCGTCTCGCGCCGCGTCGCGATGCGCAAGTCCGTCAAGGGCATCCAGATTTCCGCGTCCATCACGGTTTGCGGCGCGGCAAAGTGGCCGGTGATCGTCCATTGGTGATTGTCGAACCACAGCGTGCGGCCGATCGCCAGCTCAGACGGGGCGATGCCCATGCGCGTCGCCGTTAGTTGCCCGACCATGACTTGGTAGGCGCCCTGCTTCGGCGCGGCGCCTTCGATGATCTGCACCTGCGGATGCACGAGAAATGCTGTCGGCGTAACGCCGCGCAGGATCGCCTGCGAATCGCGATCATCCTCCGGCGAAGTGCGCACAACCATCGCCACATGCACTTCGGGCGACACATACGGCACGCCGAGCGACTCGCGAATGCCGGGCACGCTGCCGGCGACTAGCGTGTCGACGTTCGGGCGAATCTCGCTGCGTTCCACGCTTTCCTCGCTACCGGCGCCGAGCAGCATGACATTCGCTTCGCCCGCGCTGACCGCCAGGCTCTTCTCCATGCCGCGCACAAACCCGCCCGCGCTCAGCGCCAGCAACGCGACCAACGCGCCGCCGAGGACGCTAGCGACAAGCCGCATCGGGGAGCGGCCGAGGTTTCGGACGGCGTATTCGAACGGTAGTCGTCGCATGGCGGGCTCCTATACCGCGCGGAAGCACGACACGATGTCGCGCCTTCCCGCCTGAATCGCCGGCGCGAGACTCGCCAGCACGCCCACGACGCTCGCGACAAGTAGTCCCGTCAGCAGTACGCCGGTTGTTGCGAGCACCGGAATGCTGTGCCCCTCAACCGACAACGCGAAACCGCCATTCGCCAGGAACAGCACCGCCGCCGCGCAGCCAATTCCGCCGCCGACGAGGCTCAGCGCCACGCCCTCGCTGACGATGAGCCGCGCGATCAGGCTGGTGGAGAAGCCGAGTGTCTGAAGAATGGCGTGTTCGCGAATGCGATCCTGCACGCTGAGTACGATCGCGTTAGCGACAAGCGCGAGCACCGCCGCGAGGCAGCCCCATCCGAGCCAGCGCATGAATCCGACGATTTCGAGCACGTCGGTGGCGGCGCGGGCGACAAACGCCTTTTCAGGCGCGGTGTATGTCGGGTCCTGACCCGAAGCGAAGTAGGTGTCGATCGTGTTCGCGACGGGTTCGAGCTCCGAAGGATCGCTGACGCGCACGCTGAATTGTGTGACGATGCCGCCCGAGCGTGATCCGGATGCGAATTGCAGAAAGTCGAGATGGACATACGCCACATTTTCGTCCTGCGGTTCATCTGAGCGAATGACACCGGCGACATAGACGGTGATCCCGACGGCTTCGAAGCGGTCGCCGACGCGCAAGCCGCGTCGCGTCGCCAGCGTTTCGCCGATCAAAGCGGCGTCGCTGCGGCGTTCCCAATCTGACAATGATCCGCTGAGGATCGTCAGCTTCGGCGCGTATTCGGCCACGAACTTGTCGCGCGGGACGCCGCGAAACGTGACGACATCGAGGCTGGTGCGGCAGTTGCTGACCACGATCTTCATCGGCACAACCGATTCCACGCCCGGAATCTGACGAATCTGCTGTTCATACGATTGCGGCATGCGGCTGGCCACGGGACAGAAACGGTCTTTGCGGTACACAACGAGCGTCGTGTCGTCGGCGCGGATGCGGGTTGCCGCCTCGACTCCGGCCTGCATCGACTGCACCGCCGCAAACAAGAACATGGATACGGCGACGCCGCCAATCGTCAGCAAACTGCGCGACGGCGAGCGGACAATCTGCTTGAGGACATACGGCGCGTGTTTGAGAGCGATCATGCGTGATCCTCCGCTACGGCGACGCCCTCACCCTCTTCATCTTCGGCGGCGGCGTATGTGCTCGATCGTGGATCGTCGACCAGGCGGCCCTTTTCGAGCCGCAGTGTGTGCGTGGCATACTCCGCACAGGTCGGATCGTGCGTGACCATGACCAGCGTTTTGCCGAGCTCCTTGTTCAGGCGCTGCAGCAGTTCCATGATCATTGTCGCGCTGTCGCCGTCGAGATCGCCGGTCGGCTCATCGGCGACCAGGATGTCCGGGTCGGTCACAATAGCGCGGGCGATCGCGACGCGCTGCTCCTGTCCGCCGGACAATTGGCGTGGATAGTGATCGTGACGATCGGCGATGCCGACGAGTTCGAGCGCAAGCGAGACGCGTTGATGTCGATCGCGCCGCGATAATCGCTGCAACAGCAATGGCAACTCGACGTTTTCGTACGCAGTCAGCGTCGGCACAAGGTTGTACAACTGAAAGATGTAGCCGATGTGCCGGCTGCGCCAGGCGGCGAGGCGGCTGCGGCTCAACTCGGCGATGTTCTCACCCGCGACAATCAGCGAGCCTTCCGTTGGTTGATCGATACCGGCGATGAGGTTGAGCAGCGTAGTCTTGCCGCTGCCCGAAGGCCCCATCAACGCGAGAAACTCGCCGCGTTGCACGTTGATGTCCAGCCCGTCGAGCGGGCGGATTTCATTCTCGCCTTTGCGATACACGCGCGTCAGGCCGCGCCCTTTGATGATCATGGGCGGCCCTCCTCGTATCGCACGTGATCGCCGTCGCGCAGATCGCTCGGGCGCTCCACGATGACGAGATCGCCGGGGTTCAGTCCGCCGCGCACCAGGCGCCATCCATCCTTCGCCGCGCCGACCTGGATCGACCGGCGGGTCGCCCGCCCGGATTTCTGGTCGACGACCCACGCATGCCCGGTATCGCCGGCGACTTCGATGCCGCGCTCCGGCGCGAAAACCCGCTCCATCGACGCATTGTTGTCGTCAGTATCGCGCTCCGCGGCGAAGAACCGCGCGCGGGCCAGCATCTCCGGCCGAATCTCCGGAATCGGATCTTCGATCGCGACTTTGACCTGCAACGTGTTCTTCTGCACGTCGGCTTCCGGCACGATGCGCGTTACGTGGCCTTTGAAGACGTGATCGGGCAGCACGTCGACGATCACCTCTGCTTTCTGGCCGACGCCGACCTTCGCCGCATCAACCAGCGGAATATCCACCCGCGCCTGCAGGCGCTGCGGGTCGTAGAGTCGAACAATCTGCGACGAGCGCGGGCTGTCCATCTGCAACATCACCTTCGAACCCGGCTCGACGAGTCGGAACATCACGACGCCACCGACGGGCGTGCGCACTTCCATGCGGTCAAGCCGCAAGGCCGCGTCGGCCTCGTTCGCCTGCGCGCCCGCGAGCGCCGCTTCGGCGTGGGCGACCGAAGCGCGGGCTTCTTCGAGCGCCCGTGTGTCGACGATGCGCAGCCGCAGGTCCTCTTCCGCCGCAGTAAGTTCGGCTTGCAGTTCGGCGATTTCGGCTTCGAGCAATGGCTTGCGCAATCGGGTCGCTTCGATCATCGCCTGTTGCGACTTGTTAGCCTGGTCGGCCTGAATCAGCTCGATCTCGCCCACCTGCTGCGCCTGCGCGAGCTTGGCTAGACGCTGATACTCCGCGTTCAAATAGACGCCGCGGGCTTCCTCTTGCTCCAATTCCGCCGGCCAGCGATCCAACGCCGCTTGGCGCTGGGCGAGCCGCGCGCGGGCGGAATCCACCGCGCGGCGCAGCTCCGTCGGAAACTCCCAGTTGCGTTCCGCTTCGGTCAGCCCGGCGCGAGCGGACTCCAAGCCGGCCTGGGCGGCGCGCGTGTCAGCGGTGGCCTTGTCATAGGCGATCTGCGCGTCCTCACGCACCAGCCGCGCGACGACCTGCCCCGCCTCGACGGTCTGGCCTTCGAGAACGAGCACTTCTTCGACGACGCCGTCGGCAAGCGCCGTGACCGCGGTCGCGAACGGATCGGCTTCAACCCAGCCGGGCGCCTGTACGACGACCTCACCGGAACTTGCGGCGGAAACGTCCGTTTTCACGACGACTGGCAGCACGCGCACGGCGACCGCCGGGCGCAGCGTGTCCGATGCCGCGTACAGCGTGAGCGCCGCGGCCAGCGCGATGATTGAGCCGGGAATGACGGCGCGCGTCATCCAGCGGATGCGGGGAGGGGGTACCTCTGCCGCCGGCGCGGGCCCCGCCCTGCGCAGGCGTGATAAGTCAGGGTTCATTTGCTTTCTCCGCGTGAATACAAGCCCGGACCCGCGCACAATGACACCGCGCGCAAGGATCCACTACGAACGCAGTTGTGAGGGGGCTAGATACGCGGAGGATGGAAGATATCGGCCGCTCGCGTGTCGAGCGGGCAATCAACGGCAAGCACCGGCAGCAGCGCTCCCGGCGTCGGATTGACGACGTGCGTCGCGTCCCAAGTCGCCACACACGGCGCTTTGACGCCACACATCGATGGACAGCCCGGCGGGCAGTCACAGGGCTTTTGAGGAACCCGGTGGTTGTGTTGCGGGGCCTTCTCCGGGTGACAACATGAAGGCGTTGAGTCGGCTGAATCGGCCTTGGTCGTCTGGGCGTGATGACAGTCGCGGTCCAGACACGGCATGACCCCGCGCGGCGCGGCAAACAGCACCGCGGAGACGAGCGTGAAGAACCAGACCACGTTGTGAACTCTGGCCGTCATCTATGTATCATCGTATTTCTCGGGAGCCGAAGATACAACCCCCAACTCAGGGCGCCCGATAACGCCTTCGCCCACGGCGACATCGACGCCCGTCATTCTCTGATTTTTTGATTGAAAGCCGCCCGGAGGCTGGTAACAATCATTAGGGACTATAGTTGCGCCTCGCGAGCCGATTCGCGGCTTGGGGGGAGGCGCATGATTCCTGAAAAAACTCCGAACGAGGAACCGGAAATGGGACGGAGACGCCACGTTTTTACCACCGCTGCGCTCGGCGCGGCGTTCTTGCTGACCACACCATCGGGCCTGCTGGCGCAGAACGAGCCGCATGACGGCGTTTCGGAAGTCCCGATCCAAGTCTCGAAAGTGCGGCGGCAAGACGCTCGCGTGGGTGGAGGAGAGAGAAACCCGATCGCCGATCGCGGGACGTGCAGCCAGATCGCGACGCTGACCGACGCGGCGTTTTCCGGCGCGGGCTCGTGCACGGCGCAGGCCGGGTTCTCCCAAGGCGAGACCATCGCCGCGACTTACACGATTCCGGCCGGTCAGTTCCCCATCATCATTGAGGGCGCGGACGTGATGTTCGGCACAATGAACGCCACCGAGACGACCACCACCGAATTGTCCTTTTTCGCGTGGCAGGGCAATCCCGGGTCGGGTCTTGTCGAGACATTTTCGTCCACCTCCGGCGACATCGTTCCACTGACGATTGGGCCGGGAACCAATTGCGTCGTGTACGCGCTCCAGGTGGATCCGAACGATCCTTTCCAGATCGTCGTGAACAATGACGGCTCCAACTCATTCTCCGTCGGTTTTCGCGTGGATCGGCACAACTTCCCGCCAACGCCCTGCTTCAATCCCAACACGTCTCGCAACGCGTTCCCCACAACCGACACCAGCGGCGTTTTCTCCGGCTCAAAGAACTGGCTGAATCCGATCGATTGCGGCTTCGCCGGTTGCCCGGCCGGGTGGCAGACGTTCGACCAACTGCCCGGAAACCCCGGCTCCGGTTGCACTCCCAGCGGCGACTGGATTCTGCGTGTCCATTGGCGTCCGGTTTCGTGTACGCCGGGCATAGGCGCCTGTTGCTTGCCGGATGGCTCGTGCGAGCCTTCAACACCGACCGATTGCGGCAGCAACGGCGGCACGTACCAGGGTGACGGCGTCCTGTGTCAGTCGGTGCAGTGCGAGCCTCAGGATGGCGCGTGCTGCTTTGAAATGGGCTGCATCAACCTGTCAGCCGCCGACTGCAATGTCGCCGGCGGCACGCCCGGGCCGGCCGGCTCAACCTGCGCGACTTTTGTCTGCAACCCGATGGGCGCGTGCTGCCTGCCGGATGGCAGCTGTATCGGGCCGGTTTCACCCCAGGACTGCGAGACGGCCTCCGGGGCGTTTCGCGGGAACGGCACAAGCTGCGGCGATGTTGTTTGCCCCCAGCCTGAAGGCGCCTGCTGCTTCTCGAACGGCAACTGCCTGGTCCTGACCGAAGGGGACTGCTCGGTGGCGGGCACGTGGCTGGGCGCCGGCACGACCTGCGGCGATTGTTCGGAAGACCCCTGCCCGCAAGACATCGACAACGACGGCTCGATCGGGCTGAGCGACCTCGCCGCCTTGCTGGCGGCCTACGCGACCTGCCCGCAGGATGCCGGTTACAACCCCGACGCCAACATCGCCGGCGACGACTGCATCAATCTGGCGGACCTGGCGGGATTGCTTGCGGCGTACGGCACGCCCTGCCCATAAGCGACGGCTGCCGGTCAAGATCGACCCCATAGAAGACGCCTATGACAGGCGTCTTCTTTTTCTTGCCATTCCAAAATTCTGTCCGATTGGAATACCCGCTAACCGTCTGCCGCTTTGCGTGTATAGGCGCATAGGGACTTTGGAGCGGTCGTTGCATCGGATTACGACTTTTTAAGCGAACTGATCAACGACGAACTCCGTAAGCCCGTTACGCGACTGTCCGCAGGAGGCGGGCAGGTCGCGGTAGAAAGGAACCGGACGATGGCTGTGACAATGACAAAAATATTTGCCGATGTCGGTCCATCCGTCCTGCGCAAGCTCGACCCGACCGCGCAGCGTCCGCACGCAAATGCGGTCAATGCGTTGTCCGAGGAGCGGCGCGAGCGATTGGAGCACCTGCTGGCGGAGCCACTGGAGTGCGTGACGATCCCCCAATTCGGCCGGCGCAACGCGGAGGAGCGTTTCTCCCCGCTGTCGCCCAACCGCATTGTCGAGATGACCCGCCGCAAGGCGAATTCGCCGTACCCGACGCTGACGCTCGCGGAGGAGCAGGACCGTTTCCTCCGTTACAACTATTGCCGTTATCGCGTGATGCGGGCGCTGGCGAAGTTCCCGAACCGGAAACTCACCGCCGCCGCGATGCGCGAGGCGCTGCATTGGGACGAACTCAGCGAGAACGTCCGCAACGAGATCGTCGAGGCGAACCTGGGTCTCGTGCCGGCGATGGTTGAGCGCTTCAAGCACAGCGGCGTCGAATTCCCCGAGATGATCAGCGAGGGGCATCTGGCGCTGATGCGCGCAGTCGTGAAGTTCGACGTGACGCGTGGTTTCAAGTTCAGCACCTATGCCTGTCGCGCGATTCTGACGAGCCTGTCGCGCCTGGCGATGCTCAGTTCGCGTCACCGCAACCTGTTCCCGGTCGAGTACGACCCGGACCTGCAGCGCGGCGACCAGGACGACATTGTCCGCGTTCGGGATTATGACGAGAGCGTCGATGACCTGCGCTTCCTGCTGTCGCAGAACATCGCGGATCTGACGCCGACCGAGCAGCGTATCCTGACGGAGCGCTTCGGCCTCGGCACGCGCGAGACCGCGCCGCCGAATACACCGATGAAGACGCTGCGCCAGGTTGCGGACGAGTTCGGCGTGACCAAGGAGCGCATTCGCCAGATCCAGAACCGCGCCCTTGAGAAGCTGCGTGAAGTGTTTGCGACGCGTGAGCAGCCGGCGGACCACGCCGCCTGAAGGCGCGAGGAATAGCACTGTTTCCACCCTCCAGGGAGAGCCGCGGAGCCTCTCGCCGCCAAGCGCGGCGCGATGCCCACGGCTTTCCTGGTTAAGCGGCCAGTGACGTGTCGGGCAGTGCGTTTTTGTCAGCGTTCGCCGACCACCTGGACAATGACCTGTCGCTGTCGTGGGCGCGTATCAAAGTCGATCAGCACGACTTGCTGCCAAGTGCCGACGGCGAGCCGGCCGTCAACAATCGGCAATGACACCGACGGGCCGACGCAAGAGGCCCGCACATGCGCGTGTCCGTTGTCGTCATCCCATGTAGCCTCGTGCTGATAGAAGCCACCCTCCGGCGCGATGCGCTCAAAGAACGCCTTGAGGTCGTGCTTGACCAGTCCGGGTTCCGCCTCGGTCGTCGTGATCGACGCGGTCGAGCCGACCACGTGAACAACACAAATCCCGCTACGAACACCCGACTCCGCGACCGCGTGCAGCACGTCGCGGTGAATGTCTATTACCTGAGTGGCCCCGCGCGTTTCATATTGCAGCGAGCGCGAAAACGTCATTTTGCCGGCTCCACAATCAGGTCATAGCCGTCCGTCTCCACACACTTCGCGCGAACGATGTCGCCGGCCTTCAGCTTCTTCGGCGCCTTCGGCGCGATACAGACCGCATCGACCTCCGGCGCCTGGCCTGCGTGCCGCGCGATGAGGCGGCTGTCGGCGTCGCGCCCGTCAACGATCATCCCGAACGCGCGACCGATCCACGCGCGCGCCGCCTCCAGCGCCACATCCTGCTGCGCCAGCATCAAACGCTCATGTCGCTCGCGCTTGGTCTCGTCGTCGATCTGCTCACGCATCCGACCGGCGGGCGTTTCGGGCTCCAGCGAATACACAAACGCCCCGGCGGCATCGAAACCCGCGCCGCGCACAAAGTCGACGAGCTCATCGAACTCCGCGTCGGTTTCGCCCGGGAATCCGACGATGAAGGTCGTGCGAATCGAAACGCCGGGGATACGATCGCGCAGGCGCTTCAAGAGCGTCTCCGTCTGTTTGCGCGTTACGCGGCGGTGCATGCGTTTGAGCATGCGGTCGTTGATGTGTTGAAGCGGGATGTCGATGTACTTGACCACGCGCTCGCATTGGGCGATCGCGTCAATCATCTCGTCCGTCATGATTGACGGATAAACGTACATCAGGCGTATCCAGTCCGCGGCCACGTCCCGATCCAAACGCCGCAGCAACCCCGCGAGCCCGGCCGCGTCGCCGATGTCGCCGCCATAGCTGGTCGTGTCCTGGCCAATGAGCAGGATTTCGCGCGCGCCGTCGTCAACGAGTTCACGCGCTTCCTCAACGAGCTCATCCGCCGACTTGGATCGCATCGGCCCGCGAATGGATGGGATCGTGCAGAACGTGCACTTCTGGTTGCAGCCTTCGCTGATGCGGACATACGCGTAGTGGCGCGGCGTCAGTCGCAACCTGCCGCGATCCTGCCACGGATGCGTCTCAAAGCGGTGATAGTCGCCCATGTATTGGTCGACTTCCGCGTCGCGGTCCATCCGCCAGACGGCTTGCACGATGTCATCGCGGTTGTTCACGCCGACAAGCGCGTCGATATCCGGTGCGGCTTCAAGCAGGCTTTCGCCGTCGCGCTGCACGAGGCAGCCGGCGACTACGATCCGCTTCAAGTCCCCCGCGCGCTTGCGCGCCGCGAGTTCCTCAATCACATCCAGCGCTTCGAGGCGCGACGACTCAAGGAAACCGCATGTATTCACGACGACGGTATCAGCGAGTGACTCGTCGCCGCTGATCACCGCGCCGGAAGCCGCGATTTGCCCGAGCATCATCTCGGAATCGACGAGATTCTTGGCGCAGCCGAGCGATACGAAGGAAACGACTGGCGCCTTGGCGGCTTTCTTGCGGGACTTGCCGGGCGCGCGGGCGGGGGCGCCTTTGTCAGCGGCCGCGCCCAGGACGGGCAGTGCAGTTGCGCCGCGCTTGCGGCCGGCGGTGTCGGGGCGATTTTCCAGGTGTTTCTCCGCTGCCGGGCAATCCGCCCGAGACAGCTATCTTATGGATTTGGCGGGGTTCCGGCGAACGCTTGGTCATAGCCGAGACATGAGGCCCCGCCCGCCATGAGTCGTGACATTGGATTGTCCCCGGACCGCCCGGAGCGGATAAACTACTGACGTAATCAGAGGAGACACGCCGTGAAGGTAGAAAAGATCGAGTCACACACGCAGAACCCCGTCAAAATGGATGGCGCCAGCGGCGCGAAGATGCGCATGCTCATCGGGCCCGCGGAAAACGCGCGGAACTTCCACATGCGCCACTTCGAGGTCGAGCCCGGCGGCTATACGCCGAAGCACCACCACGACTACGAGCATGAAATCGTCGTGCTGCGCGGCGCCGGCGTGGCCCACAGCCCGCAGGGCGAGCGGAAGTTCTCGGCCGGCGATGTGATCTGGGTGCCCGCGAACGAAGAACACCAGTTCCGAAACGAGGGTTCGACGCCGCTCGAGTTTATCTGCCTGATTCCGGCCCCGCAGGACTGCGCGAAGTAGTGGGCGGATTCACACCCGCGGAACTCGACGCGTTGCGCGAATTGGCGGTTTCCGCCGCGCTGGTTGGTGGCAATATCGCCCGCGACGCGTTTCACCGCCTTCAGAATGTCCGCATCAAGTCGGATCGCAGCGAAGTGACTGACATCGATCAAGCGGCCGAAGAGGCCGTCGTCGCTCACATTCGCGCCGCCCGACCCGCCGACGCCTTCATCGGCGAAGAAGCGACCGAGCACGCCCGGGTTACCGGCGTCGCCCGCGCCGCGACCGACGCGAGCGTCTATTGGCTGATCGACCCGATCGACGGCACGCGCAACTACATCCGACAAACGCCGCTTTATGCCTGCGCCGTGGCCGCGATGGTGGACGGGCGGCCGATCGTCGGCGCGATCTACGACCCGTCGCGCGACGAAATGTTCGCGGCGGCGGCGGGCCGAGGCGCCACGCGAAACGGCGATACGCTGACGATTGATCCGGAAGCCGCAGGCGAGGAGCGATCGAAGCTCGTGGTCGCGATACCGAGTGTGCGGCATGTCGTCGGGACGGAACTCGTCCGCGCGGTGATCGACACGAGCGTAGCCCGCAACCTCGGCACGTCGGCACTGCACCTCGCCTGGGTCGCTTGTGGCCGCTTCGACGCGACAATCCTGACCAACCCGAAATTGTGGGACATCGCCAGCGGCGCCCTGATCGTCACCGAGGCTGGCGGCGTTTGCACAGATATGGCGTTTGGCGACCGGTTTCCGGTAGACCTGCCGAGCTATCGCGGCGATGAGACGCCGATGTTGGCCGGCGCGCCAACTGCGATCGAGCGTCTACGCGAAATGGCTTGACGGTACTGGGCGCCAGCCACTATTCGCATGCCCTGAGAACAAAGACGCGACCCGGCCGCCCCGGGCCGCGTCTCTTGCCGCCTCGTTCAAATGCCCACCGGAATCATCAGTGTTTCACATAGAAACTCCCGCTGACTGTCGTCAGGGTTGCGCCGAGGCTGTCGACGCCGGTGGCGGCGGCGAATGTCGCGACTTCGATGTCACCGGCGGTCGTCGGTCCGGTTTCTGAGTAGTACACACTTCCGAATCCGGAGCTCGTGTCGGGCCGGATACGCCGCTGACTGGATCCCCGCTTGCGCGGGGATGACGTCAAAGGGGGGATGACGTCTAAGCGCGGATGACGTCTAAGCGGGGATGACGTCTAGGGGGAGTTGACGTGCGCGCCCGCGCGTCCGTCCTTCTCCGTCGTTCGCGCCCGCGCGTCCGTCCTTCTCCGTCATTCCCGCGCCAGGCGGGAATCCAATGCTCAGGGGAATGTATCCCCGCTTGCGCGGGGATGACGTTTAAGCGGGGATGACGTTTTAGCGGGGATGACGGAGACGCTTGCGCGGGGGTGACGGGCGCGCGACGGCCCCGCTTGCGCGGGAATGACGACTTCGCTAAGTCGGCTGGGTGCTGCATGTCGGCTGGGTGCTGCTTCTGCCGCGGGGCCGTTTGACGGTGCGGGACGTGTTTTCTAATATCTGCCGCGTCGTCAGTCCCCATCGTCTAGAGGCCTAGGACACCGGCTTTTCATGCCGGCAGCAGGGGTTCGAATCCCCTTGGGGACGTTTTCACTCCGTTTCGGCCGCCGGTCTCGGCCGGGCTCGGCGGGCCGCCAGCCAGTCCAGCCCGAGCAATCCCAGCAAAATCACGTTCAGGATGATGCCCGGAACGCCTTTGAAGAATGGGGCGAGGACGCTCTCGTGCGACACGCACCCGCAGTGGATGTCGAGCCCGCGCACTTCGGCGATGGCCTTCGCGGCCGTGAAAACGACCAGCATGATTGCGATGATGGCGCGCGCCTCGGCCCGGAAAAGCCCCAAGATCAGCAAGCCGCCGGCAACAAGCTCCAGCCACACGACGATCAGGGCCATGGCGTTGGTCGCGGCGAGCGGCACGAGCGGGATCGGCAACTCGTGCATGCGGTAGTCCTGGATTTCCTTCGCGAATTGCGGGATGTCGATCACCTTCTGCCAGGCCGCGGCGAGGAACAGCCCGCCGACGATCAGTCGCGCTAGTATGCCGAGAAGCAACCAGAAGCGCCGGTCCGGGGGGGTGGTCAGCGTGACGGTTGCGGTGGCTGATGTCGTTGTCGCGGTCATGCGGACGCCTTGCCGTTTCGGGCCCAAGAGTTGTCACCACGAATAGTAACGGGCGCGCCGGTCAGTATGCCACCGGCGCGCCCGTCATGGTCAACACGGACTAACTCGCGAGCGGACTACTCAGGATCACCCGAGCCGGGCTCGTCGTGGTCGTGGCCTTCATGGCCGTCCTCGTCATCGTCACCCGCGTCCTTCTTCTTTTTCTTCCCCGGCTTCGCGGCCGGTTTTACCTTGTTCGCCGGGCGCGTGACGGTTGGCGTGACGCGCTTCGAAATCGGGATGGTGAACTCCTTGAACTTGGGATTGCTGGAGTCCGTCATGATCTTCACGAACGCGCCGGAATCCGGCAGATTAATCGCCGGATCGATCGTGACTTCGACCTCGATGACTGCGACGTTCGTCTCCATTCCGCTGGCTTCCGGCTTGGGCGGCAGGACTTCAGCCTTTACGCCTTCCGGATTGGTTTCGACCTTGACGACCTTGACAGTCGTCTCGGGCTCGTTGTTGCGGAGGCGAATCTTGTAGGGAATCGGGCGCGTGATGTTCGCCGGGACGAACAGTCGCGGCGGCGAGATCTCGATAGCGTCGGGGATCATTCCGTTGACCGGGACGCGCAACTCCTTGACGCGGTCAAGGCCGGTCTGCAAAACGATCGAGCCGTTGAGATTCTGGCTGGTGAAGGGCGGGCGCGTCTTGGCGGTCAGGCGATAGCGCTTGCCGGCGTCCAGCTCCTCAAGCTTGGCCTCCCACGGATCCTCAGCGCCCGGCGGAGTGAGCTTGAGTTCCATCTTCTCTTCGAGGTTGTTGATGATTTCAATCGACTTTTCGACGACATCGCCCTCCTTCAGGCGGCCGAAGGCGATGCGATCGATCGGCTTCATGTCGACGAACTGCTTGACCGTGCCCTTGACGTGAATACGCAGCGAAGGCGACTCAGGGTCATTGGTTTCGACGGTGACGTACTGCGACACGTCAGTCTTGCGCTTCGACGTGTTGTAGCTCAGGCTGATCGAGTCGCTCTCACCGGGGACGAGTTTGTTCTTCTTCGGCTTGGCGGCCGTGCAGCCGCACGACGTTTTGACGCGGAGAATGTCGAGGTCGGCGTTGCCGACGTTCTCGATCTTGATTTCGGCCGTGGCGGGTTCGCCGGACCAGACCTCGCCGAAGTCCCAGACAGTCTGGCTGAGCTGGACCTTTGGCCGCGGGGCGTTCGTGTCGGTCGCCTGATCCGCCGGCTTATCGACCTTCTCCTCTTGGGCGTAGCTAGCCGAAACAGCCAGGCCGACCAGAAGCCCCAACATCCACTTACCGTTACGCATGACTCCATTTCTCCTTTGGGCGGCGCCCGGCGCCTACGACGCCACTGCGCCCGTCAAGCGCAGGCGCGCACGTCACAACACCGGGCCCGAATTGTCCTGCCCTCTTATTCGCGCGCGGCCCTACGGCGCTCGCCGAAAACTGACCCGCCCGGCCGCGTGTGCGCTGGATAATCGCGGGCTATACTCCGCCGCCATTCGCTGATTGAGGAGGCAGCGTTGGCGTCGGATTCGCCCAAGTCCCGTAGCAGAGAGACGTTGGCGTCACTTGTGGCGGCAGCGATTGACGGCGATGAAGCCGCGTTCGAGAGGATTCATGATCGCCTGTCGGGCGGAGTCCGCGCGTTTCTTTCGCGGCGCCTGAACTCGGCCGACATCGTCGAAGAACTCGCCCAGCGGGCGTGGGTCGCCGTCTGGCAGGCGCTCAACGAGGGCCGTTACGATCCCAGTCGGGCGGCGATCTCAACGTTTGTTTATGCCGTCAGCTACCGCATGTTTCAGCAGCATTTGCGCTCAGAGCGACTCCGTCGGGGCGCGGAGTTGGAGTCGGACGCGCTCGCAGGCGCCGACACCCTGGCGGCTGACCTTCATCACGCCGAGTTGATTGACGCCTTGCGCGACGCCCTGGCCACCAGCGGGCTTACGCCGGACGAGCGCGAGATCCTCGAAGCGCTATCGCAGAATACCTCCGAACGAGCGATCGCGACGCAGCAGGGGGTCGCGGCAAGCACGATCAACGCCCGAAAAAAAAGCGCTCTGGCCAAGCTCCGTCGCCGTTTGGGGGGGTTGGGATTCGGCGGCGCGGGTGAGGATAGCGGCGGGTTGGACTGAGCGCCCGGGGGACGCGCGTGAATAACCGGGTGAGGGCCTGCGATGAATGAGAAGCGACTGCTGCAACTGATAGCCGACGCGAACGAGGCGGAGCGCCTGGAGAACTGGGCTCCAATCGTGGATCAGCGCGAGGCGTGCCTCTCGATGACCCGGCTGCGCTGGATTGCGACCGCGGAACGTGGCGCGACGGCCGCTGAGAGCGCGCATTTTCGCGCCTGTGCGATTTGCTCCGGCCGGCTTGCCGCGTGGCGCGGGCAGCGGCGTCGTGGGAATGGCCGTCGCGTGCTCCATGCCGTTGTGCAAACCGGCGCGGTGGCGGCGGCGGTCGCGTTGATGTTGCTTATGCGACCCGCGAATCGCGTAGCCGCTCCGGAGGCGCCGGAGTTGGTCGGCGTCGTCGGACCGGCTCAGGCGAGTATGGGGGCGATCAGCCCTGTGCAACTGACGTATCTGCCCGGGGTTCAGCCGTGCGACGAACGAGTGGATCAGTTCTGCCCGACGGCGCGTGAAGAGTGCGTGCTGATGGCGGTTTTCCGCGCGTGGCGGGAAGAGTGCGGGTGCATGGAGTGGGAACTTCACCGCTGGGACAATGGCGATGTCGTGGTGCAGGCTGAGCCGGGCGATGCGCCGCCCATCAATCGCCATGTGACCGGCACACCGCCGGTGCAGCAGGTGCTGATTCTGGCGGTGGCCTCGCGATCAAGTCAGCTGCCGGGCGCCGATGAGGCCGACGATCTGATCGACTGCCTGAACGCGAGCGACGTATCGACGTGGGAGGGGGGCGCGGAAAACTACTCCACCGCCGTGGCCGGCTGCCTGCCGGATAGCGTCACAATTGTCCCGCAGGCGTTTGTCGTGAACTGCGACTAGTTTGGGGCCAGCAAACCCCGAGAATCCCCTGTCCGAATCCGATAGAATAGCGGGTCGGAGTCGGGCTATTCGGGAGTTCTCGCCATGTCGAATGCCATCCGCGTCGCGGGATTGGCTGGTTTGGTTGTTGCGGCCTCGTCTGGTCTCGCGCAATCAAGGTTGCCGGGTGATGGGCGGCTCTTTGACGCTAATCCGGGGCTGATCGGGGGGCGCTACAACGTCGGGACCTACCGTCCGGCTTCGCCTCTGCTCATCGGCAACTCGATCGCCTCCGGAAACATAGGTCGCGGGTTCGCGTTCCAAGGGGTTTCGCCGATTTCCGACCCGACGGCGTTCCGGGCGGGTGTGGGGTCGGGGCTTCTCTCAAACTTCCGGCGCGACTCAACCAGCGTGCTCGACGCCTATCGGCCGGGACAAGGGCTGACGCCGGAGTTGTTCTACGACCCCTCGCGCACGGCGCCGAGCGCCAACGCTTTGACCTACAATTACGGACGCCCTCAATCACTTGGGACAACGAGCTTCGGCACGGTTGCGCCTTCTCCGCGCCGCGACCTGCCGGGATTGCTGGACGCCGCGCGACCGATCGACTTCCGATTGCGCGGCGAGCCGCAGACGCCGGAAGACGTGTTTCGCGGTTCGATCAACAAGCCGACGATTCAGCCGGACGAGCGGTACAGCGCGATATTCGGCGTGGACCGGGCGAATCTGCCAGGTCCGGCGCGGGTTTTCGACGTCGACCTGACGGGATTGAGTGATTCGGCGTCGTTCGCGGAGCGAGTAACCAATCGCATTCGCTCGCAGCGCGGCTCCCCGGCGCCTCCAACGCCGTATGCGCCGCTGTCATTCCGGGAAGAGGGACTGAACATCACGTCGCCGCAGGCCAGTCCGCTGGACTTTGTGCTGCAGAACAACGTAGACGCGCTGATCAACCCGGACCGTGTGCGGGTGTACTCGGAGACGACGGAGCCGACCGAGACCGATGTTGACCCGTTGAAGACGCACACGGTCGATCCGAGCCTGCTGCCGGGGTATGACCTGTTCACAGACATGCGGCTGGCGACGGAACTGGACGCGAGCCCGGACGCGCAGTGGTTCCAGGATTTCCGCGGCTACGCCAGTGGGGCAGAGAACCTGACGCCGGAGCAGATGGAAGTGGCGACGGCGGATTCCCAGCAGTTTTTGGACCGCGTGCTTAGCGCGCCGCTGCGGAGTTTTGTTGCGCCGGCCCAGACGCCGCTAAATGATGAGCTCGCAAAGGCGGAGAGCCTGATGGAGCTGGGACGCTACTATGACGCCGCGGGGCGGTATGAGCGCGCCGCGCAGATCGACCCGCTCAATCCCCTTCCGATCATTGGCAAGGCGCATGCGCTGCTGGCGGCGGGCGAATACCTGTCGGCGGCGACCTTCCTGGCGCGCGGCTATGAGCGATTCCCGGCCCTGACCAAGTTCCAGAGCGATCTGGCGGCGTTGCTGGGTGGCGGCGAGATTGTCGATATGCGCCGCGCGGATATCATGCGCCGACTGGCGAATGAAGAGGACTATCGCCTGCGATTCCTGCTGGGCTATATCGAAATGAACTACGGAATGCGTGATCGCGGTGTTGATAATCTCCGCAAGGCCTCTGTAGAGGCGCCGCCAACCTCGATGATTCGCAAGCTGCCGGCGTTGATCGACGAGCTTGCGGGCGGTCGGAAGGGGGCTTCGGCGACCGAGCAGGGCGGTTCGCGTGAGTAGCGCCATTCGCGGAAACGCCGCGCGGGCTGTTTTCGGACTCGCGCTCGCCGCAATCAGCTTGTCGGCTACGGGGTGTGTTGACGGCGGCTCCCGCTTTACATCTCGGGACGTTGAGGGGGCTTCGCCGGATGCGGTGCTCCGGGCGGGGGAGATGATCCTGCGGCGCGACTTCGGGCGCGTCACGGTTGATCACGTCAATCGGCGCATCGACACGACGCCGGTGGAAGCGATTGTCGGATCGGACACGGCGCTGATCAGCGACGCCTATGGCGGGCCGACGCGCACGCGCAAGACTGCCCACTTTGAGGTTTCCGCGCGCGGCGAAACAGCGGTCGCATCACTGCGGGTCGACGTGGAGCGCGAGGACACGGATCGACGGGCGTACATTCAGCCCGACCGCTATTCGCGCCTCGGCGCGGACTGGCAGAGCGATACGGCCGTGCAGCGTGACGCGGCGACCACCAACGAGCAAAACCGCCTGTGGACATACGTGCGGCGCGACCTGCGTCTCGAACGCGCATTGCTTGAAGAACTGCAAGACACGTTTGGTCCGCCGCCCGCGCGAACGGAGGCCACGGAGTGGCGCCCGCCGGAGGATCCGCGGGCGACCGCGGGGCCGGATCGAGAACCGGGCGCGGCGACGCCTGACACGAGCGGGGACGCATACCCGGCGGATCCCAACAACCCTTAGGCGCCGCTTCGTCATATCGATGAAGGCGGGCGCTTGGCGGGAAGAAAGAAGCGTGATGGACGAGTTCCTGACACAGTCAATTGCCGAGGCGGATCCGGAAGTTGCGGAGATGGTGCGCGCCGAAACTGCGCGGCAGGAGTTTACGCTCGAGCTGATCGCGTCGGAGAACCACGCGTCGCGCGCCGTGCGTGAGGCCGCCGGTTCGATCTTCACGAACAAGTACGCCGAGGGCTATCCGGGCAGGCGCTATTACGGCGGTTGCGTCGTGATGGACGCGATGGAGTCGTTAGCGCGTGATCGCGCGAAGAAGTTGTTCGGAGCGGCACATGCGAATGTGCAGCCGCATTCCGGCGCTTCGGCGAATCTCGCCGTGCTGATGGCGACGGTGCGCCCGGGCGACACGATCCTGAGCCTCGATCTCGCGCATGGTGGGCATCTGAGCCACGGATTGAAGGTCAATTTCAGTGGTACTTTGTTCAACATCGTGTCGTACGGCGTACAACAGGGCAGCGAGCGCATCGACATGGCGGATGTGCGACGACTGGCGCGCGAGTTCAAGCCCAAGCTGATCATTGCCGGCTTCTCTGCCTATCCGCGCACACTGGACTTCGGCGCGTTCGCCGAGATTGGCAAGGAAGTTGGCGCTGCGGTCATGGCGGATATCGCGCACATTGCCGGCCTTGTCGCGGTCGGCTTGCAGCCGTCGCCGATCGGCGTCTGCGACTACACGACGACGACAACGCATAAGACGCTGCGCGGTCCGCGCGGCGGGTTGATCATGTGCGGCGAAGAAAACGCGAAGCTGATCGACCGCTGGGTGTTCCCCGGCACGCAGGGCGGCCCGCTGATGCACGCGATTCTCGCCAAGGCGGTCGCGTTCGGCGAGGCGCTGCGGCCGGAGTTCAAGGTCTATCAGCAGCAGATTGTCGAAAACGCGCAAGCGCTCGCGGAATCGCTCGTTTCGCGCGGGTATCGGTTGGTGTCCGGCGGCACGGACAATCACCTGATGCTCGTCGACCTCCGCGCGGCGCACCCGGATCTCACGGGTAAGCAGGCCGAAGAGTGGCTCGAACAAGCGGGAGTCATTGTGAACAAGAACATGATTCCGTTTGACGAGCGCCCGCCCACGCAGACAAGCGGCTTGCGGCTCGGCACGCCGGCGCTTACGACGCGCGGCATGAAAGCGGCGGAGATGAAGAAAGTCGCCGACCTGATTCACGCGGCGCTGTCGGCCGAGGGGGAAGAAACGGCGATCAATCGCGTTCGCGAGGACGTGCGGGCGCTGTGCAAGCAATTTCCGCTTCACGGATAAACGCAGCCCCACTACCTTCGCGCGCTCGTTGACGGACCGTGAGCGGCGCACAGCATTGGAACACGCGATATGCTCCATATTCCGATTCTCCGCCACGGCGTTCCGTATCGAAGCGCGGAAACGGTTGAGATTGTCCATCACGCGACGGGCGAGCCGGTCGCCGCGCTGAGCCAGGCGAATGCCGGCCTTGTCACGCGCGACCTCCACCGCTGGCCGGCGGATTGTCTCGAGCGATTCTCCGTCGCGGAGTTGATCGCAATCACGCGAAAAGCCGCTGAACTGTTCATCGACGCTGACCTGCCGGTCGGCGACGAAGACGGCGAGCCGGTTCGGCAGTCGTTTGACGAGTACATCCGGCTGCTGTCCGCGACGACAGGTTCGCCGGTCACGTATTGCCGCAATAACGCGAAACGCGTGCAGCGCGTCATGGCGGATGTCGGGTCGGTCATCGCCGGGCTGACGCGCGGTGTCGATTTGTCGATCCTCGATCGCGGCTACGGCGTCGACGATGGGCGCATGATGAGCTTCTATCGCGCCGGGCGCGTCTTTGGCGCCGTGCTTCCGAGTAACTCGCCGGGCGTGCATTCGCTTTGGATACCAGCGTTCGCGTTGAAAGCGCCGATCGTGTTGAAGCCCGGTCGCGAGGAGCCGTGGACGCCGGCGCGACTGATTGCGGCGTTTGTGGCGGCCGGCGCGCCGCGCGAGGCCTTTGGGTTCTATCCGACCGATCATGCCGGGGCGGGCGAGATACTGCGCTGCGCGGATCGCGCGATGATCTTCGGCGATGAAAGCACGACGCGGCGCTACGCGCACGACCCGCGGATTGAGATTCACGGCCCCGGGTTCAGCAAAGTCGTGCTCGGGCCGGACGCGGCGGAACAGTGGGAATCGCATATCGACCTGATCGCCTCAAGCATCGCGGCGAACAGCGGGCGCAGCTGCATCAACGCGTCGGCCGTTTGGACGCCGGCGCATGGGCGCGAGATCGCCGCGGCGCTCGCCGATCGGCTTTCCAAGACTGAGGCGCGGCCGTCGGACGACCCGCGGGCGGAATTAGCGGCATTTGCGAATGCCGCGTTCGCCGAGCGTATCTCGCAGGTGATTGACGCGGGTTTGCGCACGCCGGGCGCGGTCGATCTGTGCGAGCAGAAGCGCGGGACGCCGCGTCTTGTTCGAAAGGGGCGCGTCGCGTATCTGCTGCCGTCGATTGTGTGGATCGAGTCGGCGCCGGGCGATGGGATCGAGCCGACATTGCCGGCGTGGGAGCATCCGTTGGCGAATCGAGAGTTTCTTTTCCCGTATGCCAGCGTGATCGAATGCCCGGTTGAGCGCATTCCGCGCGCGATCGGGCAGACACTGGTCGTCAGCGCGATCACCGAACATCAGCCGCTCATTCAGGCTTTGATGGCGGCGCCGAATGTCGACCGGCTAAATGTCGGCGCGATTCCGACCTGGCAGATCAGCTGGGATCAGCCGCACGAGGGCAACATGTTCGAGTTCCTCTACAAGCGCCGCTCGATTGACTGCGCTTGAGTTCGTAGTCCCGCCTTTAGGCGCTCCGAACATTCCGCCTGAAGGCGGTACTACAAAACGCCCAACAATGTCCCTAGCCCCCTTCGATCACCAGCCCCGCACCCGCCTCATCTTTGGCAATGGAACCCTCGCCCGCATCGGCGAAATGGCTCGCGAAGTTGGTGGCACGCGTGCGCTCGTGGTGAGCGATCCCGGAATCGTCG
>JAGQOO010000309.1 GCA_020427345.1 Phycisphaerales bacterium | reverse complement strand
TTGCGCCCAGCAGTCATCATCGAGACCGCACGCCTCGTCGCACTTATCAGACGGGCGGGTTGTCGAAACCGCATTCGGGGCACTTCGGAGTCGGGGAGCCGCGCAGGTCGTAGCCGCAGCGGATACAGATCGGCACGCCGCGAGCGCGGAGTTGTTCGCGGATGATGCGCCGCGCTTCTTCGCGCAGCGTCCAGCCGACCAGCCACATGACGCCGCCGCCACCGACGCCGCCGAGCACGCCGCCCACAAAGGCCGGGTCCGGAAGCCATCGGCGCAAGGTGATCGACATCACGACCGCAAACCCGATGATCAGCACGAAGAAGACAATCATGCGCAGCCACAGCGTGGGCCGCGCGTGAAGGCGACGCAGGGCGTGTTTGACGAGCGCTTTGCGCTCGGCCTCATCGTCCACGAGGTCCAACTCGGGAATCCGCACGCCCAGAAATCGCACGTCCGCCATACCCTGCCTCCCCGGCCGATCACAGTTAAAGTGATCTTCGCGGCATGCGCATAGTAGGCGTTGAACCGGGCAGCGCCACTCCAAAACTGGCGTTTGCTCCGAATCCGCGTCGGGATTTTGCCGCGTCTACGATATCATTCGAGGAGGCGGTGCAGATCGCGTCGCTGACCGCGCGCAAATCGGAGCTTTCATGCAAATCAGGCGCTGTGTGACTGGACTTGTGGTCTCGATGTCAACGCTCTCCGCCAGCGCGGCCGAGCCGGATCATCGCATCGAATGGCGCGGCGTCTCGCACATCGGGGCACACGATCGCCTGCCGACAGTGCCTCTGCGAACCGAGCCGTTTCGTGTGCGGTTTCAAACACTCGACAATGACCTGACAGCGGCGAGTGTGCGGCAGTTTGTCGCCGGCGCAGCTACGCGCATGTTCGAGGCCGCAGTCGTCGACCATCGAGGACCGTACGCGATCTGGGAAGCGGAACTCGACGGCCGCGATGTGGATCAACTTCAATACGACATCGAGATGGTCGACGGGAATGATGTGGACTATCTCGGGCCCGACGGTCCAAGTGACGACGCCGATCCCGCGAACCGATTCACGCTCGATTTCGTGACGCTCAGCCACGCGCCGCTCGGCGCAACGCCGACATCCGACGGCGTCGTGTTCCGCGTCTGGGCGCCGAACGCGCCCTCCGCCTACGTGCGCGGATCGTTCAACAACTGGTCGCTCACCAACCCGATGACGCGTTTGGGCGAGGACTTCATCGCGCTCGTTCCCGAGGCAAATGCCGGCGACGCATACCGGTTCTACTTCGACGCGACGAACACATGGAAATCCGACCCGCTCGGCCGACGGATTCTGACATCAAGCTCAAACAACAGCGTTGTCGTCGACCCGTCCGCGTACGTCTGGACCAGTGGCACATTCACGCCGCCGCCGAAAAAGGCGATGGTTTGTTACGAACTGCACATCGGCACGTTCGCCGGCCTGAACGACCCGTTCGGCTCGGCGCCGACGCCGTCTCGGTTTGTCGACCTCACCGCGCGTGTCGATCATCTTGCCGAACTCGGCGTCAATGTGGCGTATTTGAATCCGGTCATCGAATGGCCCGGCGCGTCGTCCGGTGGCTACAACCCGTTGAGCATTGCCGCAATCGAAGCTGCGATGGGAACGCCGGAGGAATTTCAGGAGATGGTGGACGCGCTGCACGCGCGCGGTATCGCGGTCGTGCTTGATGTCGTTTACAACCACTTCGACAGCCGCAACCACGATCTCAGCAACTTCACCGGCCCCACCGCCGCCGACAACATTTTCTTCGACTCGCCGCCGGCGTCGACGCCGTGGGGCCCGCAGTTGGATCTCGATCGCGATCGTGTCCGCGAGATCGTGATGGAAGCGATCCTGATGCTGTTCGAGGAGTATCGCATCGACGGGCTGCGCGTCGACGCGTTGTCCGCGTTCTCCTGGGGCCCGCAGCCGGACGCCAGCAACGAACTGATGCGCACGCTGAACGATCTCGTCAAACGCCGCTATTCGGACAAGTTGATCATCGCCGAAGTGTTCGGCGACGACCCGTGGTTTACGCGCTCCACCAGCGACGGCGGTCTCGGCTTTCACACGCAGTATCACACGGCGTACAAGGACGCCGTGCGCGGGGCAACGCTCGCCGGCATCAGCGCCCGTCCCGTCGCCGAGGCCGCGGCCAAGATGAGCGGCGAATTGCAGGGATTGCGCGTCTTCAACTATTTCGAGTTGCATGATGACGCATGGCCGTTGAATGGCAACCAGCGCGCCGTCGTGGCGCTTGACTCGACCGCTCCGCACGACAGTCCGCTTGCGGTCGGCCGCACAAAGCTCGCGCACGCGGTCACGCTGCTCGCGCGCGGCGTGCCGGCGATTCTGCACGGTTCGGAGTGGCTGGAGGACAACGGCTGGCAGTACTTCAAGATCGACTGGAGCCACAAGACGACGTATCGCGGCGTGTTCGATTTCTATCGCGATCTGATCCACCTGCGCTCTTCGCGCCCCGCGCTGTTCACGACCGGCTCGGCCGACGCGTATCACATCAACGATGCCCGCAACATCTTCGCCTTTGAGCGTTGGGAGGATGGCGGCGAGTCGTTTGTCGTCGTAGCGAACTTCAGCGGCCAAAGCCGCGAGCATCGAATCGGCCTGCCGCGCGACGGCCGCTGGCGCGTCGCCATGAACAGCGACGAAACCCGCTACTTCGGCGGCGGCGACGGCTCAACCGGCATGCTCACCGTTGACGCAATTGCTCAAGACGGCTTCGCGCAATCGACCTCCCTGACCATCCCCAGCGCCACCCTACTATTGCTGTGGCACGAACCCGGCCGCTGCACCGGCGACTTCAACGGCGACGACATCGTCAACCTTGGCGACCTCGCGCTCATCCTCAGCCAGTTCGGCGAAACCGGACCGGCAATCGCGGCGGACATGGACGCGGATAACGACGTCGATCTAGGCGACCTCGGCGCGTTTCTGGCGGTATTCGGGGAGTCATGCGCCAATTAGGCGGCTGGTGAAGCAAGAATCGGGATTGGAGACGAAGGGATTCGAACCCTCGACCTTCGCATTGCGAACGCGAC
>JAGQOO010000308.1 GCA_020427345.1 Phycisphaerales bacterium | reverse complement strand
TGGTATCAACACGATCCCGTTCTTCACGTTCTATTCGATGTTCGGCTTCCAGCGCGTCGGCGACAGCATCTGGGCCGCCGCGGACAGTCGGGCGAAGGGATTTCTCGTCGGCGCGACCGCCGGTCGCACAACGCTCGCGGGCGAAGGCCTGCAGCACCAGGATGGCCACAGCCACCTGAACGCCAGTACCGTGCCGACCTGCGTTTCGTACGATCCGGCGTACGCGTACGAGTTCGCCGTGATCATTCGCGACGGCATCCGCCGAATGTACCAGGAACGCGAGAATGTGTTTTACTACATTACGGCGTACAACGAGCAATATCAGATGCCGGCGATGCGGGAGGGGTGTGAAGACGGCATCCTGCGCGGTATGTACAAACTGCGCGAATGCGACAATCCCGAAGACAAACCGCGCGTGCACCTGTTCGGCAGCGGTCCGCTGCTCAACGAAGCGTTGCGAGCGCAAAAGACCCTTTACGACAAGTACGATGTCGCCGCCGACGTGTGGAGCGTGACGAGCTACAACGAGTTGTATCGCGACGCGCTGCGCTGCGATCGGTGGAACCGTCTGCATCCCGATGAGACGCCGCGCAAGCCCTACATCGCGCAGCAGCTTGAGAACGAGCCGTGGCCGGTTGTAGCGGTGACGGACTACTTGAAGGCGATCGCCCATCGGCTGGATCGCTGGACGCCGGCCGGGCTTTGTCCGCTGGGCACGAGCGGCTTTGGTCGCAGCGACGGGCGCGAGGACCTGCGTCGCTTCTTCGAGATTGACGCGGCGCACATCGCCTACAACGCGTTGGTTGAGCTCGCGCAAGTGGGCCGATTCGAATCGGACAAGCTGAAGATCGCACTGGACGAGCTGGGAATCGACCCCGACGCTCCGGACCCTGCGACGCTGTAAGCGGATTGAGCGACAGCGAATCCACACCGCCGCCATTCGACGACGACGAGCCGGACTTCGGCGACGGTGATTCCGCGGACATAGCCCCATCGAGCGGCGCGCATTGGCGTCGGGGGCGCTTGCGTGTTCTCCGAAACGCCGCAATTCTCGTGCTTGTGGGGTTTGCGCTGTCCCTGGCGGCGCCTTGGATACTGCCCCTCAGTGTCGCCGAAGGCCCGCTCATTCAGAACGTCGGCGGCGCCTCGGCGAAGATCGTCTGGTTCCTCTCGCGCGATGATGATTGCCGCATCGACATCGACGCCGCGGACGGCGATGAAGCGCCGTCGGTCGAGATCGAGTCCCACGGTCGGCGTCGCGTCGCCCGAATCGGCGACATTCCGCTTGCCGGCGTCACATATCACATTCGTGCCGGTGATCGTGAACTCGCAACCGGAACAGTCCGCCCCGCCCCATCGGGAGATTCCCCGCTGCGCGTACTGGTCTTCGGCGATAGCGGCGAGGGTACACCCGCGCAGTACGCCCTCGGCCGCCGCATGGCCATGAGCGATCCCGACCTGGTCGTGCATACCGGCGACATCGTTTACCCGGACGGCGCCCGCGGCGACTATCGTCGCAAGTTTTTTCTGCCCTACGCGCCGCTGCTCGCGGGCACGAGCTTCTGGCCGTGTCTTGGCAACCACGACGTCAGCGACAAGGTCGGCGCCGCGTACGACGACGTGTTTGACGTGCCGCTGAATGGTCCCGATGACTTGCCGCCGAAGCACAACTATTGGTTTGACTTCGGGCCCGTGCGGTTCGTCGTGCTGGACAGCAACGTCGACGAGGAGACGCTCGAAAAGCGCGTCGCGCCGTGGCTGTCGAACGTGTTCATGACCTGCTCGCCGGATCAATGGCGCTTCGTCGTGTTTCACCACGCCCCGTTCACAACATGGGGCACTCACCCGAACCAGAACTCCCTGAAGATTCGCCGCGCGCTGATTCCCGCTATCGAGGCGGCGGGCGTCGATATCGTATTCAGCGGCCACGAGCACATGTACCTGCGCACACTGCCGATGCGCGGCGAAACACCCGCGACCGACGGCGTGACATACATCATCTCCGGCGCCGGCGGCGGACGTCTTTACGATTCGGCCCCGGAGGAGCAATGGCCGGCTTGGCTCGCGAAATGGCACAACACCGCCCACAGCTTCACGCTCATCGATATAGACGGCCACGAACTCCGCCTGAGCCAACAGGACGCCGAGGGGCATGTCATCGACGAGTGGTCGACGCGCCGGTCCGGGCGGTAACGTCCAATGAAGGGGCCAGATCGAGATGTTTCAAGTCGCCCGTTGTCAGCCGCCGCAGTGAGCGTGAAGCGTGCCGGATAGTGAGGGGCAGGATAGATCCGTTGATACCGCAAGTGAGGTCGCAAAAAAGCCACCACGGCAGGAAGCCGGCCTTGGCCCGGCGTGTGCCCGAGAGCGCCTCGCAGTGGAGTTCTCTTCTACGGCCGCGGCACGTTCCCGAAACAGCACTCGCCAATGAGTTCTTCCGCGACACGATCAGCGTCGTAGATTTTCACCAGTGCTTCCATGATGCCGTCGACATGCGCCGAGACGGCGCGCGGCACGTCATCCCTGAATACAAAGTCGTTGATGGGCAGGCGCGGCCAGGACGGAATCAGTTAGAGCGGTTTCCTCGGCTGGAAACCTGGCAGTAACCTGGCGGTTCGGTTGTCACGTACTGCCTGAAACCGTTGCCAGTTGCCTGAAATCCGCCCGAGAGGAGGCTTGACCGGAAGGCGTAACCTTCGATAATGGCGTGATATCGGCGATTTCGCCGTTTGCGGGCGTAATTCAGTGGTAGAATGCCAGCTTCCCAAAACGTCAAAGCTCGATTTTCACAACATACAACATCTTCACAAACGGCTATCAGAAAACAACTTACAGCAATTTTTCTGGACCGCCAGACGGAACAAATTTGGCCCTAAGTAGTGCCATTTCGCCCGCTTATGTAGTGAAAGATATTTTTGTCACGCAGCCGCTTTCACGGTCACAAGCTCGCTCATGACCTCACTCACGACGTTCGCGATGCACCCCGGATTGCCCCGTTCATCTTCGCCTCGTCCGGCTTGCAGATGAACCCCTCGCAATCGCTTCGACGCGTCTCGCTCCTCCTCCCACTTGAG
>JAGQOO010000307.1 GCA_020427345.1 Phycisphaerales bacterium | reverse complement strand
AGCGTGTCCGCGCAGCGGCTCGCGGCGAGCAATGTCGCGAACCACAACAGGTGGTGATAGTGATTGACTTTGCCGAAAACCTGCGGAAGGCCGAGCACGTACAGGCTGAGAATGGCGCTGATGATTGCGGCGGGGCGGGTGAATAGACCGACAATGACCAGGCCGCACGCCACGCGCAGCGCCAGAACGAGCCAGCCGACGACATTCGGATCATGCGGCAGCGCCATGATCAGCGGGCCAATCCCACTCGGTGCGACTTCAAGCGCATCGGGCAACCGCGCGAACGTGACCGCGTCCAGTTCCCACGTGAAGATCAGCAGTGTTGCGAATACGACAATACGCGTGAAAGCGAGATTGAGCGGGTCCGCAGGCTCGTTGAACAACCGCCGGAAATGCGCGATGGCCGCCACGCGATGGCGCCAAAGCAGCGCGAAGCCGAACGCGACGCACAGCAGCATTCCCGCGCGCGTCGCGAGGATACGCCCGCGTGTCTGAAAGAACGCCAAGTCACGCGCATGGGGCTGCGCATCACGTAGGCGTGCGATCGTGTTGTTGAGAAAGTCGAGTGATTCGCCGCGATAGGCGGATTCGATGATCGCCGGCGCAAATATGGCGTACGCGGCGCCGCCCGCGACGAGCAGGGCGATCAGAATTGCCGGAGCGAGCCAGGCCCGGCGTGTTTGCGGTGTTTGTGTTTCGGACTCAGCCATTGAGCGGTCAACGTCCAGGCGCTGCGCGCGGTCAGTCGTATTCGTCGCCAACGCGCTCCTGCACGAGTTTCAACCCATCGCGCACGCGCTGTTCCAGATCGCGCCGGCAGATCAGCGTCGCGTCGGGCGTATCGACCACCACCAGATCATTCACGCCGATCAGCAACACAAGGCGCTCGCTCGCGCCGTCGGACACTATCAAGTTGTTGTGACTCTCCATTCCGACAATGTTCGCGCCGATACGCATATTGCCGGCGTCATCCGCCGCGCAGTCCGCCGACAGGGCGCTCCACGAACCGATGTCGCGCCACTGACACTCCATCGGCACAACCGCCACGCTCTTTGCGTGCTCCATGACGGCGTAGTCGATGGAAACGCTCTTCAACTGGGCGAATTGGGCGCGAATCTCCGCGGAAGCGGCCGGATCGCCCCAGTTCTTGGTGATTGTCTCCAGCGCCGCGCAATTCTCCGGCGCGTAACGGCGCAGTTCGTTCAGGATCGCGGATATGCGCCAGCAAAAAATGCCGGCGTTCCAGAGATACTCGCCCTTGGCGAGATAACGCTCCGCCGTTTCGAGGTTCGGCTTTTCGACAAATGCGCGAACGCGAAACGCGCCGCCGCCGATCGCATCGCCGCAGCGCAGATAGCCGTATCCGGTATGCGGCGCGGTTGGGCGAATGCCGAATGTGACGAGCGGCGTCTCATCGCGGACGGCGGCCTTCATGCCGACGCGGATCGCGGTTTGAAACACGTCCATAGGCTCGATCACATGGTCGGCGGAGAAGACCGCCATCACCGCGTCGGGATCGCGCCGGTAAAGCACGTGCGCGGCGAGGCCGATCGCGTTGGCGGTGTTGCGTCCGACAGGCTCGCCGATGAAGTTGGCCGCCGGGAGTTCGCTCGCTTCGGCGGTGATCAGGTCGCGGTGTTCTTCGCCGGCGACGATAAACGTGTTTTCAGGCGTGAACAGCGGCGCGATCCGATCGAGCGCGTGGCGCAGCAGCGATCGCCCATCGACGAGCGCGAGCAACTGCTTCGGTCGTCGTCGTCGGCTGAGCGGCCAGAGGCGCGTGCCGGAACCGCCGGCCATGATGACGGCGAAATGAGCGGACATGGGCCTCGCCTCCGTTACCGGGGAATCGTCTGCAACACGGTCAGGTCCGACGTCACGCGCAGCGTAACCGCATCAAGCGCCGCCGGCAGCAGAATTGTATCACCGGGGCGCGCTTCATAGCCGGGCCGTGAGCCGTCTGATTCCAGTGTCGCAACGCCGGTGATGACGGTCCAGACGCGCGGAAACGGCGTCGGCAATTCATGGCGCCGCTCGCCGGCCGGGAACGTCAGCCGCGACACCGAAAACGCGTCGCCGCGGCACAGCGAGACTTCGATATCGTTGACGACGCGTGGCGTCTGGCGAAAAACGCCGTCGCCGCAATCGAAGCGGACGTTCGCCAGCGCGGCAGCGGCATGGAGTTCGCGCGGATTGCCGCTCGCGTCCACGCGATCCCAGTCATACATGCGGTATGTAACGTCCGACGGCGTCTGGGCTTCGTAGATCACTACGCCGGCGCCGACCGCGTGCGGCACACCGCTGGGCAGGTAGTAGCAATCGCCCGCTCGCGCGGGGTGTACGCGCATCAGGTCGCAGACGCGGTGTGTGCCGATCGCCGTCGCGAGGTCGTCGCGCGTGACGCCGGGTTTCAGGCCGATGAGCACTTCCGCGCCAGGTTCCGCATGCACAATGACCCACGCCTCATGCTTGACCGCGCCGTCGGGCGAGCGGTCCTGGCGCGGGCACGGGTGGGCCTGCGCGCTGATCGGCCGCGCGGCGTTGAGCAGTTTGATCAGCAGCGGGAAGCGGCCATCGACAGGCTGCGCCGCGCCGAGAACAGCCTCGCGATGCGCGTCGACAACGTCGCGCAGACCGATTCCGGCGAGCGGCCCGGCGGCGATTATTGAATCCACTTCGCCAATCGACGCCAGTTTCCACAATTCGCCGACCGCCGCGCCGGTTCTGGCGATCGCGGCGATTGCGGGGACATCGGGTGGGGGGGCGCCGCCCCACAGGCGCGCAACCGGGATGGGGCGTATCGGAAGCGGCGTTGTGGCGATGGTCGGCGGGATGTTCAAGGCGGCGGGCGCCTCCGCGAGGCTCGGCGACAAATCGCGCATCAGCCTTCCAGAGTCAACGGAGAGGGAGGGCCCGATCCGGCCCGTCACGCTACCCGGTTACTGATGTTTACTTAGCCACTAAGTCTTGTGGAGTCAAGGATTTGGCGGCTGGGCTGGTCGTGATGGGCGACGGGGCGCCGTGCCTTCCCAAAGCGTCAGCGGGTGCCCCATCCTGAGCGAAGCGAAGGGTGGGGGACGGACATGTAGTAGAACAAAT
>JAGQOO010000306.1 GCA_020427345.1 Phycisphaerales bacterium | reverse complement strand
AGCTGTATTCGATCAGCGAGTTCGCGCTGTAAGGCGACCGCGGCTTTGCTGTCGCGCGGCCAGGCGTGCAGGCGCGGAAACCGCACTTACGCGGCGACGCCGGCACAGGCCTCGCGAAAGACGGTGATCGCGGCTTCGATGTCGTCGCGGGACACGTCGAGATGGGTGACGGCGCGGATCGTGTCCGGCCCGGTTGGAATGACGCGCACACCGCCCTCGCCGAGACGCGCCGCGAAATCCGCCGCCGAGGCGCGTTTCGGATCGACTCGGAATATGACGATATTCGTCTGCACGGTCGCGGGGTCAAGGTCGATGCCGTCGAGGTCGGCGATCGCGTCCGCCAACAGCCGCGCGTTGGCGTGATCCTCCGCCAAACGCTCGACATTGTGATCCAATCCGTACAGCGCGGCTGCCGCCAGAATGCCGGATTGGCGCATCACGCCGCCGAACATCTTGCGGAAGCGCCGGCAACGCGTGATGAAATCGGCGGAGCCGGCGACGATCGAGCCGACGGGCGCCCCGAGGCCTTTTGAAAAGCACATCGACAGGCTGTCGAAGTACTTCGTGAAGTCGGTTGGTTTCTTGCCGGTTGCGACGCAGGCGTTCATCAGCCGCGCGCCGTCGAGATGCAGCCACAGTTTGTGCTCGTCGCACGCATTTCGCACGCTAGTGATGTTCTCGATCGGCCAGATGGCGCCGCCGCCACGGTTGTTGGTGTTTTCGATGATGCACATGCGCGAGTGGGGAAAGTGAATCGAGTCCGCGCGAACGCCGCGGCGCACGTCATCGCCGGTGTATATGCCGCGCTCGCCGTCAATGAGGCGCAGGCTGACGCCGCACAATGCGGCCGGCGCGGCCGTTTCGTAGTTGTAGCTGTGCGTGGTGTCGTCGCAGACGACTTCGTCGCCGGGTTCGCAGACGGAGCGAATCGAAACGGCGTTGGCCATGGTGCCGGTCGGGACGAAAACGGCGGCCTGCTTGCCGAACAATTCGGCGCAGCGCCGCTCCAGCCGCTTGACGGTCGGGTCGTCGCCGAGCACGTCATCGCCCACTTCGGCCTCGGCGATGGCGCGGCGCATTGCGGCGCCGGGCTTGGTAACGGTGTCGCTGCGCAGATCAATAATACGGTTCATAGTGATCCCGCCAGTTTTCGGCGGCTTTCTTGACGGCCTTGCTGACGCGTTCGATTTCCGCTTCCTGCGTTTTGGCCGGCTGGGACGTCCAGAACTCCTCCGGCTTGCGGCTCTTGATCTTGCAGGAAGCCACAACCGCAGTGTACGCGACGATCCGTTCGGCGGCCTTCCCGCCTTCGAGTTCGGGAAGCAGATATTCGGCGCCGGTTGGGGTGATTTTGCCGAGTCGCTCGGTCGCGGCCGCGTCTTTGGCAAGCGCGAGCCGGAACAGCTCTTCGACGGCGGGTTTGCTTGATAGCTTGGCGAGAGCGCTAACTGCCTTGGCGCGCGTGGCGTCTTCCAGCTTCTCGCGCTTCAGCAGCTCGACGATTATCTCGTCCGCGACGGTGATCGTGTCTTCCTCGACAAGCCCCAGCGCTGTGCGGATATCTGCTTCGCTCGTTTCGGCGTTCGTGAGCTTCTCGCGCAGGACCTCATCGAACAGCGTTCGCCTGAACGCCTGAAACGACAGCGCCATACGCTGCGCCAGCGAATCGGCGACGGCGACGCCGGTCGCGCCAAGCGGGTCTCCGAGGAGTCGCCCTTGTCCGTCGGCGAATACGACCCACATCGTGGCGCGATCCGGCACACCCCAATCGCGCAGCAGATCGCGATGCACGCTGCGCGACATGCGCACCGTGATGAACTTCTTCGCCATTTCGATGACGCGCGGATCCTGAAACGCGCGAATCTGATCGCGCTCGATGTCGCGGTCGCGATCGGCCGTCCGCCCCAGCACATAAAACATCAGCGGCTTGAGCTGGGTCTTGGCCTGGTCGATGCCGGCTTTCGCGTCCGTGCCCCATTTGATTTGGGCATTCGCGACGGCGCCTGATACGCCGGCGAATACGAGTAAGGCGCCGATCAGCCGAGTTGAGCGCATCGGGTCTGGCTCCTGGCGAGCGTTGGAATGCGACTTCTCCGCGCGGACCTGCGGAAGCCTCCACGCAGTATTCTAAGCCCGCCCGGGAGTCCGTCACAAAACCCGACGGCTTTGTGCGATCAGTGAGAAGACTGCCGAAGGTGGGAATCGAACCCACACTCCCTTGCGGGAACGGGATTTTGAATCCCGCGCGTCTGCCAATTCCGCCACTTCGGCTGAGCCCCGTATTTTGCCAGCCCCGGGGTTGGCGGTCAACGAGTCGGCGGCGGCTGGCAGGGAGCCGCCGCGCCGTTACAGTACGCGCTTCGCAGTTCCAGCACCTTACCCCGCGATTGGGAAGGACCACGACCATGCCACAAGAAGAGCAGTCCACGCGCCGCGATTTTCTGAAGGCCGCAGCCGCCAGCGGGGCCGCAGCCACACTGCTGGGGTCGGTCGCCTGCGCCCCGCGCGACAGCCGGGTGACGGTCACGCGCCGCGCGCCGATTTACACGCCGAAAATCGAGCGGTTGCGGATCGCCTACATCGGCACGAACGGCATCGGCAACTATCACCTCGAAAAGACGCGCGAACTCGGCATCACTTGCCCGTGCTTCTGTGACGTCGATACCGATCGCATGGGCAAGGCCGTCGAGTTCTGGCCGGGCGCGACGCGATATCAGGATTATCGCAAGATGTTCGAGCGCGAGGCGAAGAACTTCGACGCGGTCATGGTCGGCACGCCCGATCATCATCACTATCCGGCCACGCTGATGGCGATGAAACTCGGCAAGCACGTCTACACGCAAAAGCCGCTGACCCACACGGTATGGGAAGCGCGCGAACTGGCCAAGGCGGCCCAGACGTATCCGGTCGTCACACAGATGGGCAATCAGGGCCACGCTAACGAAGGCAACCGCATCACGTACGAGTGGATTCGCGGCGGGTTCATCGGCGATGTGCTCGAAACCCATACGTGGACCGATCGTCCGGTCTGGCCGCAGGGCATGGGCGCGCCGGAGGAGACGAATCCCGTGCCACCCAATCTCGATTGGGATTCGTGGATCGGCGTCGCTCCGAAGC
>JAGQOO010000305.1 GCA_020427345.1 Phycisphaerales bacterium | reverse complement strand
GTCGCTGCGCCGACTGGCGTGAAACGCCGAGCTTGCGCGCGATCTCGTCCTGCGTGTTGCCGGCAACATAATAAAGCCAGCCGGCGCGCGCCGCGTCGTCCAGCCTGCTCGCTTCGTTCTCAGCCTTGCTCGCCATGGCGCGCACTTCCGGTCGTTTCCTTTTCCAGCGACGGTATCATGTCGAAGAAATCGGGCCACTTGTCAAAAGCCGGGCAGTTGTCCGCCGCCGCGGGTCGCCCAGGCCCGAAATGGCTGCCGCCGACATAACGCACCACCGGCATGCCTGCGTTCAGCGCCGCCTGGACCCCGGGCATGCTGTCCTCGACCACCAGGCACGAGGCCGGCTCAACGCCCTCGCGGGCAGCAACGTGGAGGAAGATGTCCGGCGCCGGCTTGCCGCGCCTGACATCGTCGCCGCTGACGATCGCCCCGAACAGGGGCTGAAGGCCAAATCGGTGGATGGCCATTTCGATCCAGGCGCGCGGCGATGAGGAAGCCAGCGCCGTCGGCACGAACGCGGCGCGCGTCGCCTCGAGCAACGCGGCCGCCCCCGGGGCGAGATCGCATCGCTCTTCGTAGATCGGCCGCCCAACCTCGACATACCGCTCCAGAAACGTCGCCTTGTCCAGCGAAAAGCCGGGGCGATCGGCCAGCTTTTCGAACAGATCATGCGGACTCATTCCAACGAGTTCGAGTTGATCTGCGGCGGTCCAGTCGGATACCAGAAGCGGCATCAGACCCGCTTCCAGCGGCGGCCAATGGCGTTCGGAATCGATCAGAACGCCGTCCATGTCGAAAATCACGGCGAAGTCGCGGGCCAAGGTGTTTGCTCAATTGGGGTTACGGTGTGCTCACCGATTCATGGATTCTAAGCGGTTATTGGCATGTCGTGGAATAGGCGCCGATTTTGTGCGGGCCGCCTGTCAGCTTCTTTCGATTCGCGCATATAAGTTGTGTGCATGGTCGGCGCCGACATGGTTGCGCGAGAGCCGTCGCCGGCGCCGGACGCGCTTGGGCGCACGGCGTCTGATCCGCTTGCCGCGCTGATCGCCGCGCACGAACCACGCGTCCGGCGACTGGCGTTTCGCCTGCTCGGTTGGCAGGGAGATGTTGACGACGTGGTGCAGGACGTGTTCGTCGCCGCCTGGCAAAAGGCCCCAGAAGGCGACGAAGACCGAACGGCGGCGTGGCTGGCGCGCGTGACGATTAACGCATGCCGAGCGCGGATGCGACGGAAGCGCTTGTGGATGAGCTGGTTCAGCGGCGCGAGCGATGAGCGGCGGATCGTCGCGCCATCGTCCACTGAGACCGAGCGCGAAGAAGCGTTCGAGCCGGTCCGCCAGGCGATCCGAAAACTGAAACCACAGGATCGCGAGGTCATCGTGTTGCGGTACCTCGAGGAAATGCGCGTGACGGACATCGCCGCCTTGTTGGGAGTCGCCAACAACACGGTTGAAGCGCGGCTTTCCCGAGCCCGGCGGCGAATGCGTGATCAACTCGGCAGTATGGAAGCAGCGCTGTGAACGAAAGCAAACTAATACAACTTCTGCGAGCCGCCGACGTGTCGCCGCCGACCGGACGCGCCCAACTCGCCGAGCGCGTTCGGCGGCGCGCGGCAAACGAGCAGGCGCGCCGTCAAAGCCGACTCGCGCTGTCGGGGTTGGCGGCGGCGATCGCGGTGGCGGCGCTGCTGACGCCGAGCGTCTCGCAGATTCGCCAAGACACGCCCCGCGTCGTGGCGGCGCCGGAGGCCCGACCCGCGCTTTCGGTCGACGACATCACCCGCCTGCGGGCGGAAATCGCGCAGATCGACGCGGAACTCGCTCGACTGCGGGACAGTGAGTTGCCGCGCGTCAGCGCAGAGACGATTGTGGCCAACGCGATCGCAAGGGCGCGTGTGGAGGTGGCGCTGGAAACACGCCGATCGACGGATGCGGCGGCCCGAACCCTCGTCGAAAAAGGCGATCGATTGTGTTTTGAGTATCGGGAGTGCGAGGCGGCGGCGGCGGTGTGGCGTGACGTTCAGCAGCTATTCCCCGGCACCGCATGGGCGACGTTGGCGGATCGGCGCCTGACGGAGCGTCACGGCGTCTAACGCGAACTGTTCATCGGCGAGAACAAGGAGCTGATGTGATGAAGCGTGTGATTTCGGTTGCAGGAATCGTGCTCGTACTCGCTCAAGTGGCGCTGGCACAAAAAGCGGAGCCGATCCAGTCGGGCACTGCGTCTTGCGTCGTGGCGATCTGGGTAGACTCCGATCGAATGCCGATTACGGAAGACCTGCTCGAAGCGATCATTCAGAGCGATGGCGTAGCGCCCCGGGCGGCGCGCGACATCCTGTTGGCGCCGGATGACCTCGACGTGCGCGAGGCATACGGTTTGGGAGTTGAGAACATAGGAAACACGCCTCGGGCCCCCGGCCAGCCGACGCTGATGCGTATTGAGATCACCTCCTATGCGGATGCGCGAGCGCCCGAGATGCTCCGATATGTCTGCTTGCGGCTGCAGGAAGAACTCGAACGGCTTGACGCGCTGCACGCCGAAACGTGTCTGGCGCAGCGCGCGCACTCAATGGAAGTCGTGGCGCAGATTGAGGCGCGCATCGCCGAACTGACCAAGCAATCTGAGGATCTTCGCGCACAGAGCGGCCAATTGACCCTCAACACGATGAGAGTAAGTACGCTGGTCAACGATGCCGAAGGCCATCTGCGTGACATAGAAATGGATCTGGCGGCGTCCAAGGCGAAGGAACAGGCGCTGGTCGAACAAATCAAAGCCGTCAACAGTCAGGCCGAAGCGACGATCGAACAGGAACTGGCGAGTATGTCGCAGGGCGTGGCCAAAAGAATGGAGTTGCTGGATCGCCGCGCGGAGCGAGTCCGCCAACTCGTTGAGGCGGGTCAGGCGACGCCCCAGGAGCTTGACCAGATCGCCGCGGAGCGAGCCGAGGTCGCCGCACACCTGGAAGCCATGCAGTCAGACATTCGTGAGAAGCAGGCCAAAGCGGCAGATAAGCTCGTCAACAAGCTGCGCGACCTCACCATCGACAGCGCCGCGGCGCAGGCGCAGCAGGCCAAACTTGCGGACACGCTCGCCAAGGCACGCGCCCAGAACTTGCTCGGCGCCGCGGAACAGGCCGA
>JAGQOO010000304.1 GCA_020427345.1 Phycisphaerales bacterium | reverse complement strand
CTGACCCCGCGGCCCCTCGACTACCCCGCCCTCCCCGGGCTCGGTCGGGCCTTTTTTTTTTCGCCGCTCGCGGCGACGTTCGACCCCGAGTCGCCGATCAGGTCTTCAATCGCGCCCCATGCCTTCATCCGCGCCAGCCGCACGACCACCGCGTCCACCAGTGCCCGCCCCGCCGCGCTGAATCGCACGTTCCGCCGCAACTCCTCGAGCATGGCGATCATCTGCACTAGCTGCGACAGCGAAAACTCGCCCGCGAGCGATTCATACGCCGCCTCTTCGCCCCCCGGAATATCAACCAGCGACGCGTCCGCCCCGCACGCGCGAATCAGCATCAGCGTCCGCGCCATATCGATCATGTCCGCGCAGAACACATCCAGCGATCGACCACCCGCCAGCGTCTCATCCGCCGCCCGCAACGCGGCGCCGGCGTCGCCCGCCGCACACAACCGCAATAGCCCGAATACGCGCTCATCCTGCGCCGGCGGCAGAATCTCATCAAGCGCGTCAGACGTCACGCGTTTTCCGCTCACCGCCAGCAACTGGTCGAGAATGCTCAGCGCGTCGCGCATCGACCCGTTCGCCAGCCGCGCCACGCGCTGCACCGCCGCCTCATCCGCCTCGGTCTTCTCGGCTTTGAGAATGAACTTCAGCCGATCCGCGATTTCCGCCGGGCCGATGTTGCGAAAATTGAACCGCTGACAGCGACTCTGGATTGTCGCCGGCACCTTCTGTAACTCGGTCGTCGCCAGAATGAACTTCACATGCTCCGGCGGCTCTTCCAGCGTCTTCAGCAGCGCGTTGAACGCGCCGGTCGAGAGCATGTGCGTTTCGTCGATGATGTAGATTTTGAACCGCGAACGCGCCGGCCGATACGCCGTGTTCGATCGCAACTCGCGGATATTGTCGACACCCGTATTGCTGGCGGCGTCGATCTCGACCACATCGATGTCCTGCCCTTCAGCAATCGCTGTGCACGCGTCGCACTTCAAACATGGCGACACCGTCGGTCCGTCAGCTTTGAGGCAATTCAGCGATTTGGCGAGAATCCGCGCCATGCTGGTCTTGCCGACCCCGCGCGTGCCGGTGAAAAGGTAGCCGTGATGAATCCGCCCGGAGGCGACCGCGTTCTTCAGCGTCCGCGCGATCGGCTCCTGGCCGATGACGTCGTCAAACGTCTGGCTGCGGTATTTTCGAGCTAGAACCGTATATGCCACTTCGCCCTCATCCGCCGGCGGAACTGAAATCAGAAAAGTGGCTCGGGCCGGGTGAACGACGCACGCGGGCCGCATCGGGTGGGCTGCTCCGTTCCCGGCCTGACCCGTTGTCCGAGCGACGGGCTGCGCCGGCCCGACCCTCGCCAGTCGGGGAGTTTAGCGGGCGATTGAAGGACGGGCCAGACGCGTATCGGGGAGGTACGGCGTCCGGCCCGCGTGTCCAAATGCAATGCGAATGAGCGTGGACCCTTCCCGTTGCTTCGGCGGCCATTCGGAACCTGCGTCAGTTTCGGTCCGGGCCCAACGAGAGTAGTGAACGGCCGGTAGCCAGAAAATCGGGTATCCACCCTGAATCGTTCAACCCGACGACCCGCGTTTCGCCCACGGCCTTGGACTATTCCGGCCGCGATCGCCCCCACATCATCTCGCGCAACCGCGCCCCCACTTCTTCGATCGCGTGACCGCGCTCCGCGTCGCACAGTGCCTTCGACCGCGCCCCGCCATTCGCGCTGTCCTCCAGAAACTCCCGCGCAAAGGCCCCACTGCGAATCTCGCTCAATACGTCCTTCATTCGATCGCGGATCACATCATCGACCAATCGTGGCCCGCGCGTCACGTCGCCGTACCGCGCCGTCGTCGATATCCGCTCGCGCATGAATGCAATGCCGCCATCGTGGATCAAATCGGTGACAAGCTTGGCCTCATGGCAACACTCAAAATATGCCAACTCCGGCGGATAGCCGGCATCGACCAGCGTATCGAACGCCGCCAGAATCATCGCCGACAGGCCGCCGCAAAGCACCGCCTGCTCGCCGAACAAATCCGTTTCAGTTTCGTCCGCGAAGGTCGTCTCGATCACGCCGGCCCGACCAGAGCCAATACCGCCGGCCCAGCCCAGCGCCCGATCTCGCGCCGCGCCGCTCGCGTCTTGCGCAACCGCGATCAGCGACACTACGCCGCGCCCCGCTTCATACTCACGCCGAACCCCGCGCCCCTGCCCCTTCGGCGCAACCAGAATCACATCCACATCGCCGGGCGGCGCAATCCGGCCATAATGAATCACAAACCCATGCAAAAAGCCCAGCGCCTGGCCCGCGCGCAGGTTTGGCCGAATCTCACGCTCGTAGATCCCCGGCGCGGCGTCATCCGGCAGACCCACAATCAGCAGATCCGAGCGCGACACCGCATCCGCGATCGGCGCCGGCTCAAAGCCGTCGCGCCGCGCCTGTTCGTATCGTGGATTCGCTGAGCCCTCGGCGCCATCCGCCCGCTGCGCGACGATGACATTCACACCGCTGTCTCGCAGATTCAGCGCGTGCGCGTGTCCTTGCGCCCCGTAGCCAAGCACGGCGACCGTCTGGCTCGCGAGCTTGGCGACATCGGCTTCGGTTTTCGGGATGATTGTGGCCTTGGACATGCGGCAGAGTGTAACACTGCCGATGGGAAGCGCGCCACCATGCTTACTAAGTGACCGTCAATCAACCGTTCCCAACGCGAGGACACCCGCGCCTACGGCGCCCCGCGCATCGGACGATCTCCGCTTACGCGGATTCCTTCCGCAGCCGCCCCGCCGCGAGCAGATCCGCTTCTCCGCTCGCTACATCGCCCGACACGACGTAGCGAACGCCCGACTTCATGTCCGGCAGGTCGTACATGTATTCGAGCATGATTTCTTCGACCACCGATCGCAGCGCGCGCGCGCCGGTTTCGCGCGCCAACGCGCGATGCGCGATGATCCGCAGCGCTTCGTCGGTGAACTCCAGCTCGGCATTTTCCATCTCAAACAGCTTTTGATACTGCTTGGTGATCGCGTTGCGCGGCTCGCACAGAATGCGAATCAGCGCGGCTTCGTCCAGCGGAGCCAGCGAGCAGCACACCGGCAAGCGACCGACAAACTCCGGAATCATCCCGAATTCCGTCAGATCGT
>JAGQOO010000303.1 GCA_020427345.1 Phycisphaerales bacterium | reverse complement strand
AGTCCCGTTGTTAACAAGTTTGCCCGAGCAGCGCAGCACCGTTCCGCCGGGCACGTCCAGCGTCACGCCGGCGTCAATCGTCAAATCGCGAAACTGCAGATTGCCATCGGCGTTCAAGTCAGCGAGGGCCGCATCGGCGGTCACCACGACGTCGCCGGCGGTTCCATCGCCATAGATGCGAAGTTGACCGTCGGCGCCATCTTCGCCCGCTACGCCCTGCGGGCCCGCGGGCCCTTGCGGCCCAATAGCGCCATCAGCGCCGGCGGCGCCCTGCGCGCCGGTCGCGCCGCGCTCGCCTTGGGCCCCCGCCGGACCGGCCGGGCCTGTGGGGCCGGGTGTGGTCTGTGCGGCATTAGGATCCTGGGTCATGTCGGTAGGACTCGGGCAGCCGCCAATCGAGCAGAGCATCAGCAATGAAACAGATGAGAAGCCCAATACGCGATTGAAACGCCGCAGTGCGCACATACGCATCGAACAACTCCTTGGGAATCTGCTGTTGACGTTGGTCTGCACGCACCGGCGTCGCATGGCCGAACGCTTACGCGTCCACGTACCGAACGCGCTCCTGCCGGCCTTGGACGCCAAAGCTCGGGAAGCGGGAGATGGCTCGCCGCCGAGATTTCGGGGCGATCAATCAATAACGCAGCTTAGCCGCGTCCAGTGAGAATAGCGATGAGATTCCGTGCCAATAGGCGCGTGTACATGCCCAAGTCCGCTTATGGGGCCACTTCGCCAGGGCGTCTGTCCCGAAACATGTTACTTATTCAATTCGAAACCGGGTTCGAACGGAGATGCTGATGCCGACCAATCGCCGTCACACAGAGTTTTTCGGCCCTGACCTCGGGCGCGGGCCGTTCTCGTCTAACAACGCCGCTGTCGCGTCCGTGCAGATCGCGACGGCTTTGGCACAACTCCACACGCCATTACTCCGCGACACAACGGAGATTTTGGACCACGCGTCGTTCATCCGCTCGCTCGCCGACACGCTGTTTCCGGACCAGGCGTCAGCGATCCGTTTCAATGTCGGCGACGAGGACAGTGACGCGATCGAAGTGACGATCTACGACGATTCGCGGCAGTACAGCCTGCTGCATGTCTGGCTGGCGGATGACACCGGAAAGGGCGAGACCGTCACAACACCCAGCGAAGTCACCTGGCCCGGCGGCGCGATCCTGGAGACCATCACGCTCAGGAAAAGATACTTCATCATTTCACCCAACACAGGCGTGGTCTCGGTCACCATCAAATACACCGGCGCACACGACTACCGCCTCGCCGTCGCGCGCAACGGCCGTATCTACTACTCGCCGCTCATTCGCTTCGAGGTTTGACCTGTCTTGATTTCTCGCCGATCGCGAACAAGTGGCGTTCTCCGCGAATGTAGAGAACGCCGTCGGCGATGGCGGGGGTCGCCATACAGTTCTCGTTGATCTCCGATGCGCCGAGTTGCTTTTCAGATTCTCCCGCCGCGAAGGTGTAACACTCGCCGTACTCGCTCATATAGAACAGGCGGCCGCCCGCGGCCACGCCGGAGGACGTGAAACCCGTCATGCCGCCGCCAATGCGCGCGCCCCACACGACTTCGCCCGTTTTGGCGCGCATCGCGTTGATGACGCCATTGTCGCGGCACATGTATAGCAGATCGTCAACGACCATTGGCGTCTGCATGTAGTTGCCTTTGTACGGATTCCACCACGCGATGTGTTCTGTTTTCGGCGTCTCGTTGTCGGGCGGCGTGATGTCGCCGACCGCGGATGTGCGGATCGCATATGTCGGGTTCATGGCGCCGTGGCCGTTTGTGATGTAGATCAGATCGTGCGCGACGATCGGAGTCGGCACGGGGATGTCGCCGCCGCCAACCAGTCGCCAGACTTCTTCGCCGGTATCCAAGTCATAGGCGCCGATGTGCCGGTATCCGTTGACGACGATGCGGCGTTTGCCTTCAGGGCTCGTGTAGACTGTGGGTGTTCCCCACGTCGGCACTTCGTCGCGCGACTTGCGCCAGACTTCGCTACCATCCGAGAGCTTGAGCGCGGCGATGAATGAGTCCTTCTGAACATCGCACTGAATGATAACCTTGTCGTCAACGATGATCGGCGAACTGGCGAAGCCCCACTGTGCGTCCGGCACGACGTAGTAACCCGAATCGAGCGGGCCGAGGTCTTTCTTCCACTTGACCTCACCGTCCATGTCAAAGCACCAGATACCCTCGGAGCCGAGGAACGCGACGATGCGCTCGCCGTTAGTGGCGGGCGTCGAGTTGGCGTGCGTGGCCTTGGTGTGTCGCTTGACGCGCGGCTGGGCTGTGAGCGCGGGTTTTCTCCACAGCAGTTTGCCGTTTGCGCGATCCACGCAGAGCAGTTCCCAGCGCTGCGGGCCTTCGTCTTGAACAGGCTCAATGTTGCCGTATAGCCCGACGACAAGTTGCGGCTCGTCGTCTTTCGGATCGACGGCGGTGACGAGATAGATGCGATCGCCCCAAATGATCGGCGATGAGTGCGCGAGCCCGGGGAGCTTTGTTTTCCACAGGACGTTGGCGCCGATCTTGATGTCAAAAGACGCGGGCGGGGCTTTACCCTCCGCGACACCGCCACCGCCGGGGCCGTGAAACTGCGGCCAATTGCCGGCGAGCGAGGCGACGGTCGATGACAGGCCAAGCACGATTGCGGTGATTCGACACAGCGAACGATGGGCGAATGACATGAGCGTCTCCGCTTGGGTTTCGCCCCAAAATAAACGATGCGGGCGCGAACTGGAAATCAGCCGCGCCCGCATTGCGTCATGTTCTGGTCGTGGCTTGGGTTAGCCGGCCGCCTTCTTCAGCGCCGCCGCTTTGTCCGTCTTCTCCCATGTAAAGTTGGGGTGATTGCGGCCGAAGTGGCCGTGACGGGCGGTTTCGCGGTAGATCGGGCGACGCAGATTCAACGACTCGATGATTCCGCGTGGCGTGAGCTGGAAGAACTCGCGCACCAGGTCGCTGATCCGACATTCATCGACCTTGGCGGTTCCAAAAGTGTTCACATGCACGCTGGTCGGCTCGGCCACGCCGATCGCATACGACAACTGCACTTCGCACTCGTCCGCCAGTTCCGCGGCGACGATGTTCTTCGCGATGTAGCGGGCCATGTACGCGGCTGAGCGGTCAACCTTGGTCGGGTCTTTGCCCGAAAACGCGCCGCCGCCGTGGCGTCCGCGACCGCCATACGTGTCGACGATGATCTTGCG
>JAGQOO010000302.1 GCA_020427345.1 Phycisphaerales bacterium | reverse complement strand
TGTCCAACGCGCGGCGCGTCTCAAGCAGGTCGCCCGAGCGCCACCTCGCGAAGGGCCCAACCTCAATCAGCCGCACCCGCCTGCCCCACGCCTTCCGCGTTTCCTCCGGACCACGGCCGCGTATCACATCCATCGCCTCCGGCGTGATTCGCGGCGCGACAAGCGCCTCAACGAAAAACGCCTGAGGCGGCGCCTCGCACGCGGCCGCGTCGCCCTGAAAACGCGACAAAGTCGTCATCATCGTTTCGGCGAACGCCGCGCCCACCTCGAAGTTCACGGCCAGTATGCCGCCCATCGCCGCGTTCGGATCACCCAGATACGCCCGTCGGTAAGCCGCCTCGCGCGAATCCGCGTTATCGCCGGTCGCGACACCGACGCCACACGCGTTCGTGTGCTTGATAAACACGCAAGCGGCGATCGGCGCATCCGGCGCGCTCCCGTCGACCAGACGCGCGCCACCCTCGTCCAGATCAACACACAACCGTAACGCCGCGTCGCAATCGACGTAGTTGTTGTACGAGCACTCGACTTCGTCGGCATCAACCCGCGCGGCCGGAGTTGCTTTTGCGCCCTTCGCGCCTACGCTTTCGAATATCGCCGCCGCCTGATGCGGATTCTCGCCATATCGCAATCCGCCGCGGCGCGCCATCTGCGTCGTCGCGCGCATAGCCGCTCCCGTCTCACCCGCGGCGCGATCGAGATAGGCAGACACGCGACCGTCATAGCCCGCGGTCAGAAAGTATGCGTCCGCCGCCAAACGCCGCCGCAGATCCTCAGGCACATCACCCGTTTCGCGCATCGAAACAAGCACATCGCGCGTCGCCGCGGCTGATGGAACAACGACGACATGTTTGTGGTTCTTCGCGGCCGCGCGCAGCATGCACGGCCCGCCGATATCGATCATCTCGATCGCGTCCGCGAGCGTGCAAGCCGGCTGCGCGATCGCCGCGTCGAAGTCGTACAAGTTCACGACAACCATGTCGATCGGCGTGATATTGGCTGCCTGGAGTTGTCGCAGATGATCCGGGTTGTCGCGATCCGCCAGAATCGCGCCGTGAACGAACGGACTGAGCGTCTTCACGCGTCCGTCGAGCATTTCGGCAAAGCCCGTCACCGTCTCGACCAGTGTGACGGTCAACCCGGCTTCGGTCAGCAGCTTCGCGGTGCCGCCGGTCGAAAGCAGTTCGACATCAAACCGCTCGCGCAATTCCCGGGCAAAGTCGACAACGCCTGTCTTGTCAAAGACGCTGATTAGGGCGCGGCGGATCGGCATGCTCAATATCGCGCGATTCGGGCTAGTCCTCGAATGACTTGCTGACCTTCGACTTTCCGCCAATGGCCGGCACAGCGGGCCTGTCCGACGGCGTTGTGTCATCAGCGGTCGTTGTCGCGACGGCGGACGTTTCCGGCTCCTCTTCAGAAGGCTGCGTCACATCCGACTGCATCGCCAGCCGCACCTGCTCGACGCGCAATGGCTCGACACCGACCGGGCGTGCGCAAAAAACGCGACCATCCGCCGACGCGAGAAACACTGTCGAGTTGTCCGCCGACGGAACCGGAATCGTCAGACCATTCGCGCTCGCCCCGGCGCCGCGCGGCTGACCTGTTTCGAGGTCGATGGCCACCAGGCGCCCGTCGCGCGTCAACACGAGCACCGCCCCATCCAGCAGCGTCAGCGCTTTACGCCCCTCATGAAACTTCCATCGCACACGCTCGCCGCGCTTCAGCGGATCGGCCTCGATCGCGACAAGACCGTCTTCATGCACAAACTGAAACACAACATCGGGTGTCACCACCGGGCCTTCGTCGAGCTTGCCGCTCAATCGCACGCGCCATCGCGGCGTGCCGGTGTCCAGCGCCATCAGGTACAGCGATTGATCCTGGCTCGGCACATACACGCCGCGCTCATTGGCGGCGAGGTCGCCCACAATCGGACCGCTGGTCGCGCGAATCCAGTGGCGGAACTTATCCGCCGACCGGCACGCGAAGACCCGCCCGTCCGTGCTGCCGACGAACAGGTACTCGCCGTAGATGACCGGCCGGGAAACGACGCGGCTCTGCGTAACGACCTTCCAAACCGCGAAGTCGCGCCCGAACGGGAACGCGTAATACCGCCCATCGAGCCCGCCAATGAAGTAACGGGCGCCATCCGTGATAGGGCCCGTACCGGCCGGGAAACGCAGCGCGAACTCCTGCGCCGGATCACCTGATATCTTGTCGTAAATCGTCACCTTCGGCGGCGTTGCAAAAACCGTCTTGCCGTCAACGTGACAGGGTTGGGGGATCGGATAATTACCGCCACCGACCGGACGCATCCACCGCACCGCCCCGGTCGGGGCGTGCACCGCGAAGGCGTACGAGTCGTTCGTCGTGAGGTAGAGCTGGTCTTCAACCAGGTAGGCGCTGGTTATGCGCTGATCCGCCTCCAGCGGCACGCTGATCTGCCAGTAGCGGGTCAGGCCGACGTCACGCAGCGCGTCAGCCGAAATGTAATCCTGCCCCGTCGCGATGACGGCCCCGGATAACGCAAGCAAAAAGGCACAAATTCGCATGGGCGTTCCAGTTGTCGGTAGGCTCGCCTGTCGTCCGGATCGCGCCCAAACGCGTCCGGCGTGAAAATCCCCAAGTTGGGGCGATCCGAAGCGCAGGCTAGCCCAGCGGGCCGCGTCCCGTCAACTTGAACCCGCGGGCGGCGTCGGAATCGCTTGCGGCGGGGCAGAGCGCCTCCTATGATTCGGGCGGCGTTGGCTGGTCAGGGTGGACCGCGCGCCGCAGAGCGGGTTTCCGCCCGTCTGGATCATTCTTGGTTTCGCGTAAATATCGTAGGAGTTTGAAGATGACAACGCCGCGCTGGATTGCGACTGGGCTGATTGGGCTGACCGCGCTGATGACGACAACCGGGTGCCAGGATGGCCGAAGCGAGCAGATCACCGCATTGCAGGAGCGCGTCAACTCGCTGCAGACCGAGCGCGACCAGTTGGAGCAGGAACTGGTGATCGCGAACGAAAACGTCGACCGCGCGAACCAGCAACTCGTGCAGGCCAATCAGGACCTCGACGCCGCCCGCCGCAACGCGATGGACTTGCAGGCGCGCTTGAGCCAGGCGCAGTTGCTCGCCGCGCAGCCGGGCCAGCCGCGTCAGTCCGGACTTCCCGCCAACTGGGAGGGCGCGAGCGGCGCTCCGGGTATCGCATGGACCGACATCGGCGACACAATTCTGTTTGATTCCGGCAAGGCCACGCTGAAGGACAGCGGCAAGGCCAAGCTCCGCGAAGTCGTGGGTCAGA
>JAGQOO010000301.1 GCA_020427345.1 Phycisphaerales bacterium | reverse complement strand
CCAGACCGTCCGCCCCTTTTTCTCCGAGTCGAGGACGCCGACGCGGGCCAGCAAACCCAAGTGGCGGGCCACGACAGAGAAATCGACCGCGCAGCACTCGGCCACTTCGGTGACCGAACAGGGCCGGCCACATTTCAGCAGGCAGGCCAACAGTCGCGCCCGCGTCGGATCGCCAAGGGCCTTGAACAAGTCCGTGTCGAGTTGTCGATCCACCGCCGCCCGCCGCCTACCGGCTTGACGCGGAGTAGCCGGGGCTTTTTTGGTTACTGACGCCATCATGCCAGTATCATATCCGCGGCAAGACGGTTGTCAATCTCGCCGGAATCTGGTTGTCCATGAGCGAGCAAGGCGTCACCGATCGCAGCACGCGGACGCGTGTGGGGAAGCCGGTTCAGCTCATCTTGCCGACGATCCAGTCGGCAATCTCGTCCAAACCCTGATCGCGCAGCGCGCTGACCGGCCACACAGGGCGCGCGTCTTCGAACGAATCGCGCAGGTCACGAATCGTCTTGTCAGCGCCCTCGAGATCCGCCTTGTTCACGACAAACGCCGTGGCGATTTCGTATACGCCGGCCTTGCTGAACTGAATCGTGTCGCCCGAACCCGGCATCAACAGCAGCAGCACTTCGTCGGAGACATTACGGATTTCCACGTCGTTCTGACCCGCGCCCACCGTCTCGATCAGCACGATCGGATAGCCCGCCGCCCGCATCAGGTCGCAGATTTCACCGCAATGCGGACCAAGCCCGCCAGCGTCGCCACCTGACGACAAACTCCGAACGAAAATCTGGTCGTCGGGGTCAGCCCGCATCATGCGCAAGCGATCACCGAGCATCGAGCCGCCGGTCAGCGGGCTGCTGGGGTCAACGGCCACGACCGCGACGCGCTGGCCGGCGTCGCGCAGCTTGCGGGACAGCTTGCCGATGAACGTGCTCTTCCCAACACCGGGCGCCCCCGTGACGCCAATCCGCACGGACTTGCCTTTTTGGGCAAGCGTGCCGAGGCCGGCCCCGCGCCCGTCCATGACCCAAGTCGCCGCCCGCGCCAAGCCTACCGGCGTGTTGATGTCGGGCTTAGGCTCCGCGGCGCGCCGCGCGCGAAGATCGGCCGTAAGGCGGTGAATGTCCTCGATGATCGCGGACATGGGTGTGCCAGGTGTGTAGACCCCGGCCAGCCCCATTTTCTCCAATTGAGGCTTGTCCTGCTCGGGGATGATGCCGCCAACGGTAACCGGCAAATCGCCAAGGCCCATGTCACGACACAGCCTCAGCACTTCGGGCATGATGGTCATGTGGGCGGCGGACAACAGGCTCACGCCGAGGATGTCCACATCCTCCTGCATGGCGGCGTGGACGGTGGATAGCGGCGTCTGCCACAAACCGGTGTAAATGACTTCCATGCCGGCGTCGCGCAGATTTCGTACGATCAGCTTGGCTCCGCGATCGTGGCCGTCCAGGCCGATTTTCGAGATCAAGACACGCGGCGGTCGGGACATGAGCGGTGATTCCAGATAAGTGCGCCAGGCGCGGGAGCGGACCCGCGCCGGGATTTCGAGCGTCCGCGAAACTTTAGCGGCCAGCGTACGAATAACAAGGCGGGCAAGGTCTACACCGGTATCGGGGCAAGACCCGCCACCGACAGCGAGAGGGACAAACTGCCAGCTCCGGCTTACAATCCATCCATCCTGCCAATACGCCACTCGTGCGGGGGATTCTTGAAAGCGATTCCGGTCATCGGCATTTGCGGCGGAGTCGGCGCGGGCAAGTCGTCGGTTGCAGCGGCGTTCACCCGGGCTGGCGCCGCGGTGGTTGACTCCGATCAGGCCAACCGCGAGGTACTGGCGCGGCCTGATGTGCGGGATGAACTCGTATCGTGGTGGGGATCGGAGGTCGTTGGGCCGGATGGCGCGGTGAATCGGCGGGCGGTGGCGGAGATCGTGTTCGGCGACCCGGCGGCCCGAAAGCGGCTCGAATCCTTGACACACCCCTTGATTGGGCAGCTTCGCGCGCATAAGATTGAGGCAGTTCGAGAAAGTTCATCGGCCAAGGCCATCGTCCTCGATTCCCCGTTGCTGATCGAAAGCAAGCTCGACCGCGAATGCGACTTTATTGTTTTTGTGGATGCGGACGCGGCGCAGCGGGAACAGCGGGCGCGAGAGTCACGCGGATGGAGCCGCGAAGAGTGGATGCGCCGCGAGCGCTGCCAGGCGTCGCTGGATGAAAAACGCTCCCGAGCGGATTTCGTCATTCGAAACGACGGAGATATTCGAGCATTGGACGCTCAGGTCGAGGCGGTTTTGAAGGAAGTCGATCGCCGTATCCTCAACTAAGTTCAACCAGAGCGAGCGGGGTTTGTTGTCGCCGTGACCCGCACGGCCCCCGATCGCGAGCACCCCGATAGAGTAAGACGCGGTTTCATTTCGGAGCACTTGGAATCATGGCGAAGACAACGGCGCGTACGCGCGGCAAGAAGAAACTTCAGGACGTTATCGAGAGCATCCCCGAGGAGGGAAGCAGCGTGGTGGATGCCACCGCTGCGGATGAGGGGGCCGCGATGACCGACGACGCCGACAATAAGTCGGCCCGCCAACCCGCCGGCAAAGGCGGCGCCGAAGACGGCGCCATTGACAAGGCCACCCACGAAAAATACGAGAAGGTCAAGCGCGGCGACCTGCACATCACCGACCTTCAGAAGATGAACGTGACCGAGTTGCACGAGGTCGCGATCTCCGAGGGCGTCGAAGAGTACGTCGGAAAGCCGAAGCAGGAACTTATTTTTGAGATCCTGAAGCGCCGCATCAATCAGAGCGGACTGCTATACGGCGAAGGCGTGCTCGAGATCCTCGACGACGGCTTCGGCTTCCTGCGCAGCCCGGAATACAACTACCTCCCCTGCCCGGACGACATCTACGTCAGCCCGTCACAGATCCGACGCTTTGGCCTGCGCAACGGGCACATTGTCGCGGGCCAGATCAGACCGCCCAAAGAGAGCGAGCGGTATTTTGCGCTGCTCCGCGTCGAGGCGATTAACTATGAAAACCCGGAGGCGGTCACGCAGAAGACCAACTTCGAGGATCTGACGCCGCTGCATCCGAATCGCCGCATCTTCCTCGAAACAGCGAAGGAAGAAATCAACATGCGCATCGTCGACCTGGTCACGCCGATCGGGTTCGGGCAGCGCATGCTGATCGTCGCCCCGCCGCGCACCGGCAAGACGGTGCTGTTGCAGAAAATCGCAAACGCGGTCACGACCAATCACACCGAAAGCAAGGTCATCATTCTGCTGATCGA
>JAGQOO010000300.1 GCA_020427345.1 Phycisphaerales bacterium | reverse complement strand
TACCTGAACTGCGTGTATCCAAGGTCGTCCACCTGATCCGGCGTGAGCATCTCGCGCTGATCCGGCGTGAGATACCCGATGCTGACGTTGGCGACATCGAGGGCTTGCACCTGGTCGGCGTCGAGTGACTCGCGGGCCTCGGTGGACATCGTGGCGAACCAGCTGGAGTTCGGGATCGTGGCGATCTGATCGGGCGACAGGTAATCCGCCTGATCGCCGTCGAGCTGTTTGAACTGCGTGTAATTCAGCGTGCGCACCCAGTCGTATTCGGGGTCGTGCACTTCGATCTCGACGACATCGATGCGCGTCGTCTCACCGTCCGATACTTCCACTTCGAAACGGAGCGTTGTCGGGTGGCGCGTGTCGGGCGCGCTAAAGGTCGGCTGGGAGGCGTGCGGATCGCTCAGATCAACCGCCGGGCCGTCGGTCTGGCGCCAGGTGAACGTCAGATTGTCGCCGTCGACATCCGAACTGTGCGTCGCGTCGAGTGTGACGATGTCGTTTTCCTGCACGACCTGATCAACGCCGGCGTCTGCGTCGGGGGCGTCATTTACCGGGTCAACGTGAACGGTGAAGCTCGCAGAATCATGCGACCAGACCTCACCGTCGGACGCCGAGAAGCTGAATTGCGCGTCACCGTTAAAGTCGGCGTCGGGCTCGAACGTCAGATCGCCGTCGGCAATCTGCTGGGGCGTGATTTCGGTGCCGGCGCTGACGGCTTCGCCGTTGAGTTTCAAAACGCCGTGCTCGGGCAGGGTGTCGATGCGGAACGCGGCAACGTCGGACTCGGCATCCGTCGCGCCGAGTTGGACGACAATGGCCGTGTCCTCATCCCCCGTTACGGATCCGGCTTCTGCTGTCGGAGCCGCGTTGACGTGGACCAGCACGCTGTCGACGGAGGTCGTCGTGCCGTCGCTGACGTGCAGTTCAAACGTGATGTCGGAGCCGCCCGCGTCGGCGGGAGCGGTAAACGACGGGTTGAGCGCATGTGGATCGTCGAGCTCGACCGTCGGGCCGCCGGTCTGCTTCCACTCGTACGTCAGGTTCGGGCTGTCGGAGTCGTTCGCGATACCCTTCAGCGTGACCGTGTCGCCCTCGTTGACGGTGGCGTCAGAGGGCGGCGTCGGCTCGTGGGACCAGGACAGGTTGTCGATGACAAGCGCGTCGGAGAAATTCGTCTGCGAGAGGTTGAGGATCTCGACTTTGCTGATGCGGGCCTCATCGAGGTGGATGCCGAAGAACGACTCGTAGTTCTGCTTGCTCGTCGTCGCGTCCCACAGTTGCGGCTCAACGATGTGCTCGCCGATCTTGACGCCGTCAGCGTCATACAGGGTGACCTTGACGCTGTGGACCGGTCCTTCCTTGCCGACGGCGAGCATCGCGCCGACGGACGCCACCGGCTCATCGAAGTTGATCGTGAACGGATGATCCGGGTCGTTGTTGCTGAACTTCAAGTAGACGTTGTCGCCATCGGCGTCGTAGCTGCCGTCATAGCCGGTAAGGTCCTCGACGATGGCGCCGCCTTCCACATTGGCGCCGCTGTAGGCGTTGTACTGGCCGCCGGCGGTGTTCTCAAAGGAGACGCCGTGGGAGTCGAGGTACTGGTCGCCGAGTTTCTCCTTGACGCCCATTTCGCTGAATGTGAGCGTCTGTTCGGCGTTTCCGACGAAGTCAGTGAAACTGCCGGCAAGGTCGTCAAACGTCGCGCTATGGTCGCCCGCCAGCGTGTCGTCGAACCACATTGGTTCGAAGGCCATGTCTACGCCGGCGTCGACGAGCGGCGCTTGGTCATTCCAATTGATCGTCTTGGTCGCGCCGTCGTAAGTGACCGCGTGCGGCTCGGAAAAGTCGTTTGAGAAGGTGTGATCGCCATCGACAATATTGATCGTGCCGGAGGCCGCGGAGATGTGCAGGGTTCCGCTGATGTCGCTCGCGTTGATGCTGTCCACATCGCCGTGGATATGCACGTCGCCGGCAATGTGATTGACGGAGATGTCGTTAACATGGCCAGCGACGTTCAGCGTGCTGCCGGCGGCGATATCGCCGTCAATCTGGACATGGTCAACATCGCCATTGATCGTGACGTCGGCGTCGTTCCAGATGTCGTCGCCAAGGTGGAATACGCCCACATCGCCGTTGACGGTGAGATGCGAGTCGATGGTAATGTCATCGAGAATGTCAATGTGGCCCACGTCGCCGTTAATCGTGACGTTGGCGCCGAGCTCCTGGGCCGCCAACGTGTTGATGTTCGCGTCAATCTCGACGGGCTGTGTCGCGACGCTGCCGCCCGTGTATTGCAGCGTGTCGATCGTCCCCTGCCCGTCGTCGATCGAAATGTGTCCGACATTCGCGGTGTGGGCGATGCTGAGCGTGTCCAGATCCACGTTCGAAGTGAACGAGCCGAGGTCGGCGTCGAGCGTGACGCTGCCGATGTGCAGGTCGTCGTTATGCAGATCCTCAATCGAAAGCGTCGAATCGCCGGTCGTGCCGTCGATGTCGGTGATGTTCAGCGTGTCCGTATCGGCGTCATACGACCAGTCGGCGTGGCCTCCCTGCATATTCAGGCGAAACGCCTGGTCGCCGTCCACAAACACGTGTGAGCCGGAGAAGTCGTCAAACGTCGTGTCGGCGTGAATCACGCTCGCGGTTTCATCGCCAAACTGGATCGAGTCGATGTGGTCGTAGTTGATCGTGAAGTCGCCGGAATCTGTATGAATGTGCAACGCGCCGTTATCAAACGTGGCGTCGTTCAAGTCGAAGTGCGACAGGTCGATCGTGTTCGAGCCGCCACCGCCGTCGATCGTGTAGGTCGCGCCGGGCGCGGGGGCTTCGAACGAGAACACGTCATCGTGATTCGAGCCGTGCACGCCTTCGATACTGACGAGCGTGTCGTGCCCATCGGCCCCGGTCGTGTGGCCGGTGGTCAGGTCTACGGCGACACCGCCGGTCGCGTCCGAATAGTCAGCGGTGTCGTGCCCTTCGCCGCCGTGCAGCAGGTCATCTCCCGCGCCACCGTGCAACGTATCGTCGCCAAGCCCGCCAAAGAGCTGGTCGTCGCCGCCATGGCCGTGAAGCACATCGTGGCCACCGAGGCCTTCCAGGATGTCCGCCCCCTCACCGCCGTGGCCGATGTCGTGGCCTTCGGTGGCATGATCAAGGGCGTCACCCGTATCGGCGTCGACCCACGTCGCGGACATCAGGATGCGCTGCTCGAGGGCTTCGGCGCGGAAGGTCGCGGTGGCCTTGCCGACGCCGGCGCCGGAGATGCGCAATCGCGATCCGCCCGGGATCGCCATTGATT
>JAGQOO010000002.1 GCA_020427345.1 Phycisphaerales bacterium | reverse complement strand
TGGATCACCTCCTTTCTAGGGATACCTGGAACGTGTCCGCTTCGGCGGCATGATTCAGTCAGTGCGCTCTCAATCGACTCCGGTCGATGGCCCGGCGGGGCGACCCGCAGGCCCGGTCTTCCGTCCACTGTTTGCGATATCGCCTGTTGTCGGGTTTTGGCCCGGCAGCAGGCTTTTTCTTTGCCCATGTGGGTCCGCCCTTCGGTTGTTTCCGGTAACGCGCGCCGATTATCAAAATCGATCGCCACCGCGGCTCGCGGCTCCTCGACTACGCCCCTTTTTGCTATCGGCCCCACTCCAAATCCCAACGTCCCCGCCCCCCCGATCGCGCGAGGGGCCGGCTTTCGGGGCCTAGACTTGGGCACGGCGACCAGGGTTGATCGCCGCAAGGGTTATCTCACTCTCACACCAGCATTCCGGGGGAATGGAGCAATGAAACTGTTTGCCGCTTTGGCCGGCCTTGCCGGTCTGGGCGCCGGCTTCGCCGTCGCCGATCCGATTCACATCGACTTTGACACCGACGCGATGGGCAACCCCATCCAGACCGGCCAGGTAATCGACAACGAATACGCCGCATACGGCGTCACGATCACGACCGAGAACCTGGCTCCGGGGCACCCTGATCTGGGTATCGCGTTCGACAGCGCGAATCCGACAGGTGGTGACTTCGATCTTCGCACACCGAATCCCGGCCTGCACCCGAGCAATACGGTCGCCTATGACAACGTGCTGATCATCGCCGAGGACGCCGTGTTCGATATGAACGGTAACGTTATCGATCCTGACGACGAGGGCCGCCAGCCGGCCGGATCATTCACGTTTGACATGACATTCGTGCTGACGGAAGCGCGCTTCACGCTGCTCGACAATGAAGAGCCGGGTCTGATCCAGTTCTTCAAGGACGGCCTCCAGGTAGGCACGGCCCCGATTACTCCGACTGCTGACGGCGCCGTTCAGACGATCGGCTTTGACGCCGCACAGTTCAACAGCTTCAAGGTCAATCTGGGGGGCTCAGGCGCCCTTGCGGATCTCGTGCTGGTTCCGGAGCCGGGCAGTCTGATCCTGCTGGCTTTTGGTCCGCTGGTGCTGCGCCTGCGGCGGTAGCGCGAACACGCCGAGTTAGCGAAGCGAGTTGGCGAGCGTGGCGCGTGGCCCCATGGCCCGCGCCCGCCGCCCTTTTTCTTGCGCCGTGCGTTCTGACCAGCGCGGCGGCGCTGGGCGTCAATTGTGCCGCAGCCTAGACTACCGGGAGCGGCCCAAGTCGGTCGCAGCCGGAGCTTTCTGGGATGCGACATTCACCGTATTTTGAGATGCCCTCGATTCCCGGGCGTTTCCGCTCGCACAGTTGGCTCTTCGCCGTCGCGGCCCTGATCGGCGCGACGCCCCGGGCGACTTTCGGGATCGCCGTTGACGCGCCGCCCAATAAGACCCAGCCTCGGTCGAAGGGGCCACTTGCAAGCGAACTTGGGCCTTTGATTGATGCGCTCGGAAATGAGAGCTACGCCCAGCGCCAGGCCGCGACACGGCGGATCATTGCGCTGGGACCCTCGGTCTTGCCGGACCTCCGCGCGCGATTGGCGCGCGAGACGAACACCGAGATCTGCTATCGGCTGCGCTACATACTCGACAACATTCGCCCGCCGACGCGCGGCGCGCTGATCTTGCGGGCGTACGCGGAAAGCGGCCTGCGACCCGGGGACATTGTCACGCACGTCGGACCGTGGCGGATATCGAACCAGGAGGAGTTTCGCGATCGGCTGCGCGACTTTGAACAGGGCGCCACATTGCGCGTGTTTGGCGAGGACGGCCCGCGCGAGGTCGGCCCGGTTCGGCTGGGGCCACTGTCGCTCTCGGGAGACGTGCGGGACTATGTGACGCCTCAGGGGGAGATATTCGCGGCGGCGACGCGCCTATACGCATCTGGGCAGGCTGAGCGTGCGAACGAGCTTCTGCAAGACGCCAAGGACATTGACGAGCGCGAGTTTACGCGGTTGCTGCGCGCTCGGATCGCGTTTACGGCGGGAGATGGCGACGCGGCCGAGCGGCTGATGGAACGCGTCGAGCGCGGCGCGGCAAACGCCGTGCCGATCGGCGGCTCCGGCAATGAGTGGAGCGACCCGTCCCCGCTGGACTTGAGCGGACCGGGCAAGGCGCCTTTCGCGCTGGAGTGGAACGCGCTGACGCGCGACGCCGAGCGCGCGGTGAATGACCTGGATGAGCCGCCGTTGCGTCAGCGTGATCCGGACTTGCGCGTACAGCGCGTGCTCGTGCCTGCGGGACGTTTCATATCGGCGGCGACGCGCTCGGCGGCGATCTGGGCCGAGGACTATCGCGACCTGATGCGGGGTGGCGGGTCTGACCGCGACATCATTGCCGGCAATATGCTGGCGGTAACGGCGTGGATGTTCAACGAACTTGACTTGCGCTCGGAGTGCGCGCGGATGATCGAGCCGCGCAGCGCCGTCCTGCGGCGATCGAACGCGGCGACAGCTACGTGGCTGCGCGTTGACACCGACGCGTGGTTGCCGTTCCTGCGCGGCGAGGAGGCGGAAGCGCTGTCCCGTCTGTTTGATGACGCGATGGGTGTCCTGAAGCGACCGCCGAGTGAGGAGGACCCGAGCGCGGCGATTCGCAATCCGCGCGTGGCGGCGATTGTCGCGTTCTTTGTTTACCAGTTTCCCGACGCCGACCAGCGCCGTGAGGCGTTGGAGACGTTTGAGCGGGAAGGTCACGCCGCTTTGGGCACATACGCGGGCTGGATGTTGTTCGCGCTGCGCGAGGGGAACTTCGACGCGATTCGCAACGACCTGGCGAAGCTGGCGCCGGCGATGTCGGATGATGGCGCCCCGCCGTTTGCGCGGGCCCTGGCTATGCTCGAATATGTCCGCGAAGCGCCTGATCCGGATGTGATGTTGTCTGCGCGGCAGCGGCTTGCGCAGTGCCCGCCGAGCGAGTCGCGCGAGCGCTGGCTGGCTTTGATTGACACGCTGAGCGCTTTGGCTGGCGATGACCTCATTGGGGCGGAGCAGGCGCTGGCCGATTGGAGTGACGAACCGGACGCCGCCGCGCTGAAGACCACAATTGCGTTTCGCCGCGCGCAGGCGGGGCTTGATCCGGGGGGAACGCTCTACGTCGGTGGCGATGCGCGACTTGATCGACCATTACTGGCGGTCCCTGCGACGGGGCGCGAGGGAGTGTGGGTTGTGCTGGGACGCGACAGGCGCCTGTACAGCCTCGACGGCGAAACGGGCGTCACGCGCGAGATCCCGGCTCCGACGCCGACGTGGTTTCCGAATCCGTTCGCCTGGCCCTGGATCGGGCGCGAGGAGAAGACGGGCCGTGTTTGGGCGTATGGCCGACGGCGTGTCGTGGAGATCACGCCGGGGGTGGAAACGCCGGTGCGGCTGAATCTCACGTTCGGGCAGGCGACCTCGTTCGACCGCATCGTCGCGCCGTTCTTCAGTGAAATGACGGCGTCTTGTTCGCCGCCGGATCAGAATGAAGAGTCGGGCGAGTTTCTGCGTGCCGAGGTCGGCGCCAATCACGAATACGTATCCGACCCCGACCTGCCCGAGCTGGGCGTGACGCGATCGCTTGCGGACAATCCCCGGTTTGCGTACGCGTCGTTTCGCGGCGGGCCGACGGCGTTGATCGACACGGTCGGCCAGCGCGTCTGGACATCCGATTGGCTGGCGGGGCGTATCGGCGCGGAGCCGCCGTTCCGGTTTTTTGTGCGGATGCTGACGGCGCCCGACGATGCGGCGCCACGAGCGCTATTGCTGACGACGCGCGGTGTGGTCATTCTGGACACGATTGACGAATCAGTGCGGCGGCTGGCGTTGCCGGGCGATGCTCCATATCCGGTCGTGATTCCGGAGACGTTGCCCTATCAGCGTGGCGACCAGCGCTTCGCGTACTGTGTTCGCCTGCCCGAGGAGGGCGGCGCCTCTTACCGGATTGATCTTGAGACGGGCGAAGTGGAGGAAATGGGAATCCAGAACATAGCGCTGCCGGACGAGTGGTATCGATCCATGTCGCGCGCCGAGATTCGCGCGATGGTGTCCGCGGCGTTTGAGGCCAGGGGCCTTCCGGGCGTCGAAGCGTTCATCGACGACGTCGAGGCGACGATCAAGGAATGGGAGCGCAGCTCAAAACCATGACGCCATTTCGCCTGACAGTTGGAGCGGACGCGCTCGACTGGCCTGCGCTTGATGCGGCGCTCGGCCGGCCTTTGCAGATCGCGCTGGCCGAAGCGGGATTACGGCGCGTGCGCGACTGTCGCGCCAAGGTGGACGCGCTGCGCGGCCGTGATGAGCCGATCTACGGCGTAAACACGGGATTCGGTCACTTGAAGAACAAGCGGATTCCCGCCGATCGGCTCGAACAACTTCAGCACAATCTACTGATTTCGCACGCCGTCGGTGTTGGGCCCGAGACGCCCGCGGCGATTGTGCGTTGGATGCTGTTGTTCAAGATCAACATGCTGCTGCGGGGGCATAGCGGCGTGCGGACCGAGCTTGTTGACCGGCTGGTCGCGTGGTTGAACGCTGACGCGCTGCCGGTCGTGCCGACGCGCGGGTCCCTTGGCGCCAGCGGCGACCTTGCGCCGTTGGCGCATCTGGCCTTGCCGCTGATCGGGCGCGGCGAGATGGTCAGCCCGCTGGGGCGGATGGCGTCTCTGGAGACGCACCGGCGCTTGAAACTGGGGGAGCCGCTGGCGTTGGCGTCGAAGGAGGGACTGGCGCTGATCAACGGCACGCAGTTCATGAGCGCGTATGCGGCGAATATTTGCGTGCGCGCGGCGCGCCTGCTGGATCTCGCCGACTTGACGCTGTGCATGTCACTGGAAGGGCAATTAGGTAGCGTGCGGCCGATGGACGCACGGCTGCACGCCGCACGGCCGCATCCGGGCGCGATTTATGTCGCAGAAAAGGTGCGACGGCACATGCGCGACAGCGAAATCCTCGGATCGCACGCGCAGTGTGGCAAGGTGCAGGATCCGTATTCGCTGCGTTGCGCGCCGCAGGTGCACGGGGCCGTGCGCGACGCGTTTGAACATGGGCGCGCGGTTGTCGGGCGCGAAATCAACAGTGTGACCGACAATCCGCTCATCTTCGATGACGACTTCATCAGCGGCGGCGCGTTTCACGGGGCGCCGCTTGCGGGCGTCATGGACTATCTGGCGATCGCCCTCACTGACTTGGCAAGCATCTCGGAGCGGCGCACGTACCTGCTGCTCCTCGGGCAGGATGATCTGCCAACGCTGTTGATGCGCGACACCGGCGTGAACAGCGGCTTCATGATTCCGCAATACACGGCCGCCGCACTCGTCAATGAGTGCAAAGTGCTGGCGACACCGGCTTCGGTCGACACGATCCCGACATCACTCGGTCAGGAGGATCACGTCAGCATGGGCGCGACGGCGGCGCTGAAGCTGTACGAAGTGATCGACCGCGCCGAAACCGTACTGGCAATCGAGATGCTCTGCGCGGCGCAGGCGATGGACTATCGCGATCCGTTGCGCCCCGGCGCGGGGCCGGCTGCCGCCCGAGATGTGATTCGCGCCACGATTCCTCACGCGGAGGAAGACCGCGAATTCGGCGCCGACATCCAGACGTGTCTGAAGCTGCTGCGCGAAAGCGAACCGCTGCGGCGCGTGGCTCGCGGCGAGGCGTAGCTCCTCGTGAACGGTCGCGAGATCGATGCGGCTGATTCCAGCCAACCGGCGGGTGGCGTCGTTGATCGTTGGGCGCGGTGGTTTGACCGCCACCGCCGCCTTGTGGCGATACTGCTGGCGCTCCTCACGGCGCTTGCGGCTTTCGGCGTTTCTCGCCTACGACTCGAAAACGACCTCGGCACGCTCTTCCGCTCGCACGATGAGGCGGCGCTGCTCGTCGCCGAGCTGGCGCGCGACTTTGGCGACACCGATACAGACTGCATTTTCCTGATTGAGGGCGACGTCTTTTCGCCGGCGGGCATCGGCGGCTTGCGGCGGCTCACGAGCGGCCTGCGCAAAGTCAGTTCGGTGCGGGGCGTGCATAGCTTGCTCGACATACCGATATTCGCAACGGGCGCCATCCCGACTTCGCTTGTGCCGGCGAATGCGGACGCGGCAGCACTCGTCCAATCCCGTCAGGTCGCGTTGCGACATCCGCTGGTCGCCGAACGGCTGTTGTCGGCAGACGCTCGCACAACAATGGTGATTGCGCATATGCGTCGTCCGGCGGGCGATCGGTTTCGGCCTGTTGTTGCGGACCTGCGTCGGGTGGCCGGCGAAGCGATGCGCGATTCCGGGCTCGGCTGGCGACTCACGGGACTTCCGCCGGTTCGTGTGGACATTCACACGATGCTTGAGCGCCAGCAGAGGAGGTTCCTGACCGTTGGCGGCGTCGCCGGATTTGCCATGGCCCTCCTGGTGTTTCGTCGAATTGCGCCAACGCTGATCGTGGCTCCGGCCGCCTTGTTGGGCGCTTTCTGGGCCATGGGAGCGATGGGCCTGGCGGGCGAACCGGTCAATGTGATTAACACGATCATGGCGCCACTGGTGCTGATGATCGGCTTTGCGGACGCGGTTCACCTGATTCACCACATGCGGCACGCCACGGCGCTCGGGGTTTCGCCACGGTCGGCTTCCATGGATGCGCTGCGGCGACTGACGCTTCCTTGCTTTCTAACATCGATCACGACAGCCGCGGGGTTCGCGTCCCTGGCCACGGCTGACGTGTCGGTCATTCGCCGCTTCGGGTTGGCGTGCGCGGTTGCGACGCTGATCGCGTTTGTCGCGGTCATTGCGTTCACGCCGCTAATGGGTGGCACGCGGCTTGGGGGGCGTCTCGGGCGTAACACGCCGACAGGTTCGTCGCGGCGCGCGATGCGTGGGTTGGAACAGTTGGCGCGGCTCATAACGGCACGGCCTCGCGTGGTTGTGGGCATTGGGCTTGCGGTTTGCGCTGCGCTTGCGTGGCTGGCGTCGGGACTGCGCGCGGACAATCAGATCCGCGAAACCCTGCCGAGTGGCAGTGAGACAGCCATGGCGATCGAGCAGTGTGATCGGGCGTTTGGGGGCGCGCTGCGCGTGTATGCCGTGCTCGACTATTCCCCATCGTTGTCGTGGGACTCACCTGAGCTGTTGGCGGCGCTGAGTGACACGCATGCCGTCTTCGAGCGGTCCGATTTGATCAGCGCGCCGTTGTCGTTGCTGAGTGTGGCGCTATCACTGCCGGGCTCGGACCCGGACGCGCGCGCCGCGCTGCTTCCCGCCGTACCCAATACGGTGCTGGCGCGTTTTGTGAATCCGGAGCGTCGCCGGGCAATCGTCATGGGGCGCATTCCGGATTGCGGATCCGCCGCGGCGCAGCCGGAGTTGGAACGCGTCGCGGCCGCCCTGCAGGGATTGGAGTCGAGGACGCCAGATATCCGTTTCCGCCTGGCCGGCTCGACGGTCGTGGCGGTCAAGATGACATTGGGCATGATCTCCGACCTGGCACGCAGCCTGATCGTGGCCGCCATCGTGATATTTGGCGTGATGACGCTCGAACTACGCTCGATTCGGCTTGGTCTGATCAGCGTTGTGCCGAACGCATTTCCGCTGCTCGTCGCGGCGGCGGGGTTGAGGATCGTCGGTATGCCTCTGCAACTGTCGAGCGTGATTGTCTTCAGTGTTTGTCTTGGCGTCGCGGTGGACGACACGATTCACCTGCTGAGCCGGTTTCGCCGCGAGGTGGCCATCGACGGTGATCCCCGGGCGGCTGTGCATCGCAGCTTTGTCGCGGTCGGGTCGGCGGTGCTGACGACAACGGCTGTGCTGATGGCCGGTTTCGGCGTGGCATTGCTTTCCGAATTACCCTCGATTCGAACATTCGCGGCAATGTCGATGGTGGCGTTGGCGGCTGCTCTGGTGGGGGACCTCATTTTGCTGCCGGCCCTGCTCGTGCTGTTTCCGGATCGGCGGGCCTTGGACCGGATATCGGATCCAAATGTCCGATAACTATTGACCGGGCACGCTGTTGCCTTCATTTTCGTGTCAGATCTTGTCCCGATTCGCATAATCCCCCGGTGAGAGAGCGGCGTCGCCGATTTTTGTGCGTGTGCGACGGCCGGTTTTTTCGCTTTGAAGTTGGCGGCGAGGTGCGCCGCTCTTGAGGGGACACGACGATGTTGGCGATTCAGGCCTGTCAACCGGAAGCGACAAGTGTCACACGATCGCGGCGGGTGCTTTGGGTACTGGCGGCGACGTGGGTCCTTGGGGCGTTTGACCTCAACTACACGCTCGGCGAGGCCCGCAACCCGATGTTCTTCGAATCGAACCCGTTCGCCGTGCATGTGATTGGTTCGGAGGCGCAGGCCACCATATACAAAGCCGGCATGATCGGCGGCGCCACGCTGATCCTGCTCTGCCTGCGGCGGCACTTTCTGGCCGAAATGGCCGCATGGGCCGGGATGGCTGTGCATGTGCTGGTAGGGATCCGGTGGGCGCAGTACTTCGCCGAAGTCGGCGGGCTCCAGCAGGGCGATTGGGTGTTGTGGGCGTACGCGACCGTCGGGCACGGAGCGGGGGCGTAGCGCGGCTAAAGTTGACCGCTTAGCGCGTCCCACAATTCGTCGTCGCTCATCCGATCGAGCGCGTCGAGGTCCCGAATTGCTACTGGCTCGGTTGTCTCGTCCGATCCGTCCGCCAACATACGCTCCACGCTGACACGCACGGATGCGACGTCCATGAATCGACCGGGACATTCGGTTTTGCCGGTGATGGCGCCGTGCCCCGCAATATGGGTTGGCGAAACGCCGGTTTGCATGCACAAGTAGCGAATCAGGCCGCGCAACGACGCGAGCTGCGCCGGTGAAGGGCGCGATTCCTCGAAGTTGCCGATCAGGCAGATGCCGATGCCGTGCTCATTGTAATAGTTGCCGTCGGACTTGCAGTGAGCGCCCTGAATCTGCCGCATCCAGCGATTGCCGGCGCAAATCTGGCCATCGCCGGTCTTTACGCCGTTGCCGATGACGAAGTGGTATCCGAGGCCGTCCTTCCACTTGCGAACATTGCGATGTTCGTTGTCCATACTTTGAATCGACGCGACCGGCGTCGCGGAATGGTGGATGACGATTTCCTTCCACCGCCAGCGTTGAATCCCGCCGGGCGGGGCGATAGCCGCGACGTTGACGCCGCCGATCGAGTCAGATGTGCTCGGAGGCGCGGTGGGTGGGCGCATCGGCGGCGGCACGGGTACCGGTTGATATCGATGCAGCGGCGTCACATACCGGTTCGCGCGCATGATCGGGCGCGTCGGCCGGACCGGCGTCTTCCGAACGACGGTCGTGGTTCGCGTTTGCGTTGAACAACCCGTGATAGCAAGCAAGACGGCGATTGGGAGAAGTCGCGCAATCCGTTGCATGACCAGCCCCTTTTGGTTCAGGCGACAATCGAGCCGCGCGCAGCGGCGCGAATCGACAAAGACGGCGCCGCTTCCTGCGGCGATCTCACATCCTCACATATTTCGCCGAGCAACGCCAGTAATCCCGCAAAAGAACGCGAAATCAGCGTTGATTCGCCCTCCATGAGGATCGAGCCCCGTTCGGCGCCGCGCAGGCACAAGACGAGCAGGCGACCGTCCGCGAGTCGGCCGATCGGCAAGGCGTCAGGCGCTGTTTGCGCAACGACCTGAAGGCGCTCATCGCGCGGGCCGCGGTGGATACCGAACAGAGCGGCGATTTCCCCTCGATCTCCGGTCCTGGCGAATTGGCGCGGGGTGGGCAGGCCGCCGTTGTGGCGGATCAGATATTGGCGGTATCCACCCGGCAACGCGCGTCCCAGCCGCTCCTCGAACTCCGCGAGGCGCAGCAAGTTCAGCCGACCGTGTGGGTTGGAATCGAAATACCGTCGCCGCATGATCCCTCACTCAGATGGCGATGATAACCGTTGGCGGCGCTTGACTCGAAACGCGTTCCGGCGGAGTTTATGGCGTTGTTGTTTTGCCCGAGCGACTTTGCGGTTCGCATGGACGTGAGCGCGGCGTTTGGGCTGCCCGATTCTGGAGACTCGCCTAATGCCCGCTCGCGGCTACTCGTTCCTGATACTGCTGGTTGCGGTTCTCGGCCTGGCGGGCTGCGAGCGGATCGACAAGTCCATGGAGGCCCGCGCGGCGCGACCGCCGACCGCGGCGCGATCGCCGCTCAAGGCGCGGGAAGCGATGACGTACGTGCGTCGGCCGGCGTTGCCGGCGCTCGCGACGCCTCAGTACGGAGCCCGAAGCGTGGAACTCGGACGATCGGTCATGGGGACGCCGCTGACTCTGCACACGTTCGGCGCCTCGCCGAGCCCGCTATTGATCATCGGGGGGATTCACGGTGACGAGCCGACGGCCGCGTTTGTCGCGGAGCGGTTTCTGGAGCAGCTTCGGGCCGATCCGTCGCAGGCGCGGGGCGGCGTGGCGATCCTGGCGGTGGCGAATCCGGATGGGCTCGCGACGGGTTCGCGCGGGAATGCCCGCGGTGTCGATCTGAACCGCAACTTTTCTGCGTCGAATTGGAAGCTGAACTCGCCGGGATCGCGTTATCACGGTGGCCCGCGACCGGAGAGCGAGCCCGAGACGCAGGCGATGGCACGCGCGATTCTGCAAACACGGCCACGCGCAATCATCGCGCTGCATTCCATTAGCGGCGGGCGCGAGTGCAACAATTACGACGGCCCGGCTGGCGCGCTGGCCGAACACATGGCCGGATTCAACGGTTATCCGCCCAAGGCGTCGATCGGCTACCCCACACCCGGGAGCCTGGGAAGCTGGGCGGGACAGGACATGGGTATTCCGACGATCACGTTGGAATTGCCGAGCGCGGCGAGCGGGCCGACCAGCTGGGAGCGAAACCGTTCTGCGCTGCTGGCGGCAATCGACGGACCGCGCACGGCGCTTGGACAATAGACGGGCACTCGAGTTCCGATCTACCTCTTCGCTATCGCGCTCTTCGGCCACTGGCCGCTCATGACGGCGGTCGTCGCAGCGTCGATGAATTCTTCCATTGATGTGATCGTCGCGCGCTCGACCAGTTTGGCCATGTATTCGTTTGACGCTTTAACGAAGCGCGCTCGTTCCAGTTCCTGGCGAATGTCGTCTTGTGCTTCGGCAAAGCTGCGCGTCTTCGCGTTAACCACCTCGCCGCAACCGACGATGTACCAGGCGTCCTCGGTTTCGACTGGCTCGCTGTACTGCCCCTGGTGGTACTTGAAAATCCGCTCGCTGAGCGCGTGGAACGGCTCACCCTCAAGCGGCTGGCCGATCGGCCCCCACGAGCCGCCGAGTTCGGCGTGCGTGTCGCGTGAAAACTCCTTGGCGACATCGGCAAAGTGGCGCGATCGCAGTGCTTCGTGCGCGCTGCGCATATGGCGCGTCGCGGCGAGGCGGGCGCGGGCGACGGCGGCCGGCGAAGCGGTCTGCATCGTGACGCCGTCGGGCAGGAATGTGGCGATCGGCGCTTCGATCAGCAGCAGTTCGCGCGACGCCGGCGTGCTCCACTTGTCCGGATTGGCCGTGTAGAAGTTCAGCAGATCGTCACGGCGCAAGGTCATGCGCGCGACGAGCCGCTCGCGCAGGTATTGGCGCACGACCATGGCGCGCTTGACCATGTCATCGTGTTCCTCGCGCGTGAGTCCGAACGTGGCGAGGTGATTGTCCAGTTTCGCCTCGCTGCCGCCGAACTCGCGCGCGACGCGCTGCTTGACTTCGCGCTCCACCGCCGTGTCGATCGCCTTCTTCTGTTGGTCAGTGAGTTCGCGCGTAGCGTCCTGATAAAGCAGCAGCGTGCCGACATCCGTTCGGAGCTCGTTGATGATGATCTGGCGGGCGGCGGATTCGAACCCGCGATCAGTCTGACCGGCCCGGGCGGCGAGCAACTCCGTTCGAACCGGGTATAACGTTTCTGGGATCGTCAGCGGCAGGTCGTTGACCATCAGCACGCCACCGCGGATTGTGCCTTTGCCGGGAACGAGCGGAGGCGCGAGATCAGGGGAGGGCGCCGGCGCGGCTGCGTTGTCCTGTTTGTCGGCAACGATCGATCCGCGGGCGCTTGGAGCGTTGGGATTGGCCGCGGCCGAGCGAAGCGCCTTGGCCCGATCGGCGGCGAGTTCTGCGTCGGTCTTGAGCTGCGGGCGTCGGGCGTCGGGCGGACCGGCGTCGTCTTTGAGACGCCATGAGCCGAGATTGAGGTCTGAACAGCCGGCGATCAGGCCGCCGAGCCCGCACAGCGAAATCCAGATTCGTGCATGCATGGGGCCACTATACGCGGCCCGCCCGGCTCGGCAAAATCGGGCTTGGCGCTCGCCTTCTCGACGCGTGCGTGGTTCAGGGCGCCTTGGAATCGGCGGACGATTCGGCGTTCTTGCGCTGGATGGCGACGGTTTCGGGGGTGATGGAGTACAGCAGTTTCCAGGGGTAGACGATCAGGGCGCATTCGCGCGTTTCAAAGGTCACGTCGTCGCCCTCGCCGCCCAAGTAGATCATGTCTTCAATGGACCCTGTGTCGAGTTCTGCGGACTTGGCGACAATGCCCTGGGCCAGCTTCTCGTTTTTCTGAATCTGAAGGTTGAGCAAGTGTTCAAGCCGTTTGACCTCGTCCGGGTGATCCGCTGAAACATCCGTCTTCTCATCCGGATCATTCGCAAGGTTGAAGAGTTGTCCCAACGGCTCGGCGACTTCGTTCATTTTCTCGTGTCGCTTGACGCCCTCGCTGTAAGTGACGCGATCCTTGAAGTCGCTCTTCTCGAACGCGCCGACAAACGGCCTTCCCTGAGCGCGCTGCAGGATGGGCAGATCGAGTTGCTTGAGCAGGGTTGGTCCGACGTCCAGTGTCGTGACGACCGGGCTGACGCGTTTCGGTTGAAGCGTTCCCGGCCAGCGCAGAATCAGCGGCACATGAACCTGGTCCTGATGCGCCGTGAAGCCGTGCGTCCAGACGAGATGTTCGCCCAGCGCCTCGCCGTGATCCGCGGTGAGGATGACATATGCGCCATTCCATAAGTTGCGTTCGGTGAGTGCGGATTTCAGTGAGCCGATTTCCCGGTCCATAGACTGGATGCAGCCGTCATAGAGAGCCGAGTAGTAGTCTGCGTAGCTGCGGAGCCTGTCATATGGCTCGCCGCGGTACTTCGCCACGCTCGTCGTGAAAAAGCCCTGGTGATTCTCGGCTTCGATCCGCTGCACCGGGCGCATGTCGCTCTTGTTGGCGAGTTTGGAGACGACCTCAGCCAGAACGTCGTCCGGCACGATGTACGGCGCATGGACATCCATATAGTGCAGGTACAGAAACAACGGCTTGGACTTATCCGGGCGCGCATCCAGCCACTTTAGCGCCGCGGCGGTCACGGTGCCGCCTTGTGTCGCGTTGTTCGCGAAGCTGCTGTCGAAGTGGTCAAACCCCTGCGCGAAGCCCGTGGATTCCTTGATGAACGGATTGGCCGAAAACGCGGCCGTTTCGTAGCCGGCGGCCTGCAGGCGCTCGGCGAGTGTATCCCAGTCATCATCGACGACACGCACTTTTGTTTCCAGCATGCCGCCGCCTTGCGAATAGTCGTTCGCCTTGTGCACACTCGGATAAACGCCGGTGAAGATCGAGCCCATTGCGGGCAGCGTCCACGGGGCGGGAGAGACCGCGCGTTCGAACAGCACGCCTTCGCTCGCGAGCGCGTCAATTTGCGGCGTTTGCGCGTCGGGGTAGCCGTAGCAACCGAGCCGGTCGGCGCGGAGTGTGTCGACAAGGATGAAGATTATGTTCGGCCGCGGCGGCGGCGGTTGGCTGGTGTCCTTGTTACACGCGATCAGCGGAGCGAGCGAAGCGGCGAGCCCAATCGCGGCGAGGATGGCGTGGCGGCGGTTGGGAGAGTACGAATCGTAATCGTTCATTGCATTTCCGTGATTCGATCGATTCCTGCTTTGTGGTTCGTTTGCGCCGTTTTGGCGGTTTTGATTATATCGGTTTCGCTCGACGCGCCCGTCAATGCCCGCCGCGCGTTCATCAGTCGATAAAGCCCCACCGCCGGGCGTTGTCCACATAAATCTGTCGGAGCGTCTCTTGCGGCAACGTGAGGCCGGCGAGACGCGGGGGTTGCGGACCGTCGGGGTCGTCGATCGGGCTTTCGCCGCGGTAGTCGGATTCCCACATCATCTGATGTGCCCAATAGCGGCTGGCGTAGTGGTCAAAGTCGGTGAACTGTGCGCGGACCACGAGATCGCTGCCGAATAGAACGCGATCGGCGTGGCGGATGATCAACTCGCACACGCGGTCGGGCGCCAGCGCGACGCCGCGCGCGATCCACTTTGTCGCGCTGGTGTCGATCCACAGATTGTCATGGCGGCGCATCAGTTCAGCGATGAAGTCGGGATCGTGCACACTGCCGGCCATATGCGCGGCGATCACACGTCGCGGTCGCGCATATTCGAGCAGCCACTCGAGTTGGTCGTACTGCGCGTCGCGCGTGCCGTATCTGGCCGCATCCGCGTAACGCGCGCCCGGAGCGAACCACTCGACCGGGTCCGAAACGTGAATCATGAATTCGAAACCCAGATCAAGCGCGTGATCGACAACCGGCCGCGCCCAGGCGCCGTCGACGGTCACGCCGTGCTCGCCGCGCATTCGCGGGGCCATCCAGAACTTGCACAGCGGGGCGCCGAGCGAGCGGAATGTGGTCAGGTCGCGCATCCACTCGCCGCGAAACTCGTCGGTGGCGCGCAAGTCGCGAAACGATGGAACGGCGTTGAAGATCAGTCGATCACCGTAGGTCCGCCGTAGCGGTTCGACGTCCGGCAGCGGCGACATCGTGACGAATCGAGACATACCATACAGATCGGCGGCTTCGAAAAACGTCGAAAGCGGCGCGCAGTTCGTGATGTGGCAGTGCGCATCCACGATCGGGCCGGACCAGCGCCGTGCCGGCGGATGGCGATAGTCGATTCCCAGCCGGTTGGCGGGCGAGCGTGGGGCGTCAGACATCCGGGCTCCGTCGATCGTGCGTTCGTCGCTGTGTTTTATCGTAGAACACTACTCCGCGCGTGCAACTGCGATCGCGACACTGAATGCCTCGTGAATGTTCGGGTTGGGGATCGGCGGTGCATTGACTACGATTGAGATCGACGAATTCGCGTTGTGAGGGATATCTCATGCGGGTCGGCTTCGTTATCAGAATCGGCGTTTTCATCGTTGCGGCCGGGGTCGCGGCGGCTTTGGGTGACATTCCGGTGACATTCACGCGGATCGTGCAAACCGGCGACACGATTCCCGGCACGACTGAGACATATTTTGATTTGAAGCGGCCGGCGGCCAGCGGCGACAAAATCGCGTGGGTCGGCTCAGGCGCGACCGTGGATGGCGTGTTCGGGCGATTCGGCGGCATGGATCGCGTTATCGCGCGCGACGGCACGCCCATCCCCGGCGGGACGGGGACATTTCTTTCTGGCAGCTTCACGTTCTCCCTGGCGAAATTGGATGGTAATGATGTCGCGTTTCGCGCAACCGGCGCGGGCGGTCAACAGGGCATCTACGCGACATTCGATAACGGGCCGCTGTTTCGAGTCGTTGACAAGACGACGACCATTCCCGGAACGGCACTGCAATACAACAACTTGATGCAGCCGTACCTTTCGAATGAAGAAATCGCGTTTTCCAACGATCTGTTTGGGGATCGCGCCGTTACAACCTTCTATTCCGGTGGCGTGCTGTCGCAGGTATGGCGCGCGAATGTGACGCCGCTTCCGTCGCCGATGAGCGGCGCGCTGACGTGGGTGTCGCAGGCTGTGCAGTCGAACGGTTCGATCGCGATGCAGGCGTTCGACGAGGACCTGAGACAGGCGATTATCACGAATCGAAACGGCTCGGTTGAACTCGTCGCCAACGCGTATGAACTAGTTCCGGATTCCACACAGCACTTCCTTCAGTTCCTCGACCCGGCGATCTTTGACGACAAAATCGCCTTCATCGCCTGGGGAGACGCGACGGCCGATCGCATTCGCGGCGTATACGAGTCGTTTGATGGCGCCCTGCACAAAGTAGCGGACACGAACACCATCGCGCCGGGCGGACTCGATCCGTTCGTCGACTTCGGGCGCGGGCCGTCGCATGACGGCGACACGGTCGTCTTTGTCGGCGGCTCGGGCGGCGGGTTGGACGGGCTGTATGTCCGTTACCAAGGACAACTCGATCGCATCATCGACAACACGCAGATGCTCGATGGCAAGCAGCTGTTGTCAGTGGACATCGATCAGAAATCTCTGTTCGCGTCCAACAAGGTGGCCTTCCTCGCGAAGTTCACGGATACCTCGATCGGCCTGTATGTCGCGGAGTTCGGCGACCCGCCGTGCCCCGGGGATTTCGACGGCAGCGGGGGCATCGACCTGTCGGATCTGGCCCAGTTGCTCGCGCATTTTGGCACGACGGCCGAGCCCGCTGAGGGCGACCTGACGGGTGACGGCTTTGTTGATCTGGCTGATTTGAGCGGTTTCCTCGCGGTGTTCGGAACGAGCTGCGTCTGATCGGACAGATCATCCCAAGAAACAACCGCGCCAAGCCACGGTTCGATTTGCTACCATTGGCGGAAATGACGATTTTCGGGGGAAATCCATGTCCGATATCCGCGCGCGGATTGTAGTTGGGGTGATCGGGTTGATCGGGGCGGGGTCGACCGCGCAGGCCTATGTGCCCATCAACGCGGTGCGCATCGCGCGCGGACTGTTGTCTCCGACATTCGTGACACACGCGCCGGGGGATGAATCACGCCTATTCGCGCTGGAGAAGATCGGGACGATCCGCATCATCCGGGACGGTCTCATTCTGCCCACGCCCTTCCTCGATCTGACCGCCGAAACCGGGACGCAAAGCGAACAGGGCATGCTAGGCCTGGCGTTCGACCCGAATTATGCCGCGTCGGGCGTGTTCTACATCAACCACTCGAACCTCGCCGGAGACACGATCATCGCGCGGTATCATGTCGATTCAAACGATCCGGATCGCGCCGATCCGATGTCGCGCGAAGTCTTGTTGAAAATCATCCAGCCCAACCGCAATCACAATGGCGGCTGGGTTGGTTTCGGGCCTGACGGCATGTTGTACATATCGACCGGCGACGGCGGATCGCAATGCGACCCGCAGGAACGCGCGCAGCGAATCACCGGCGAACTGCTCGGCAAGATTCTGCGGATCGATGTTCGTGGCGACGACTTTCCCGCCGACCCCAACCGCAACTACGCGATTCCGCTCGACAACCCGTTTGTCGGCACGGAGGGTGACGACGAAATCTGGGCGTACGGTTTGCGCAATCCGTGGCGTTGCTCGTTCGATCGCGAAACGGGCGATTTCTGGATTGCCGACGTCGGTCAGAACGATTGGGAAGAGGTGAACTTCCAGCCGGCCGAGTGGCAAGGCGGAACGAATTACGGCTGGGATTGTCGCGAAGCATACTCATGCACGGATGGGCCGTGCGGCCCGGACAATGGGTGCGAGTGCAACGACCCGACGCTGCACGATCCGATCATCGCGTATGGTCACGAAAACGGCCGCTGCTCGATCACGGGCGGATACGTGTATCGCGGGGACGCGATTCCCGGCTTGCAGGGGACGTACTTCTACGGCGACTACTGCACCGGCGATATCTTTTCGCTGCGATATGAGAACGACGTTGTTGTGGACGCGCGGAATCGCAAGGCCGAATTGACGCCTGCGGTTGGAGTTATCAACCGACCCACTTCGTTCGGCGAAGACGCATGCGGCGAGTTGTTGATTGTCGACTCCGGCGGTGGCGAGATTTACCAGATCGTTGCGAATTGTCCGTGCGATGCGGATGTGACCGGCGATAGTCGCGTCGATCTCGCCGATCTGGCCGCGATGCTCGCGGCGTTCGGGCATGCGCTCGGCGAGCCGGGTTACAACGCGGCTGTCGATCTGACGAATGACGATGTCGTGGACCTGGCCGACCTCGCCGCGATGCTGGCGGATTTCGGATGTGACTGCACGGCTCTCGCGCCGTAGGATTCGCCCCGTTCACTCAAGCACGCAAGGCGTGGTCGTCGAGCGAGGGATCCGATGTCTGACGTGTTACTGGTCGAGCGCGGCGCGAGTTGGCTGGAGTTGACGCTGAATCGTCCGGATAAGCGAAACGCGCTGTCGCGCGCATTGATTTCCGAATTGACTGAAACGCTGCGCGCGGCGGAGCGCGATGACGCGATTCGAAGCGTCATCATCGGCGGCGCCGGGCCGGCCTTCAGCGCCGGGCTTGACCTCAAAGAAGTCGCCCAGACAACCGCGGAGCAGGCTGAGCACGATGCTTCGAGCCTGCTGACGCTGTTTGAAAGGATCGACAATCTCCAGAAGCCGGTGATCGCCGTTGTGCACGGGCCGGCCGTGGCGGGTGGCGCGGGGCTGGTGTCGGTATGTGACCTCGTGCTGTGTGGCGAATCGGGCATAATCGGCTATCCGGAGATCAAGCGGGGTCTGGTCGCCGCCATCGTCATGACGTATCTCCGACGACTCGTCGGCGAGCGCGACGCGAAGTACCTGCTGCTGACGGGTGAGAACTTGCCGGCGCGTCGCGCGCTGGAAATGAAGTTGTGCAACGAAGTCGTGGCGGATGAAGAGCTGTGGAATCGAGCCAGGGAGTACGCCGCGATGTTCGCCGGCTATCCACCACAGGCGCTGACCAATACCAAGCGACTATGGAACGAGATTCGCAGTCTGGATCACGCGGCAGCTGTCGCCCAGGCGCGGGCGTTGAACGCCTCTATGCGGCTCACGGCGGAGTCGCGCGAGGGGATCGGTAAGTTCTTCGGCGGCAGCGGCCGATAATCGCTGATTCGCCGAAAATTTGCGTGGCGATTCACTCAATCATCGTCTAACATGCCTCCTGCACGTCGGGGTTGCGAGGCCCCATTCGAACTAGCTGCGTTGTCGGTCGTCTCGGCGAGGCATGGTCGCTGCGCGTTCCGGGTTGTGAGCGCGTGGCCGCCGATGATTCGTCGAAAACGGCGATCGCGATCGGAATGTTGGGGAAACTGTCCATCAGGAGGCCAGTCATGGTCAAGTTGTCGCGCTGTTTCTGTATTGGCGCCGCGCTTCTGACGAGCGCGGCGGCCTGGGCCCAGATCGGTCCGGACGTCATTACGGCTGATCTGTACCAGGTTCAGAATTGGGGTTCGTCGGGCGGGATCTATGCCTATTCGGTTGGCACCGTGTCGTGCAATTTCGGCGACGAACCGCTGGCGTGGCACAACTTTGACAATCAGCGTCCGGTCATCGGCCAGAACATGTTCCGCATGAAGGACGGGAAGTTTGAGCAACTCGGGCAGAGCTGGCTGAAGTGGGGCTTCCTCGCGCTGAATCAGGACTTCTGCGCGACGTGCATAACCCCGCCGGGTGGTGGCTCCGAACTCGGCGTCGGTTGCTCCGACCCTTACAGCGCGAGCCTGAACGGTTCGCAGAGCGGCCTCGGTCCGAAGCGGGTGACGAACCCGTCGACGGGTGTGGTGACGCAGAGTCACCCCACGCCGGGTAGCGGCACGATTGCCGGTCGCGTGCAGGTCGCCGCTGTCGACATGGACCCGGCGCAAAACGTCGGCGCGCTGTACTTCGTTGAGGGCCAATATCTGGCCGCCGACGATACTGCGGCGGGCAATGGCTATAACAACGCGTCATACCGCCAGGTTTGGGTTGGCGCCGGCAACACGATTTCGTTCGACAATCCCGGCGGTGGCCAGTCTGCGACGCAGCGCCGCAAGCCGGCGATTCAGGCGTGGCAGGACTATGACGGTTCGGTCGCGATCGACTCGGTCGACATTGTGAACGATGGTCGTTTCTATCTGGCCTACAAAGCGACAGATCTCGGCGGCGGCAACTGGAGCTATGAGATCGCGCTGTACAACTACACCTCGCATCGCGCCGCCAAGCAGTTCACCGTTGGCGTGCCGAACGGCGCCGCGATTTCGTCGCTCGGCTTCCATGATGTCGCCTATCACTCGGGCGACCCATACGTCGGAACGGACTGGACGAGTTCGACGACCTCCAACAGTGTTTCCTGGACGGCGAACGCGGAGACTGACCCCAACACGACCAACGCGCTGCGCTGGGGCACGCTGTACAACTTCCGCTTCACCGGCGACTTTGATCCGAACCAGCTTGGCCTGGCGACGATCACCATGCACCGCCCGGGCACGCCCAGTTCGGTGTCGCTGAGCTTCCCGGCCGTGGTCGATAACGACGACTGCGCCAACAAGTCGGCGATTTCCGACGGCGTAACGGCCTTTGATACGAGCACTGCTACGACCGACGGTCCGTCGGAGTCGAGTTGCGGCGGCGCGATTACGAGCGACAAGTGGTACGTCTACACGGCTTCCTGCACCGGCGACGCGACCATTGGCCTTTGTGGAAGTTCGTTTGACACGCGCCTTGCCATTTATGACGGTAACTGCCCGGTGAGCGCCAACACGGCGATCGCCTGCAACGATGATTCATGCGGCAACGCGTCGGAAGTGACGTTCAGCGTGATCGGGGGCGCCCAGTATCTGGTTCGCGTCGGCGGGGCCGGTGTGGCCGGTAGCGGCACGATCGACATCAGCTGCACGGCTGTTTCCGGCGTGCCGAATGACAACTGCGCGAACGCGATTCCGATCAATGATGGTTCGCATTCGTTTGACAACACCGGCGCCACGACGGACGGCCCGGACGAGCCAGCCGGGTGCACCGAGTTCAGCTATTCGAACATCGGCAGCGACATCTGGTATTCGTACACGGCTCCCTGCAACGGCGACGTGGAAGTTTCGTTGTGCGGCAGCAACTACGACACCAAGGTCGGCGTGTATGACGGCTGTCCCACCGGAACGGGCGAAGTGCTCGCTTGCGACGACGACGGTTGCCCGAGTACGACGCGCAGTCTGTTGACGTTCTCGGCGACCGCGGGTGTTGAGTACCTGATTCGCGTTGGCGGGTACAACGGCGCGCAGGGGACAGGCACGCTGACGGTCACTTGCACGGGCGTTGGTGGCTCGTGCCCCGGTGATGACGCGAACGACGCGCTGCCGGTTACCGGCCTGCCGTTCTCACACAGCGGCAACACCGCCGATTGTGTGGACGACGTGGACGAGATTTGCGGCGGCGCGGCTTCGACCGCGGCCGACGCGATGTACTACTACCAGCCGACTGTCAACCAGTCGATCGATGTGACGCTGTGCAACTCGGGCTTTGATACACGGTTGTATATCTACGAGAACACCGTCACGCCGGGTTCGCCGTTCGCTTGCGACGAGGACGCGTGCCCGACCAGTAACCGCTCCATTCTGCAGAACGTGGCCGTGGCCGCCGGTTCGACTTACTTCATCGTCATCGATGGCGAAGCGGGCGCCGAGGGTATCTACGAGATGTCGGTTTCGGTCTCCGCCGACCCGAATGATCCGAACACGGGCGGTGACAATGACGACTGTGCCAACGCGACGCCGGTGGGCGATGGTTCCTTCACGGGCTCGACCGTTGGGGCGACGAATGACGGTACCGCCACGTGCGGATCGTCAACGACTTCGCCGGATGTGTGGTTCGAGTACACCGCGCCGGTGACGGGCGACGCGACCGCGACGACCTGCAACGGCCTGACAGATTATGACACAGTGTTGTCAGTGCTGAATTCGTGCGGCGGAACCCAGATCGTGTGCAATGATGACACGGCGGGGGCGCCGGCGGCCTGTTCACTGAGCGGCCTGAACCGCAAATCGACCGTGACATGGTCGGTGACATCGGGTCAGACGTACTTGATCCGCGTTTCCGGCTTCAACGGCGCGACCGGCGGGTTCCAGCTCGACATCAGTTCGACAGGCGTGGGTCTGCCGAATGACAACTGCGCAAATGCCACCGCCGTGGGCGATGGGTCGTTCTCGGGCGATACGTCGACGGCTACGAACGACGGCACGGCCTCGTGCGGCTCGTCCACGACGACGCCTGACGTGTGGTTTGAGTACACCGCGCCGGTAACCGGTGACGCGACCGCGACGACCTGCAACGGCGTTACGGCGTACGACACGGTGCTGTCGGTGCTGGATTCGTGCGGCGGAACGCAGATCGTCTGCAACGACGACGACTGCACGGGATTCTCAAGCCTGCGCTCGACGGTCACGTGGTCGATCACATCGGGACAGACCTACTTGATCCGCGTCTCCGGGTTCAACGGCCTGACAGGCGCCTTCCAGCTGGACATCAGTTCGACCGGCACAGTCGGCCCGGTGAATGACGACTGTGCGAATGCGATCGCGATCGGTATCGGCGCGACGAACTTCGACACGACCGGCGCCACGACTGATGGGCCGGACGAGCCGAACGCCTGTTTGAACGCCGGCGATTCGAACGTCGGTTCGGATATCTGGTTCTCGCACGTGGCGACGTGCACGGGCGACCTGACGGTCGACCTGTGTGGCAGTTCGTATGACACGCGCGTCGCCATCTACGCCGCCTGTCCGTCGGGTTCGGGCGAAGTCATGTATTGCAACGACGACTTCGACTGCAACGGCAACGGCTCGGTGAGCGACGACGGGTTTGTGTCGCGTGTCGTGTTCCCGGTCACGTCCGGTGACGCGATCCTGATCCGCGTGGGCGGGTTCAACGCCGCGACCGGCGCCGGTGTCCTGACGCTTTCGTGTGATTCGGCCGCCCTCTTCGGCGACCTGAATGGGGACGATTGCGTCAACCTGGCTGACCTGGCCGGTATGCTGGCGGCGTTCGGCTCGGCGCCGGGCGACGCAAACTACAACCCGCTGGCCGATCTCGACAACGACAACGACGTGGACTTGGGCGACCTGTCCGGGTTGCTCAGCGTCTTCGGGACCGGTCCGGGGTGCTAGGTCAGTAATCGCCAAGGGGCGATAACTAGTGAAGAGGTATGCGACGCCGTGCGATTGACTCGCGCGGCGTCGCTGTTTTTCGGCGAAAAACGAGAGGCGTGAGCCCAATGGAGGCGTCAAGACGGGCGCCTCAGGTTACGATGCACGTTGCATATGGGTGGAACTGCGCCGTGTCGGCAGCGATCGGCGCGACATTAGATCACTGGACATAAGGGGAAGCACGCATGAGGTGGATAGTCCTGGCGGGTGTGCTGGCGATCGCTCCGGCGGCGCTGGCGGGCGCTAACAACGACGACTGTTCGGACGCGATCATGTTCTCGTCGCTGAATTCGCATGTGTTTGGCGACACGAGCGCGGCGACCGACGACACAGGTTTTGCCACATGTGGCACTTCATTGACGGCTCCGGGCGTTTGGTACTCGCTTGTCGGCGACGGAACGACCATTACCGTCACGACGTGCAGCGAGAACACCGGTTACGACACGAAGCTGAACGTGTACTGTAACTCATGCGATACACCGATCTGTGTCGGCGGAAATGACGACGACTTCGGCAATCCCGATTGCAACTTCCCGCAGGGCATCGGCCTCCCGTCGACGGTCACGTTCTGCTCGCAGGACGGCGCCACATATCTGATTCTGGTGCAGGGCTTCGGCGGCGCAGTGGGCCCGTTCGAGTTGATTGTTTCGTCGGATGGCGTGGCGTGTTCAAATCCCGTCGCGTGCATGAGCACCGGGGAAGTGACGAACGACTCGTGCGCGGACGCAATCGGCTTCTCTTCGTTGAATGGAACCGTTCAGGGCACGACGATCGGCGCGCTGCAGGATGACGATCCTGGTGTCGGAACCTGTGGCACCTCGTTCTCGGCCCCGGGCGTCTGGTATGAGTTCATTGGTGACGGCACAACGGTCGAGATCACGACTTGCGGCAGTGACATTACGAACTACGACACCAAAATCAACGTCTACTGTGGTTCCTGTGGCGACCTGACGTGTGTCGGCGGCAACGATGACGGCTCACCCTCGGGCGCGACCGATCCGAACTGTGTGATTCCGGAGACCGGCAGCACATTCAATCGCGCTTCGTTCATGCGATTCTGCACGCAGGCCGGCGCCCACTATTACGTCATTGTCCAGGGTTTTGCGGCGCAGGTTGGCGACTTTGAGTTGACGATTCGCTCCGATGGCCAGCAGTGCTCCGGCGCGATCGGCTGCCTGCCGACGGGCGCGTGCTGCTCGTCGAGTGGCTGCTCTGTCACGACGCAGATCGGCTGTGACACGCTTGGCGGCAGCTACCTCGGCGACAATACCAATTGCGGCGACGGCGGCTACACCGAGTTCATGACCTGCTCCAATACGCTCGAAGACATCAGCGGAACCGGCACGATCGCGGCGTTCGCGAGTTCGGGCGATGACAACGCGGAAGAGGTGGGTATTCCGTTTACGTTCACGTTCTTCGGCGCCACCTACAACTCGGTGTGGGTCAGCTCGAACGGCCTGCTGCAGTTCCCGCCGAGCACCGAACTGGAAGCGGACGACTTCACGAACGATCCGATTCCGTCGACATTGACGCCGAACCGAATCATCTCGCCGTTGTGGGATGACCTGACGACGACCGCGGGCACCGCCAACGTCTTTGTTGAGACCCGCGGCACGGCGCCCAACCGTCGCTTCATCGTTCAGTGGAACGATGTCCCGCAGTTGGCCGGCGGCGGAGGCATGACGTTCGAGGCGATTCTGTTTGAAACCTCGAACGCCATCGAGTTCCGTTACCTGACCGTTGTCGCGCAGAGCTCGCCGCCGAACGATTACTCGATCGGCATCGAAAACGATGACGGCACGGTCGGCTTCTCTGTCCCTGACACGTCGGTGGTCAGCGGCTCGTGCTTCCGTATCGAGCCCATTCCGGTCATGAGCCCGTGCGACGATCAGGAGCCGTGCCCGGATATGGACAACAGCGGTTTGGTTGACCTGTCCGACTTGGCGCGCCTGATCGCGTCGTTCGGCCGCTCGGTTGGCGACCCGGGTTACGACCCGGTTCCCGACTTCGACGACAGCGGCACGGTCGACCTGAGCGACCTGGCGCTGCTGCTGTCGCTGTTCGGCCTGCCCTGCCCGTAGCCAACAGGGGCGATAACTCAGAGTACGTTCTGACGCCGCGCGAAGCGATTCGCGCGGCGTTTTTTTTGTCGCGAAAGCGCGCAGGAAAGGGTACATTCGCAAGGGCGCTCCCCGTACAATCTCATGTCTGGGGTTCTGCGACCTGTCGTGTCGAATCCGAGTCGTGTCAAGTCTCGGAATGAAAAAGGGGAAGCACGAATGAAAAAACTGGTACTGGTAGGTTTGCTCGCGATCGCTCCGGCGGCGTTTGCGGGTATCAGCAATGACGACTGTGCCGACGCGATCATGTTCTCGTCACTGAATTCGCATGTGGCGGGCGACACCAGCCTCGCCTCGACTGAAACGGGCTTTGCGACGTGCGGAACGACGCTTAGCGCGCCCGGCGTGTGGTACAGCTTTATTGGTGACGGCACAACGATTGAAATCACGACGTGTGGCAGCGATATCACGAACTATGACACGAAGATCAATGTGTATTGCAGTTCGTGCGATCTACCGACCTGCGTGGCCGGAAATGACGACGGGTCGCCATCCGGCGTGACCGATCCGAATTGCGTGATTCCGGAAACCGGCAGCACCGCCAACCGCGCGTCGTTTGTACGCTTCTGCAGCCAGAACGGCGGGCAGTACTACATCCTCGTGCAGGGCTTCAACAACGCGGTCGGCGAGTTTGAATTGACGATCCGTTCTGATGGCCAGCCGTGCACGGGCGCGATCGCCTGCCTCCCGACCGGCGCGTGCTGCACCGATAGCGGCTGCCTGGTCCTGTCCGAAGGCGACTGCGACAATGCGGGCGGCACGTATTACGGTGACAACTCCAGCTGCGATACCGTGGACTGCCCGACCGGCGCCTGCTGCACAGCGAGCGGTTGCTCGATCCTGACGGAGGAAGGCTGCGGGAACGTCAGCGGCAGCTACTCCGGCGACGGAACGAACTGTGGAGATGTCAGTTACTCCACGTTTATGGCGTGCGCCAATGAACTGGAAGATATCAGCGGCACGGGCGCGGTCGCGGGCTTTGCGAGCTCGGGCGATGACAACGCCGAAGAAGTCCCAATGCCGTTCTCGTTCACGTTCTTCGGGACGAGCTACAACTCGGTGTGGATCGGTTCCAACGGCCTGATGCAGTTCCCGCCGAGTACGGAGGCGGAAGCGGACGACTTCTCGAATGATCCGATTCCGTCGACGACTCTCCCGAACCGGTTCATCGCGCCGCTTTGGGATGACCTGCATACGACGCCGACGTTCGCCAGCGTGCTCACCGAGACGCGCGGCGCGGCGCCCAACCGCCGCTTCATCGTGCAGTGGGAAGATGTGCCGCAGCTCGGCGACGGCTCGGATATCAACTTCGCGATGACGTTCCAGGCGATCCTGTTCGAAAGCTCGAATGACATCGAGTTCCGCTACCTGACCGTTGTTCGACCGAACGGCGGAGCGGGCGATTACTCGATCGGCATCGAAAACGACGACGGTACCGAGGGATACTCGGTGTCTGACGCTTCCATCGTCAGCGGATCGTGCTTCCGGATCGAGGCGCTCGTCTCGATGAATCCGTGTGACAACGTCGAGCCCTGCCCGGATATGGACAACAGCGGTCTGGTGGACCTGTCCGACTTGGCGCGCTTGATCGCGTCGTTCGGCCGCTCGGTCGGCGATCCGGGCTACGACCCGGTTCCTGACTTTGACAACAGCGGCACGGTCGACCTGAGCGACCTGGCGCTGCTGCTGTCGCTGTTCGGCCTGCCCTGCCCGTAGCCGTCAAGGGGCGATAACTAGAGGCAGTTTCGACGCCGCGCGAACGCTCTTCGCGCGGCGTCTTTCATTTTCGATGCAGATGTATCAAGTTGGCATGTATTGACGCGGGCGGACCGGTATGATGCAGATTCGGTCGCTAGTGCGGTCGTGCGGTGGGATTCACGTCGATGGCGAGTCGATTCGAGGTTCCAATTACAACAAGGGGAAGCGCGCATGAAGAAGCTGATTTTGGTTGGATTGCTGGCGATCGCTCCGGCGGCGATGGCCGGCGTCAACAACGACGACTGTTCGGACGCGATCGGGCTCTCGTCGCTGAGCGGGAGCGTGTTTGGCGACACAAGCACCGCGACGGACGACACGACATTTGGCACCTGCGGCACGACGATTACCGCGCCCGGCGTCTGGTATCTGCTGGTGGGTGACGGCACGACAATCACCGTCACGACATGCAGCGAGAACACCGACTTTGACTCCAAGCTGAACGTGTACTGCAACTCGTGCGATACGCCCACGTGCATCGGTGGCAACGACGACGACTTCGGCAATCCCGACTGCAATTTCCCGCGCGGGATCGGCCTTCCTTCTCGCGTCACGTTCTGCTCGCAGGCGGGCGCCAACTACCTGATTCTGGTCCAGGGCTATAACGGCGCGGTCGGCGCTTTTGAATTGATCGTGTCCTCGGATGGCCAGCAGTGCTCGGGCGCGATCGGCTGCCTGCCGACGGGCGCCTGCTGCACGAGCGCCGGCTGCACGATCAATACGCGCATCGGCTGCGCCAACGCCGGCGGCAGCTACCTCGGTGACAATACCGATTGCGGCGACGGCGGCTACACCGGCTTTATGACCTGCTCGAATTCGTTCGAGGATATCAGCGGAACGGGCTCGTTGGCGTCGTTCGCGAGCTCTGGCGACGATAACGCCGAGGAGATATCACTTCCGTTTAACTTTACGTTCTACGGCATCAGCTACAACTCGATCTGGGTCAGTTCGAACGGCCTGCTGGCGTTGCCGCCGACGACCGAGGCGGACGCGGATGACTTCTCGAACGATCCGATTCCTAGCGCGGCGATTCCGAACCGGTTTATTGCTCCGCTGTGGGATGACTTCAACCCGGGAACGAGTGGCGACGTGTTCATCGAGACGCGTGGCTCGGCGCCGAATCGGCGGTTCATCGTGCAGTGGAACGCAGTGCCGCAGTTCAACACCACGACTCCGTTGTTTACTTTCCAGGGCATCCTGTTCGAGGGTTCGAACGCGATCGAATTCCGTTACCTGGACGTTGCGCCGGAAACCCCGGCGGGCGACTACACGATCGGCATCGAAAACGAAGATGGGACGGACGGGTTCTCGGTTTCGGGCGCGTCCATCACCAACGGCTCGTGCTATCGCATTGAGCCGATGATGGTCATGAGCCCGTGCGACGACCAGGAGCCCTGCCCGGATATGGACAACAGCGGTCTGGTTGACCTGTCCGACCTGGCGCGGCTGATCGCGGCGTTTGGTCGCTCAGTGGGCGACCCGGGCTACGACCCGGTTCCCGACTTCGACACCAGCGGCACGGTCGACCTGAGCGACCTGGCGCTGCTGCTGTCGCTGTTCGGATTGCCCTGCCCGTAAGCGATAAGCGCTAAGCAGTGAAGCACTTCCGACGCCGCGCGTTCCATCGAACGCGCGGCGTCGCTCTTTTTTTTCTAGAGCAGTGGCGACCTGTTTGATACTATTTCTGGCGCTGAAGGGACGTAAGTCCCGAATGCGCCTTTCCTAGTGACGCAACAAGCTTATTGTCGCGAGGCTTTTTTGTGCTGACACGGCTGACGACGTTCGGTTTCGTCCTGCTCGCAGCCGTGGCCGCGTGCGCTCAACCCTCGAATGATGATTGTGTCAACGCCATCGGGTACACCTGCGGCCAGATGATTCTCGTTGACCTGAGCGACGCGACGATTGCGCCGACGGAGCCCGCGCCGGCCTGTGCGCGCCCCGGCGCGATGTTGTCGGGCGCGGTTTGGTATCGGTTTCGCGCGAATTCTGGTTCCATTCGCCTGTCGACATGCGCAAGTGATGGTGGCGACGCGGTGATGACGCTGTACGGAAGCCGCTGCAACTCGCTGTTTCCGCTCGCGTGCAATGAAGACGATTGCGGCCTGTTGCCGGAGTTCTGCTTTTCCAATCTGTTCGTCGGCAACACATATTACATTCAGATCGCTGCGCACGCCGGTTCGGAAGGCCTGTATGTGTTGGATAGCGATTGCAACTGCGTATCCGGCGCGTGTTGCTTCACTGATGGCTCGTGCGAGGTGATTTCGCCGGCGCATTGTGCGACAAAGGGCGGCGCGTACGCGGGCGACAGCGTCAGCTGCGGCGGGGCGAATTGTGACATTGGGGCGTGTTGTTTGCACGACGGCTCGTGCGTGTTTCGCGAGCCGCTGGAGTGCGAGAACGAAGACGGCGTGTTTCAAGGGCGCGGCAGCGACTGTTTTGAGGTCGCCTGTCCGCAGCCACCCGACAACGACGCGTGCATCGGCGCCATCGGGCTGACCTGCGGCATGCCGATCCAGGTCGATCTGGCGGAATACACGCTCAACGGCGGGCCGATTTTCATTTGCGGGTCGGAAGACGATCGGGCCGCCTGGTTTCGGTTCACCGCGGCCGGCGACTCCGCGCGGATCAGCACGTGCGCCACGCCCGGACTGGTCGACACGACGCTGTCGCTGTGGACCGCCTGTACGGCCCTGCGCGATTGCGATGAAGATGCGGGTGATTTGAACGACGTCGTTTGTCCGCCGCAGCGATCGCTGCTGTGCGCGACGGGGTTGCTGCCCGGCACGGAGTATTTTGTTCGCGTCGGGATGCACGACGCGTTGTCGACGTCGTCGCTTGTGACGGTTCAACTCGACTGCGAGTGTCCGGTCGGCGCGTGTTGTTTCCGCGATGGTCGATGCGAGCTTCGCGCCCGTGTGGACTGTCCGCTCGACCCGAACGGGCCGTATCTGTCCTATCAGGGGGATGGATCCGTTTGCGCGGATTGCCCCGCTCATGACAATGACGCCTGTGCCGATGCGCTTTTTCTGAATTGCGGGGAATCGGCAATCGCCCACATGGACCTCGCGCAACGCGAGTTTGATGATCCACTCGGCGCGTGCGTCGATGCGGGCTTTGTCGGCTCGTTGTGGTATCGATTCTTGGCGGAGGACACGTCCGCCGTCGTGACGTTATGCGGCGATCAGCCGCGGTCGGCGGAGGTTTCGGCGTATCGCGGCGTGTGCGGGGCGCTGCAGCCGCTGCGGTGCGCGAGGCTCGATTGCGACAGTGGGACATCGCTGTGTCTGCCGGCGCTGGAACTCGGCGAGATTGTGTACTTGCAGGTAACCGTCAATGACGACGCCGCGCGGCAGGACTACACGCTGACAATCGCTTGTCCGTGCGATGTCGGCGCGTGCTGCCTGCCTGACGGCAGTTGCGTGGAGGCCGTTACGCGACCGCGATGTGAAGAGCCGAACAGCCTGTCGGGCGTGTGGGGTGGGCCCCAATCCCAGTGCAGCGCGGCTACTTGCGGCAACTACCCGGACGATTGCGCCTCCGCCATTTTCTGCGACGTGATTCCGGCTCACTTCGTGAACACGACCGCCTTCGCGACCAGCGACAACGTGCCGTCCGGGTGCGGCGTCGGGGTAATCAGCCCGGGCGTCTGGTATTCCGTTCTTGGCGACGGCGGCGAGATGACCGTGTCCACCTGTCACCCGGCGAGCGACATCGACACGCGAATCAGCGTGTACTGTGGCGACTGCGACGCCCTGACCTGCATCGCCTCGAACGACGACAGCACCACCGGCGGAGCCGCGTGTGACTTGCGCGGCCAGCGGCGGCTCAGCATGGTCAGCTTCTGCACGCAGTTCGGCGCTGAGTACTACGCGATGGTGCACGGCGTCGGCGGGACGGGGCGGTTCGAACTGACCGTTACCGGCGGTGTGTCCTGCGCCGGTTCCGCGACGCTGTGCGAGCCGGTCGGCGCATGTTGTCTCGGCGGGACTTGCGAACTGACGACGCAGGCCGGATGCGGGCTGCTTGGCGGCGTGTTCGCGGGCGTTGGGACGGCGTGTGGCGAGCGGTGGCCCAGCGCCGACGGGTTCATCGGGTCCCCGGCGCCGTTTATCGACATCAGTTCGACCGGAACTCTGATTACGGCAATATCCTCGGCGGACGACGCCGGCGTCGTGATTCCGATCGGGTTTTCGTTCACGTTCTATAACCAGCCATTTGTGAACATCGGCGTTTCTTCCAACGGGTACATGAGTTTCGGGACGGACCTGGATGACGCCAGCAATGACACGATTCCCAACTCGACGCGCACGCCCGACGGGTTTATCGCGCCGTTGTGGGATGACCTGTCGGCCCGCGACGCATTTGCCGGAATCTACCGCGAGGTGCGCGGCGTCGCCCCGGACCGCCAGTTGATTGTGCAATGGAACAAGCTGCCGCAAGCCGCGGATGAAGGGAACCTCAACGCGGCCATGACGTTTGAGGCGATTCTCTACGAGTCTGATAGCTCGATTGAGTTTCGGTATCTCCAGCTCGCCACTCCGTCGTCGCCGACTGACTGGACCATCGGGATCGAGAGCCCGGATGGCGTCGAAGGCGTGGCGATTGCGCAGTCGGCGTTGCAGGTCGGGCTGGCGTGGCGTCTGGAACAGCCGCTGAGCGAAGATCCGTGCGAGGATGCGCAGCCGTGTGAGGATATTGACGGGAACGGATTCGTCGACCTGGCGGATTTGGCGGCGATACTGGCGCGGTTCGGATCACGCGAGGGTGACCCCCAATATGATGCGCGGGCGGACTTCAATCACGACGGGTTTGTGAATCTTGCCGATCTGGCGGGCCTGCTCGCGCATTTCGGCGTCGCCTGTCCGTGAGACCGCGTGGCAAACCAGCGCGTTATTCCTGATAATACGATCATGGCGATATCGCGGGGATGATGACGACTGCGCATTAGCGCGTAGCAGTGGGGAGCAGCTTTGAAACGAGTCGCGATCATTGGGTCTCCTGAAAAGCGGCTCGCGCAGGCTACGCTGGAGCGGCTTCGCGTGTGGCTCGCGGGTCGCGCGGAACTCGCCTTTTGTGAGCTGACCTACGACAGCGCTAGAACGCTCGCCTTCAACCCCGACTTGTTGTTCGTGCTCGGCGGCGATGGCACGCTCATCTCCGCGGTTCATGGCTTGGGCCTGACCCAGATTCCGATTATCGGCGTCAACCTCGGTAAGCTTGGCTTTCTCGCCGATTTCACGATGGACCAGCTCGAGTCCGGCGGGGACTTTTTGTTTGCCGAGCCGCCGGTGACGCGCCGCGTCATGCTGGATGTGCGGCTTGAACGCGCGAATGGCGGCGTGTTTCAGACGCCGGCAGTGAATGACTGCGTCGTGCTGGCGGGGCCGCCGTTCCGGATGATCGTGTTGGAAGTGCGTTCGGATAGTGATCAGGTGATGACCGTGCGCGGTGATGGGCTCATCACGGCGACAGCGTCGGGGTCGACCGCGCATAATCTCTCCGCCGGCGGGCCGATTCTGGAACCCACTGCGCAGTCGATGCTGCTGACGCCGATCTGCCCGCACGCGCTGAGCTTCCGGCCGGTTGCGGTGGATGTGGGTCGGGAAATCACGATTGTTCCGCACGAAACGAACCACGGCACGACCGTTTCGGTTGATGGTCGCCTGCAGGAGCCCTTCGCCGAGGGCGATCGGCTGACGATTCGGCGCTATGGCGCGGATTTCCTGCTGGTGCGTAATCCGACGCACTCCATCTGGCGAGCGCTGCGCGGCAAGCTGAAATGGGCGGATGGCCCGACGAACGGAAGCTCGTCCGAAACCGCGTAGCGGCGTAGCTCACTCGCGCCTGTGAACGCGGTTGTATCGACGCCGTCGATCAGCTAATCTGATTTCAGCGTGATTCCGGCGCTGAACTCTCTTCGATCCACCGCTCTGGGTCGCTTGTGAGGGCAAAGGAGGGCACCGCCCTTCCGGAAGCAAGCTTCCTTGTCGAGGTCCATTCTGGTCAGCGCGAACCGCGGGCGGGCGGAGCGATTGACCTATGGAATGGAGTTGTCGACATGACGAAGAATCGTGATTTCAAGGCCCGTGTGCGCGAGCGCATGGTCAAGACCGGCGAACGCTACACCGCCGCCCGGGCCCAGTTGCTTGCCAAGTCCGCTGATACTCCGGACACAGGTGCGGTCCCGAATCTGTTTGCGGGCTATCGCTGCGCCGGCGGCGTTTGCCGCGACACCGGCGCCGCGCGCAACTTCCTCGCGCAGGCCGGCCTGATCGCTAAACACAACGGCGAGCCCATCAGCGAGGCGATGCTGGCCGGCCTCGGCGGCGGCGTCGGGTTCTTGTATGCGGTGTTTGAATACAAGGGCCTTCCGCCGATGCTGTCGGTGCTCGCGCGCCACGAGACGATGTCGGACACGTTTGTGTTTGGCGCGTTGTCTCGCTCCGGCGCGGGGCTCGACGTCAGCGAAACCGGGAGTGCCGCAGCGGCGGCCAAGGCGCTCGAAGCGGCGATCGCCGATAGTCGGCCCGCGCTGGCCGTGGCCGATGTCGTCGTTCTCGCGGATGAATCCGGCAAGAGTCCGATGCAGGGCTTCGCGCCGACGGTTGTCGCCGTCGCCGGTGTTGAGGGGGATGACCTGCTGATTGATGAGGGTGGCCTGGCGCCGCGCCGTCTGACGCGCGAGCGATTCGCCCGCGCGCGCGGCGCTCGCAAACAGGCCAAAAACCGCCTCGCGACAGTAAGCGATCGTGGCGCGAAGCTGGACCTGCGCGGCGCCGTTTACGAGGCCGTTGCTGCCACCATCGAACGCTACTTCAAGTCGCCGTGGAAGGCTTTCGCCTCGAATGTCGGTTTCGCCGGCCTTGAAAAGTGGCAGACCCTGATGACGGATCCCAAAGACAAGAAGGGCTGGCCGCGCCTGTTCGCCGATGGGCGGGCCCCATTGGCGCTTCGGCGCACGTTTCAGGGCATCGAGCACGAGTTCACGCCGCCGGCGGCCGGTCGGCCGATGTACGCGCGGTTTCTAGAAGAAGCCGGCGAGGTGACCGGCAATCGCGCCTTCGGCGCGGCGGCGAAAACGTTCGACGCGGCGGGTGAGCGCTGGCGGGCGGCGTCCAACTTCATCGCCTCCTGCGGCGTGCCGTCGGTTGAATCCGGATGCGAATTGCTGGATCGCTATTCGGAGTGGCTGGACGATCCGCGTGTCGGAGAGGGCGGGCAGTTCTCGCGTCTGTACGCGCCGCCGACGGAGGCGGAGCCGATCGAGCCCGAGGCCGCGCTGAAGCTGTTCGGCGAACTCGCGGATCACGTAGGCGGGATCATCGCGGCCGAACGCGAGGCGGTGGCGGCGCTGCAAAAGGCGGCGGACGGCGCGTAGACTGATTTGTGGAAGCAAAGGGGCCGGGCTTGTCTGAGCCCGGCCTCGTGCTTTCGCGAGACACTGGGCAGGCGGTTGGGGCCCACAAACGTGGGGGGACGGACTTGGGAACGGAAAGGGCATGGCGCGCGTCGAAGGGATTGCGGGCGCGCCCGTCAATTCCCGCGAAAAGGGGGAATCCAGCGCTTTGCGCGTCGGCGTGAGGAAAGGACTGGGCCCCCGCTTGCGCGGGGGTGTCGGAAAAGTGGAACCGGGGCGCCCAATCAGGAGTGAAACATGATGCGAAGCGGAATTGTCCTCGCCATATTTTCTTCGGCCGTAGGTTATGCCGGCTCGCCGGCGATCACTGTCTACAACCAGGATTTCGGCGTGGTCCGCGAAGTTGTTTCGATGGACCTGACATCCGGCGTCAACGACGTGTCGTTCGCCAACGCGACCGCGCATGTCGAGGCGGATTCCGTGATTCTGCGCGACCACTCCGGCCGGCGTAACCTGCAAATTCTCGAACAGAACTACCGCAATGACCCGGCGTCGCAGGAACGCCTGCTCGCGCTGTTCGAAGGGCAGACGATCGACTTTCTCGTCCCCCGCGCAAATGGCGACCCCGAAACCGTCCGCGGCCGCATCGTACGCAGCGGCTATGTGCCGCATCAGAACGCGTGGAGCCGATACGGGCAGAACTACTACCAGGCCCAGGCGGCGATGATGAATTCCGGCGGCAACACGCCGATCATTGAGATTGACGGCAAATTGCGATTTGGGTTGCCGGGGACGCCGCTGTTCCCGGCGCTGGGGGACGACACGATTCTCAAGCCGACGCTGTCGTGGAAACTCGCGACGGACACGGCCGGGCCGCTCGACGCGGAACTGGCGTACATCACCGGCGGGATGAGTTGGGAGGCGGATTACAACATCACCGGAGCCGAGGACGCGTCAACGATCGACATTACGGGTTGGGTGACGATCGACAACCAGACCGGGCGGACGTTTCAGGACGCGCGGATCAAGCTGATGGCGGGCGATGTGAGTCGGATTCAGGAGCAGATGGTTGGTGGCGCCGGCGGGGGATACCGCATGTACGAAATGGCGGATAGGGCCGCCGGGCCGGTGACGGAAAAGACGTTCGACGAATACCACCTATACACGCTCTCAAATGCGACGACGCTGCGCGACAGCGAGACCAAACAGGTCGAGTTCATCCGCGCATCGGGCGTGAAGGCGGATCGCATCTACGTGTATGACGGCTTCAAGAATCAATATCAGGGCGACACGCGCTACAACCAGCAATACGGCACGGATTCCAACACCAAAGTGTGGGTGATGCGCGAGTTTCAGAACAGCGACAAGAACCATCTCGGCATTCCGCTGCCGGCGGGACGGATGCGGTTCTATCAACGCGACGCGGATGACGCGCAGCTCGAGTTTGTCGGCGAGAACAAGATTGACCACACGCCGAAGGATGAGCGGATTCGCGTGTATACCGGCAACGCGTTCGACATTGTGGGGGAGCGGACACAGACGGACTACAAGGTGGATCAGGAGCGCGACTGGCTGGACGAGTCGTTCGAAATCGTCGTGCGGAATCACAAGGAAACCGCCGTCGAAGTGCGGATTGTCGAACACCTGTATCGCTGGGTGAACTGGGAGATTCAGAAACACTCGGACGAGTATTCAAAGACAGACGCGCGGACGATCGAATTCCGCGTGAATGTGCCGGCGGACGGCGAGAAGAAGGTGACGTACAAGGTGCACTATTCGTGGTAGCAAATGGCCGCCTCACGTGGGTATTTGGCGACTGGTATGAGTTCGGGGTTTCGGATGACTATTAGGGTGAGTTACGGGTTAGGCGGCGGGGACCTGGATTCCCGCTTTGCGCGGGGATGACGATGGGATTGGGCGGCCCCGGACCTAGCTGGAGTCCAGTCGTGCGCGGGAATGACGGCCGACGGGCCCTCAGAAATTCCCGCCCCCGCCCCCTTGGCGGCTCCGGGAGGCGCGGTATACTGCCCGGTTCGTCGCCGGGGCTCCGGCGGTTTGGGACCGTTTGCCGACTCAAAGCGGAAGTTTATGCCTACGTTCAATCAATTGGTGCGCAAACCCCGTCGGTTCATCCCGGCGAAGTCGAAGGTGCGCGACCTCGAGGAATGCCCGCAGCGTCGCGGCGTGTGCCTGCTGGTCAAGACGCAGACGCCGAAGAAGCCGAACTCCGCGCTGCGGAAGGTGGCCCGCGTTCGCCTGACCAACGGCCGCGAAGTGACGGCCTATATCGGCGGCGTGGATCACAACCTGCAGGAACACTCGATCGTGCTGGTGCGCGGCGGTCGTGTCCGCGACCTTCCGGGCGTTCGTTACCACATCGTCCGCGGCAAGCTCGACTGCCAGGGCGTGAAGAACGACAAGGAAGGCAAGGCGCGTAATCGCGGGCGCAGCAAGTACGGCGTGAAGCGTAAGAAGTAACAGGGAAGCAAGCGCGGACGGACGGGCGGGACGCCCGTGCCACCATCAGGCCGCCCGCGTTACCCTCTAGGGACACACGGAAGAACCGATGCCTCGTAAGAAGTACACGCATTCGAGAGAGCAGCTTGTGCCGGACCCGCGCTTCAACAGCAAGCTGGCGGCCAAGTTCATCAACTACATCATGTGGGACGGCAAGAAGAGCGTTGCGCAATGCATGTTCTACGAAGCCCTTGAGCGCATCGCCGAGAAGATCAAGGACGCTCCCCCGATCGAGGTGTTCGAGAAAGCCGTCAACAACGTGAAACCCGCCGTCGAGGTGCGTTCGCGGCGTGTCGGCGGCGCCAACTACCAGGTGCCGATGCCGGTGAAGTCGCGTCGCCAGCAGTCGCTGGCCCTGCGCTGGATTATCGGTGCGGTTCGCGGCAAGGGTGGTCGCCCGGCGGCCCATCGTCTGGCCGACGAGTTGATGGCGGCCTATCGCGGCGAAGGCGACGCCATGAATCAGCGCGAAATGGTGCACCGCATGGCCGATGCCAATAAGGCGTTCGCGCACTTCGCCTGGGGCGCCCGCTAGGCGATTTCCGAGTTCAAAATCAGCATTCTGCCCGCGACCTTCCGTTGCGGGCTTTTTTTTTTTGGAATTGGGGCGGGCCGGCGCATGTGTATACTCACAAGATCAACTGCTTGTTAGGCACAAGGGGCGATAATGATGCGCAAGGCGTTACTGCTTGGAATATTCGGGCTTGCTGCTGGGCAGATGCTGCTGGCGCAAGCCGCGCTACCAAAGGTCGGCGCCGAGTTCCCGAACTTCAAGGTCAAGTCGCTGACGGAGGACAACAAGGAGTTTGAGCTCAAGGACTTCCGCGGCAAGGTCGTGGTTGTCGATTTCTGGGCGACATGGTGCCGGCCGTGCGTGGCGGAAGTGCCACACCTGGTCAAACTGTACAAGGAATACCACGAGAAGGGCCTTGAGATCGTCAGCATCTCGCTCGATCAGTCGGTTGCCAAGTGCAAGAAGTTCGTCGAACAGAACGAGATGACGTGGAAGCACTCATGCGACGGCAAAGGCTGGGAGACTGAACTCGTCCGCAAGCACGGCATCGGCGGCATTCCGGCGATGTTCGTGATTGGTCGTGACGGCGTGATCGTGGCCGCGCGGGCCCGCGGACGTAACCTCGATGACGCCATCAAGCAGGCGATTGAGAAAAAGCCGGACGAAGAAAAGAAGGACGGCGACAAGGACAAAGAGAAGGACAAGGGCAAAGACGCTGTCGTCGGCGATACCGCGATGCGGACGTTGACCGGCGAGGAGCAGGCGCTGGCCGAGCGTTGGCTGAAGATTGCTGACGGCCTCGCGAACGACTTCAGTTATCGCCGCGCTCGCCACTACTATGAACTCGTTGTCGAGACGTTCCCGAAGACCGCGCCGGCGATCACGGCGCGCGACAAGCTGCTGATCCTGCCGGCTTAGGCGATCGAGCCAGGCTGAAACAACCGCGGTCGGGTTTTGGATGACACATACAGCGGGTGCCTTGGGGCGCCCGCTTTTGTTTCGCCCAGACAGTGCGGATCGGTCAGGCGCGAGAGCACGGCTCGGCCGCGGTTGTGCAGCGCGCCGCCGACGCCCCACGCCGCGATGGTGATGTCCGCGCGCTGGTGCAGGCGCACGATCCAGTGGTTGTTGCGCGGGCCGACCGGATTGGCGGTTTCCGTCAGGCCCTTCGGATCGGTCGAGCGAAATGCGAAGATGTTGGCCACCAAGAGTCCCGCATAGCCCCAGTCGCGCGCGAAGCCGATGCAGCGCCGAACGGTCGGGTCATTTCGCTCGGCATCCGCTGTTGAGGGGTTCAGCCCGATGAACAGCGCCAGCGGGCCATTGTCCCAGACTCGCCACAGCGCGTAACGGTATCGCCGGCAGCGCGAGAAAGTCGCGCCACTGACGAGACGATCGACAGTCTGTGGATCATGTTGTGGCGGCTGGGGCATGCCGCGATTCTTGCGGGTCCGGCGGCGACGCTCAAGTCCCCGGCTATTATGCCCCGCATGTCGGCCGATCCGCCATTTTCGCCCGAACTCGTGTTGTACGGCTATCAGGTCGGCGTGTTTCCAATGGATGACGGCGAGGGGAACATCCTGTGGTTCAGTCCGGATCCGCGCTGCGTGATCGAGTTCGACGACCTGCGTGTGTCGAAGTCGTTGCGGCAGCGCATCCGGCGGAACGAGTTTGATATTCGCATCGATACGGTTTTCAGAGACGTGATCGCGACATGCGCTGTTCGGCCGGAAGGCACATGGATATCCGATCAGATCGTCGACGTGTATTCGCGGCTCCACGAGGCGGGGTTCGCGCATTCCGTTGAGGCCTGGCGGGATGACGAGCTGGTTGGCGGGTTGTACGGCGTTGCGATCGGCGGGGCTTTCTTTGGCGAGTCGATGTTTCATCGCGCGACGGACGCCTCAAAGGTCGCGCTAGTCGCGCTTATCGAGCGATTGCGCGAGCGCGGCTACACGTTGCTTGATTCGCAATGGACAACGCCCCACCTGACGCGCATGGGCGCCAGCGAGATTTCGCGGGACGAGTATTTGGCACGGCTGCGCGAGGCGTTACGACTGGAATGCCGGTTTGCCTAAGCTGAGCGTGCGGCCACGTGTCTGAGGGGGCGTCGCTGCCGGTTACTCCGCGGTCACGAGTTGGTGCACCTGCCCGGTTTCGCCATTTGGGCCGACATTCGCGGTCGTTAGGACGTAGATCTCGCCGTCCGCGTCGACGCCGAAGCTGAGGACGAAGCGTTCGAGTTTTCCGTCCGGCGCGGTCGTCAGCGCCAGCGGCTCCATCGTCCAAACGCCACTCGTTTCGGTCGCCGTAAACAGGCGGCCGGACGGCGTCGAAAAGCTTCCGCTGAAGTCGCCGAATACGTACTTTTTGGCGAGCGACGGGACGCCGATGCCGCGATAGACGAACCCGCCGGTGATGGAGATGCCGGTGTCGTGGCCGTATTCGAGGACCGGGCCAACCAGCGTCGCGCCGTCGGCGTCCTTTTCGGCGCAACTCGCGGGGCTATTGTCGGGCGCCGCCATGCTGAAGCACGCGGAGGCTTCGCGGATCGGCCAGCCGAGGTTGTCGCCGTTCTCCACAATGTCGAGTTCTTCGAACTGATTCTGGCCGACGTCGGCGACGAACAAGCGCTCATTGGCGCCATTGCGATCGAACGAGAACCGCCACGGATTGCGCAGGCCGAGCGCGAAGATCTCGCCGCGCGCGTTCGGGTCGTCCACGAACGGATTGTCAGCGGGAATGTCGTATGGCTCTTTGCCGTCGACGTCGATCCGCAGCAGCTTGCCGCGCAGCGTGGTTTTGTCCTGACCGTTGCCGATGTCCGGCGTGTGGCCGACACCTTCATCGTTCGCGTTGCCGCCGTCGCCAACGCCGAGGTAGAGATACCCGTCAGCGCCGAACGCGAGTTGGCCGCCGTTGTGATTGAATTGCGGCTGGCCGATGCGAAGGATCTCGCGGCGCGAGGTGGGGTCGGCGATATCCGCTTCGTTTTCGTCGATCGTGTATTCGAGCAGAACCGTGTCGGAGTCGAAATCACTCGGCGTGTCGGGACCTTTCGGGACGCTCATGTAAACGAAGAAGCGACCGTTGTCGGCGAAGTCGGGATGCAGCGCGATGCCGAGCAGGCCGCGCTCATCGTAATTTGGCGAGATGTCGATCATCTCATCGCGCACGTCGAGCAGCGGATCGGGCAGCAGGTCGCCTTTGCCGTCGATGACGCGCAAGAGGCCGATCAGGTCCGCGACGAAGAGCCGACTTGTGCCGTCATCCGGGGCGACCAGCGCCACCGGCGATGTAAATCCGCTCGCGATCAGCTTCATGCTGACACCCGCGTTTGATGAGTCGGTGGGCAGCGTCGGGCAACCGCCGATGCCAAGCGCGATGATCGCGCCGACCGGAATGACCGCGAGGAGGGTCAGGTTCGTGACACGGATCGTGGAAGCGGATTGCGCGGACCGCATGTTGTTCTCCGAAGAGGTCGCGATGTCGGGAGCGCAGCTCCCCCCATTGCATATGTATTCGGAGAGGCGCGCCATTTCGACCCGCCAGAATCCTCTCGCGGCGTCTGTGGTAATTCGACATCACGGCCGCCGCGCGGTTTCTGCGCGAAGGGCCTCTTCCGGCGTCAGGGCGCTTCGGGCTCGCGCTTCATCGCCACGATGGCCAGCCAAATGCCAAGCACGCCGAACGGCGCCAGCGGCAGCAGCATGTACCAGTCGATTATCCACGCGCCGACGCGCTGTTGGGGGAGCCCATAGTCAACCGGGAAGCCGAACTCTTTCGACATCCACGGTTGCAGGTGATGCGGCATGACGAGATCGCCCTTTTCGTCGGCAATTCGGGCCGGTTTTGTGGCCTCGGGGTTTGGCGCTGACTCAGTCGCCAGGACGGGCTCCGATTGCCCGTGTTCAGGCTCGGTCGCCTCCGGCAGGGGCTTCGCCAACTCTGCGGTTGGCGGCTCCTCGGCCGCGGGCTGCGGCGAAGTCGCCGTCGGGGGTTGCGTGACCGCGGGCGCGACAGGCGCCGGTTCGTTAGCATTCGGGTCCGGCTCGGGTTTGCCCGCCGGAGGTGTTGGTGGCTCGTCGTTCGGATCGGATTGGACACTGACCCCGCCTCCGGTCAGCCCGAAAGGCGTGATCAGGGCAGCGGTGGCCGCGGACGGCTCCTCGGCGGCGGCTGCGGTGCGTTGTGGACGCTCTGGCGGCTGAAAACGGGCGGTGGGCCACCGCCACGCGATAAGTGCCGCAACGGCGATCACGGCGACTCCCATCAAGCCCTGACCGGCGACGAGGCCCGATGCGCCCAGGATTCCGCGGTCACTGCCCTCCGGGGCCGGCCCGCGTGCGCGCTCGACCAGCCAGCGGATCAGCGCACCGGCCATTATCGGCGTCGAGAGCGATAACGGCAGATACAGACCAACCGAGAACGGCAATGAGGGTATTCCGAGGAGCTCGACGATCAGGGCGCACGCGACGCCGATGAGGATCAGCGTCCACGGCAGATCGGTTTCGACAACCCCCTTAACAAGCAGTTGCATGAGGTTGGCCTGCGGCGCGAGAAACGCCGCCGGATGGGTCGCGTCCTTAACAAAGCCGAAGTTATGATTGACAAGGGCGATCACACCGGCCAGGGCGGCTACCGCGGTCACCACACCGAGGATTTCGCCGACCTGTTGTTTCCATGGCGTCGCGCCGACGAGGAATCCGGTCTTGAGATCCTGTGAGCAGTCACCGGCGAGGCAGATCGCCATGCACACAAGCGCGCCGACCGAGATGATTGCGAACTTCATTTGGTCGGGCGGCAGATTCAGGTTGACGGCGTACACCAGAATCAACGACGTGCCGAGGATCGTTGCGATCGTCATGCCGGAGGCAGGGTTCGATGAACTCCCGACGACGCCGACGAGACGCGACGAGACGGTCACGAAAAAGAAGCCAAATCCGATGACGCACGCGATTAGCGGAATGCTCTTGAATACATGGTGGAGCAATCCGGCGTCCGGAAGCAGCCACAGGGCCGCGCCAAGGCCGATCAGCAGGAGCAACAGGATAGGCAGTGGGATGTCGCGATCGGTGCGGTCGGCGGAGCGCTTGCCGCCGAACATGTGAAACACGGAGGCGCCGATCGTCTTCAGGCTGCGGATCAGCGATAGTATCCCCCCCAGCACGACAGCTCCGGCGCCGACGTAACGGAGATACTTGTCCCACATCGCGCCGGGCGACATCTGGTTGAGCGGAGCTTCCGACGGCGAAATCGTGACGTCGGCCGTGGCGCCGAAGTAAGAAAACGTCGGAATGAGGATAAACCAGCCCAGCACGGCGCCGGCGAGCATGAAGCCCGCCACGCGAATGCCCAGTATGTACCCGACGCCAAGGAGTGAGGGCTCGGCCGCGAGAGTGGCCTCTGTCCGCAGCATTGGAATGGCTAGTTTGGCGGTCTCAGGCCAGAAGCCGAGTTGCCGGAGCAGTTCATAGAATCCTCCGAGGCCAACGCCCTGGAACACAGTCGAAGCCGCCGCGCCGCCGCGTTCGCCTGAGCGGAGGACCTCGGCACAGGCCGTGCCTTCAGGATATGGCAAGGTCCCGTGTTCGCGTACGATCAGCATGCGACGAAGCGGAATCATGAACAGCACGCCGAGCAAGCCGCCGAGCGTCCCCCAGATCGTCATCTCCCAGAAGCTCGGAGCCAGATCCGGGTTCTTATCCTTGTAGGCAAAGATAAACAGCGCGGGGATCGTGAACAGCATTCCTGCGGCGAGGCTTTCTCCCACCGAGCCGATGGTTTGCGCCATGTTGCTCTCGAGAATCGAGCTCTTCTTCAAGATGCCGGAGATCACCGCCATTGCGATCACGGCTGCGGGGATCGAGGCGCTCACCGTCATGCCGACTTTCAGGCCAATGTAGATGTTCGCCGCGCCAAAGAGCACGCCGATGATGACGCCGATCAGGATCGCCATTGGCGACAGTTCGGGGCGAGCCGGGTGATTTTGGGCGGCGGGTTGTTCCATTGATCGCTCCGCGTGGGTTGCAGGGAAACGTCGGGCTAACGGGGTGGCCAATGTATCGGGGCGGCGTGGCGGTGCAAGGATCGGGATTGCGGATACCGTGGTTTGCGCTCAGCTCCGGCGTGGCGCTTTTACGTCACCGCTTGCGGCGATCTTGAATTGGCATAACACACTAGCGCACCACGTGTTACGTCTGATTTCGTTGAGTTCTGCGGCGTCTGTGCGTCACAGAGACGGTCGGGCTCGAGCGCGACGTCACCAATGGGTGAATCTCCACAAATAACTTATTGGAAACGACTTATGGCAGTTCTAGTTCCTCCCTGGATGTTGGTACGGAAAATGCTTGTCTGCGTAGGGCCGGGGCTTTTGGTCGCCCGGCATTCCGTTGAGCCCATTGCCGCACGGATCGTCTGGCACGTCTCTGGCGCGGGGCGTTTCAGAAATTTTTCGTCGGCGCGTTGATGCGGATCGCCTCATGATCTGATAAAACATGGGCTCTGATCTGAGGAATGAACTTTTCAGGTCGATTGATTTGGGTGTGGCGCAAGGGTCGACAGGAGGTCGGTCTTTCGCCGGGAACCGGGTTCCAGGAGAGGTCTATGACACGAATTGGAATTCGCGGATGCGTATCGGTGCTGGCTCTGGGAGCCTTGGCCGTTACGTCGTTCGCCGGCGACATGATGTCGCCAACTCGCGACGGCGACGAGATCGCCCGTCTCGAGTCGCTGCTCGAAGCGCAGCAAAAGAAAATCGACGCGTTGGAGCGTCAGGTGTCCTCCAGTGACTCGGCGGGTATGAACGCCGCTCGCGTGGAGAACATCAAGGAGCAGATTCGCGAAGTGCTGGGCGAGCGCGAGTTTCGCGAGAGCCTGATGCCGACCGTCCTGACCGCTGGTTACGACGACGGCTTCTACATCAAGAGCAGCGACGACAACTTCATGTTCAAGGTCAACGCGTGGTTGCAGGTGCGTTGGCAGCACTACGGCACGCGCGCCGACAACCGGTACCTGCTGCCGGGCCTGCAGCGCGACGACAAGACCGGGTTTGACATTCAGCGCGCCCGCATCCGCTTCAGCGGTCACGCCTACAGCCCGGACTACACGTACAACATCGAAATGCGCGCCGACGCCGTCGACGCGTGGGACTGGATCGTTCACGAGGCGTGGGTCAACTATCGCGCCATGGATGAGTTCCAGGTTCGCGCCGGTTTGATGCGCCTGGCTTCGACCCGCGCCCAGATGACCTACGAGGGCAACCTCCAGTTCGTCGATCGCTCGATGGTTGACGCGGTGTTCGGTCTCGGCCGCGGCCTTGGCGTGCGGTTCTGGGGTCACCTGTGGGACAAGCAGGCGACGTATTACATCGATTATGTTGACGGCACCGGCGACGAGATCGTCACTGCCGCCAACCGCACGATCACGCCGGATCGCCTGACGCTGAGCGGCGGCGAGAAGGACGGCAACCCGGCCATTCTGGCCCGCTTTGTGTGGCACGTGATGGGCGACGATCCTGAGACGGACTGGGTGTCGCAGGCCGATCATGCCCACCGCGAATCCCCCGCGCTCGACATCGGTTTCCACTACGCGTTCAACGATGACCGTTCGGACATCGCGACCACGCGCATTCCGGTTCCGAGCAGCCGTCGCTTCCGCCAGGGCGGCTACGCGTTGACGAATCTGAACGGCTCGCAGATGCACCAGGCCGGTATCGACGCCGCGTTCAAGTATCGTGGCTTCTCGACCACCGCTGAGTACATGTTCCGCACGATTGATCCTCGTCGCGGCGCGTTCACGCCGTTCAATATCCTCACGCGTGAGGGCAGCACAAGCGTTCAGCACGGCGCCTACATGCAGATGGGTTATTTCCTTCCGATCCCCGGTCTTGAGGACAAGCTTGAAGTTGTCGCCCGCGTCGGTGGCATCTCGGCGATGGGCGGCGGCACGGAAGGCTCGTGGGAGTACGCTGGCGGCCTGAACTACTACATTCAGGGCGACAACGTGAAGCTCCAGACGGACCTGACACGCATCTATGAAGCGCCGATCTCGAACAACTACTCGAGCTTGGCGAACGTGAATGACGATGTGCTCGTGTGGCGGGTTCAGCTGCAGGTGGCTTTCTAAGGACTTTTGGACCAGGAATCAGTTCCGGATTCACGGAAGAATCCGATCAAGGGAGATAACTTCATGAAGAAGCGTTTGATCAAGGCTGTCGCCCTTCTCAGCATGGGTGGCGCCGCGTTCCAGTTCGGTCTGTTCGGCAATGGTTGCAACAACTTCGGACTCAACGGCCTGGGCAGCAATGAGCTGGTCCGCAATACCGACCTGGTCAACTTCTACACAGCCGTTGGCAACAACTCGATTAACGCGCTGACGGATGGCGCTGCCGCCTCTGTGGGTTCGGACTTCGCGGCGATCTTCGCCACGCCGACCAACTCGTTCTTCCAGTCGCTCTGGGGCAACTTCGTCGCCCGCGAGTTCCCGGCTGATCCGACCGGCAGCATCCGCGTCGTCGAACAATAACGCCCGACCCAGATCGGACGACCATACAGAAAGGCCGCGCGGCAGGACGCCGCGCGGCCTTTCGTGTTTTGTGCTGAGCCGCTGGAAGCGACCCGCCGCTACAATGCGAGGTCATGAGCATCGAACGCGTATTCACGCAGCAAACGAGGGATGAGGAGCAGTTCCTCAATGAGTTGCGCCCGCGCCGCCTTGATGACTGCGTCGGCCAGGACGCCGTCAAAGAACAGGTCCGCATCGCCGTCGCGGCGGCGCGGCAGCGCGGCGAGGCGATGGATCACGTGTTGCTCGACGGCCCCCCGGGCCTCGGCAAGACGACATTCGCGCATGTCATCGCAGCTGAAATGGGCGTGGCGATTCGCGTGACCAGTGGCCCCGCCATCACGCGCCAAGGCGACTTGATGGCCATGCTGACGCAGATGGAAACCCGTCAGATCCTATTCGTTGACGAGATTCACCGGCTGAACAAGGTCGTTGAAGAGTTCTTGTACCCGGCGATGGAGGATTTTCGCGTCGATTTCACTTCTGATAGCGGCATCGGCGGGCGAACGGTCAACTTTTCGTTGCCGCGTTTCACGCTCATCGGCGCCACGACGCGCAGCGGGCTGCTGTCCTCCGCCCTCCGCGGGCGCTTCGGTCATCTGTGGCACTTCCGGCACTACGGCCAAGATGAACTCACTGCGATCATCCAGCGCAGCGCAAAGCTCCTTGACGTTCAGGCGGACGCGGTGGCGCTCCAACGCCTCGCCTTGCGCTCGCGGGGCACGCCGCGCATCGCCAATCGACTGTTGCGCCGCGCCCGCGACTACGCCGACGTGCGCGGCGACGGCGTTCTGACGGCGGCGGTGGTGGATGAGGCGCTGTCGGCGCTTGAAATTGACCAGGCCGGGCTCGACATGCTCGATCGCCAGTATCTGCTTGCGCTGATTCAGCATTACGACGGTGGGCCGGCGGGTATCGAGGCGATCGCCGCGACGCTGGGCTACGAGCGGGACACGCTGGAGGATGTCGTCGAGCCGTTCTTGCTCCAAAGTGGCCTTGTGACGCGTACCCCGCGTGGCCGGGTGGCCCGTCCGATCGCTTATAAGCATCTGGGCGTGAAGGGCGGACCGCGAAAGGGGGTTGATCTCGGTCTGTTTGACGCCGAGTAATGGCGACCGCGCGACGTCAGCCGATCAATCCCACTCGGGGCGAAATGGCGGTGGCGACCGCGGCGCCGCAATAGGCGCCTTGACGGCCATTTCGTTTCGGACAAGTCCTTGCCCCGCATCCAGGGCCAACTCCTGGCCCGCGCGCTCCGCAAGGGTGGCGGGATCGTCATTGCCCCATTCCGCGTACACACCGGTGATCATCGGATGGGCATGGCCCATTTGCCGCTGAACGAATAGCAAATTCCCACCCGTTGCCCGATAGGCCATGACGCCGTAGGTGTGGCGGAGGAGTTGAACACTTGCGACTGCCCCAAAACCGGCATCGGTCAGTATCCGCCGCACGCGCCGGTACAACACGCTCGGCGTGAACGGTCGGCCGCGGGAGTTTGGGATCAGCGGCTCATGCGAGTTGCGACCGATTGCCGCCTGCTTCAACTCACCCGCCAAAGCGCCTGGAATGTATAGTATCCGATCAGTTTTCGTGCCGAGTTCGACGCACAAGCGGCAACCCTGGCCGTCCAGCCCGGCGACGGTCAATCCGCAGAGCTCGCCGTTGCGGAGGCCTGTTCCAAGTAGTGTTGTGATGATCAGGCGATCCAAGTCTCCCCTGGACGCCAGGTGACGCAAAAGATGGGCAATCTCACTCGCTTCGAGGAATGACTCGCGCGATAGCCGCCATGTCGCCATGGGGTTGCATTGTATGTATGACAACCGATCTGTAAACAGGTGTTGTCGAAAGTTAGGGCCTAGGCTGTCTCGCACGGCAAGCCGAACCGGGACAACAGCTCGGCGAGGTCGGACAGGTCGACGATCCCGTCGTTTGTGAGGTCAGCCGCCGGGTTCCAGAACGGACTTGCCGCGGTCGAGCCGAACGTGGACAGCACCAGGGCGAGGTCGGCTAGGTCCACAATGCGATCGCCGGTCGCGTCGCCCGGGCAGCGGCTTCGCAGCACGCAAAGCGCGAGGTCGTAGCTTGCGCGGTCGGCATTCGTGTAGCCATCGCGTTTGTAGTCGATGAAGCAGATTCCGTCGCCGGCGGGGGAGGTTTCCCACGCCCAGTACCACCATCTCGAGTCCGGACGGGCGATGCTCCCGGTCAGTTCAACCCAATACCGCTGCCCCGACATGGGTTCGAATGGAGCCGGCAACAGGGCTGAGTAGCGATCCTGCCAGATCAGGTCCGGCGCCGGACGGAGAATGTTGAGTCGTTCGCCGGTGCGGACGCGCTCCACATCCAGCAGCGGCGTGGCGATTATCACTGCGCCGGGTGTTCCGCTGTTGTCGGATCGAATCACGAGATCAAACGTCGGCTCCAGGTCATGCGGCTTGCCGAGATCGTCGTAGCCGATTCCCCACCAGCGAAAACCGATAATCGGCTCATTGCTGTCGGCGATGAAGCTCTCCGCGGTCGGGATCGATCCGAGACGCGTGATCAGCGGGCTCGCGCGCACGCCGTAGACTTCCGACTGGGCACTGTTCGGCGGCTGGCAGATGGCCTCGCGGCGCTCGCGATTGACGATGCGCTCGAATGTCGCCACGACGGTTCGGTCAGCGTTCATGATGAGGTTCAGCGTGGCGCCGACGGCGTCAACCTCTCCGCGCCAACCCGTGAATCGCCAACCGCTCAGGGGATGTGCGACCAGCGTGACGACTTCACCATCGGCAAACGCGCGACGATCCGGCGAACGGCTTACAAACCCACCCGGGCTGTCCGGCACGCTGAGCAGCCAGGTCGGCGTAACGCAAGGCGCGATCACGACCGGCGCATTGCCCTCCGTCCAAGCGTCGTTGGCGAACGTGGTCCAGTCGGCGCAGTCAATGTCGCCGTCACCGTCGAAGTCAAAATTGGCCAGCAGATCGAACTCGGGCTCGGCGTAGTCATTGCTGTCGAGTTGGCCTGAAAACACGGCTGCGAAAGCAGACCGATCGGCGTTATCGACATCGCCGTCTTCGTCCACATCGCCGCGAATGTACACCTGGAACGGTGGGAAATCGGGATTGCCGGGCCTGTAGGAGTAACCGGGGGGCGCGAAAAACTTGACCGTGCGATTGCCAAGATCGGTGGGCGCCTCGCAGTCAACATAGCTGCGAATCAGCCGCCCGGGCGTCGAGGTCGGAATTACTTCCAGCAACACGCCGTTGTTGTATGCGAGTTGCATAACGTGGTCGGTTTCAGCGTTGACGGTTTGCGTCATCTGGGCGACGCCTCGCAGCCGCACAGGCACGCCGCCGGGATGACCGCCCAAGAGTTCGCACTCGATGAAAGCTGGGTGGCCGACAAGAAACGGGCCGTATGGTGTTGAGCCGATTGACAGCTGCGTTCGAATCGAAGGGCTCGAGAATTCCTGGTAGTACCACAGCATGTCGAGCCCGCCGCGATCGATGGTGCTGTCCGGGATAGAAGGCGCCGCGACGGTCGTGTCGAATCGCAGGTAGGCCGTCAGCACGACCGGACCGGCGGGGCCCGCCAGGCGACCGAGCGACTCAACCGCCGAAGCCGCGACCGCCGCGCGAACGGTGTTTTGCGTGGACCCGAAACCCTCCGCGGCGAAGACGTCAGCGTACTCCTGCGTGAAACCGTGCTCGATTGTGCTGATCAGGCGATTCGGGGCGAAGCCGGATACGACGTTTGTTTCGGCCGCAAATGGAAAATTGAAATCGAAGGTCGTCGTTCCGCGCCGGATCCGTTCAATCGGGCAATCGCGAACGTCGAAGGTTTCGGCGCCGAGCACGTAATTCGGCTCAGGCACAAACTCAAGTTGGCCGCTGTGGTAGTAAGCCCAGCGCCCCATGCCGCCGTTGTTGTCCGGCGAGTTGTCCATGAACAGCACGGTGTTTGCGGGAAGACCGGTGACCGGCAGGCCGGCGGCGAGGTATGCGAAGCTGACTTGCGCGCTGTCGGCGCCGTTTGGGATGTCGTTGGTGATGTCGCCGGGAGGTGAGTCTGAATCGCCCGGATTGAAGAAAGTGCACGGGTTCGTGATGTAGCCGAGCGAGTAGAGCTCGGAGAAATTGTCCGGATATGCGCCGAACTCGTTCGCGGCGCTGCGCAACGCGAATCCGAGCTCGCCGAGTTGGCTCGCGCGCGAGTCAAAGCCGCGTTGGATCGCGGATGCGGTAAACGACTGGGACCCGCCGATGGCGCTAATGTCGACGGACTCGGAGAACTGGATTCCGGCCGGCGCAGACAGCGCGAGCAGGCCGGTGGCCGCGAGGCCGATCAAGAGATCACGTCGCATGGATTTTGCCCTACTGGTTTTTTGGGGAGGTCGCCGAACCCCTACGGCAGCATAGCGGGGCGGCGCGCGGAGTTGATCAAGAAAACCGCAGAAACGGACTATTGGGATACTTGGTTGAGACTCTGAATTGACTCAGGACGCCATGTCCACCGCCGTCAGCGGCGCCCAGCCCCGCCCGCCGGAGCAGAGCACGTTCTCCGGGCCGGCGAGGTCGCCGAGTTCGCGGAGCAGCTCGCGCGTTGGGGTGACCCAGGACGCCCGTCGCCCGCGTAGCGTCGCCTGCCAGCCGCTCGGGGCGGCGACTTGGACGTACAGTTCGCACTCGCCGGCGGTAGCCTTGCAGATTTCGAACAGGCGATCAGCGCTCTGCGCGGGGCTATCGGTGGATAGGCGGACGAGCATGCGGCGCGACAATCGCGTGACCGCCTCTTCACCGGGGATCACGTCGCTGATGCGGATCGACGGTTCTTCGCGGCGGCGATCGACTTTTCCGATGACGAACACAACCGCGTCGGGCCGCAGCAGGGCCATCGTGTCGTCGTCGAGTTGCTCGGGGAAAACGATGCCCTCGGCGGCGCCGGTAAAGTCCTCAAGCACAGGGATGATCATCTTCTTTCCGGCGCTGCGGCCGGTTCGGATGGGCACCGTGCGGACGCGCGTGACGAGCGCGCCGAGCGTGACGGGGTCGCCGTCGCGGGCTTCCATAAGCCCCGCGATCGTAGCGCCGCCGAAGGTGCGGATCACGTCTTCGTATTGCGTGAGCGGATGCGCGGTGATGTAGAAACCGAGCGTTTCCTTTTCGAACTTCAGCATGTCCGAATCGGACCATTCCTGCGAACCGATCTTGCGTGCAAGCGGTTCGATGCCGGCGTCGCCGTTGAAGCCGCCAAACATTGACAACTGGCCGGAGCGCTTGTCCTGCTGAGCGCGTTGGCCGGTTTCGACGGCGTCTTCGACCACGTCCATCAGCGCGCGGCGCATTGCGCCGGTGGAGTCGAACGCGCCGGCCTTGATTAGCGCCTCGAGCACGGCCTTGTTCACGCAGCCCAGATCGACGCGTTCGCAGAAGTCAAACAGATCGCGGAACGGGCCGTCCTCGGCGCGGGCGCTGAGGATCGCGTGAATCGCTTTGGCGCCGATACCGCTGATGCCTGCGAGACCAAAGCGGATCGCGCCGCGCTTCGTGTCGCTCGCTGCGTCGCGCTCGTACGAGACGCTGAACTCCTCTTCGCTCTCATTGACGTCCGGCGGCAGCACCTTCACGCCGCGCGAGCCGTCGGGCAGCGTGAGGCGGCGGCACTCCTCGAGATATTCCGCCATTTTGGATGTGTTGCCGCTTTCATACGTCAGCAGCGCGGCCATGAATTCGACCGGGTAATACGTCTTGAGATATGCCGTGGCGAAGGCGACGACGGCGTAGCCAGTGGAGTGCGCCTTGTTGAAGGCGTATCCGCCGAACTTGAGAATGTCGGCGAAAATCTGCTCGGCGACATGGCGATCAACGCCATTGGCGATGGCGCCATCGATGAACGGTCCGCGTTCGGCATCGATCATCGATGTCTTTTTCTTGGAGATCGCTTTCGCGAGTCGGAACGCGCGGCGGAGCGGGACGCCGCCGAGGCGGGCGACAAGTCGCGAGACCTGCTCCTGATAGACCATGATTCCGTAGGTCTCTTCGAGGACTTCGGTCATGATCGGATGCGGCGTTGACCACTGTGTGCGGCCGTGTTTGCGGGCGACGTAGTCGTCGATGTACTCCATCGGGCCGGGGCGGAAGAGCGCATTGGCGGCGATGAGGTCTTCGATACGGTTCGGCTTCATCTTCATCAAGACATCGCGCATGCCGCCCGATTCAAACTGAAACACGCCCTTGGTATCGCCGCGCTGGAGAATGCGATACACGGCCTGGTCGGTCAGGTCGAGGTTTTCCGGGTCGATGCGGACGCCGTGGCCCTTCTCCACCAGCTGGCAGGCGCGCTGAATCTGAGAAAGCGTGCGCAGGCCGAGAAAGTCCATCTTCAGCAGGCCGACTCTTTCGACAGTCGGGCCTTCAAACTGGGTAGTGACGTCTTTGTCGTCAGACTGCTTGTGCAGCGGGATCAGCGTGTTCAGGGGCACGTCGGCGATGACGACGCCGGCCGCGTGCACCGACGCGTGTCGGGCGAGGCCTTCGAGCCGACGGGCGATGTCGATGACTTTGGCGATTCGTTCGTCGGTTTCGCAAAGTTGGCGCAGTTCCGGCTCGCGGGCGAGCGCCTTGTCGATCGTCATCTTCAATTCTTCTGGCACGAGGCGCGCGGCGCGGTCGGCTTCGGCCAGCGGCACATCGAGCGCGCGGCAGATGTCGCGAATCGCGGCGCGCGCTTTCAGGCGACCGAAGGTGATAATTTGCGCGACGTGACCGTATTTTTCGCGCACATAGTTGATGACTTCGGCGCGACGATCCTGGCATAGGTCGATGTCGATGTCGGGCATTTCGTCGCGCTCGGGGTCCATGAAGCGCTCGAAATACAACCCGTAATGCAGCGGGTCGACGGTGCTGATCCGTAAGCAATAACCGACGACCGTACTGCAACCGCTGCCGCGCGCGAGCGCGGGAATGTTGTTCCGCCGGGCGAAGCTGACGAAGTCCCAGACGATCAGGAAGTAGCCGGAAAAGCCCTTGTCGGCGATGACGGAGAGCTCGTAATCAATGCGCTCGGTGAGCTCCGGCGTGATTTCGCCGTAGCGCTCGCGGGCGCCTTCGTAAACGAGTTCGCGGAGGTAGTCGTCGGCTGTCTTGCCGGCCGGCGTTTCGTAGCGCGGGGCAAAACGCTTTGAAAAATCGAACTCGACATTGCACATGTCCGCGACGCGCAGCGTGTTTGCGAGCGCTTCCGGATATTCCGGCAACGCCGCGGCCATTTCCTGCGGCGATTTGAGGTAGAACTGGTCGGCGTCGAATTTGAAGCGGTTCTCGTCGGAAACGCGGGCGCGCGTGGAGATGCAGCACAGGATGTCGTGCGCCTCCACGTCGTCATGCGTGAGGTAGTGCACGTCGTTCGTCGCGATCATGGCGACGCCGAGTCGGTTGGCGATGGCCGCGAGTTCGGGATTCGTCTGTGCCTGCTCGGGCAGGCCGTGATTCTGCAACTCGATGAAGAACCGATCGACGCCGAAGATGTCGATGTACTCTTCGACGATCTTGCGGGCGTGTTTCGCGTCGCGCGTCAGCAAGGCCTGCGGCGTTTCGGCGCCTAGGCAAGTGCTCGTGCAGATCAGCCCTTCGGAGAACTCGCGCAGCGTGGATTTGTCGATACGCGGCTTTCGATAGAACCCCTCTGTGTAGCCGATGCTCGAAAGGCGGATCAGGTTCTGATAGCCGGTCATGTTCATGGCCAGCAGCAGCAGGTGATACGCCGAGGACTTTCCGTCAAGCGTGCGACTTTCCTTGTCGCGCCGGTCGCCCGGGGCGAGGTAAAGCTCGCAGCCGACGATGGGTTTCACGCCGGCTTCGATTGCGTTTGCATAGAACTCGATGACGCCGAACATGCTGCCGTGATCGGTGATGGCGACGGCGGGCATGCCGAATTCGCGGGCCTTCGCGACGACGTCGCGCGTGCGACAGGCGCCGTCAAGCAGTGAGTACTCAGTGTGGAGGTGCAGGTGGACGAATTGCGGCGTCGCGATGTCTGTCATTAGCGGCTTTCCGATGGGGCGGCGAGTCGGCCGGCGGCGATGGACTCGGCGAGCTCGACAATCCGAACAGCGGTCTCGTCTTTTGGCGCGTCGGGCAGCGGGTTCCATACGCCATCGCGGGTCAGAATCTCGACAACCGAGCGATCCACGCCGATCGCGGCCGGGTGATTCAGGACGATCGCGTCGAGGTTCTTGCGCGTGAGTTTGCTCGCGGCGTTTGCTCGGCCGTTGTGGCTTTCGAGCGCGAAGCCGATGACGGTCTGTCGCGCGTCGCGATTCTTTGACAATGTCGCCAGCACGTCGGCGGTCGGCGCGAGTTTGAGCGTCATTTCATCGCCGGTTTTCTTGAGTTTCTCGTCGCTGTGTGCTGCGGGGGTGTAGTCCGCAACGGCAGCGGCCATGATGAGCGCGTCGTAGCGTGGCCAGTGTTCGACGCATGCGCGCAGCATGTCCCTCGCCGAGATGACTGAGACCACGGAAACGGCCGGCGGCGCGGGAAGCGCGACGGGACCGTGAATCAGCGTGACCGCGTGCCCGCGCTGCGCCGCCGCCGCCGCGATGGCGAAGCCCATTTTTCCGGACGAGTCATTCGAGATGAAGCGGACCGGATCGATGTATTCGCGTGTCGGGCCGGCCGTGACGAGAATTCGCAAGGGACGCATACGCATAGACTAGCCGCCGCGCGGGCTTTTGAGGATAGCCCGGCGGCGGCGTACGGGATGTCGGCGAACCGACCGGTTTTTTGAATCATCGCGAGCGGGCTACCGCGACCCGCTCGCGTTGAAAATGTTGAACTACGGACAATCCGTGCCGAAGACGCTCAGCAACTCCGCCAGATCCGGCAGCGATACGCAATTGTCGCCGGTAATGTCGGCGGCTGCGCTGTAACCCGGGTCGCCGGCGCATGTTCCGAACGGACCGAGCAGCGCGGACAAGTCGGCGAGATCGATCTGGCCGTTGCCGTTGATGTCCGCCGGGCAGTCGGGAAGGGCGACGCCGAACTCGATGGCGCCGAGGTCAACGAACGGCGGGTCGCCGACGCCCGCGTTCGGCGTATCCGGATCATCGGCGAAGCGCGGCATACCGAGAAAGTCAGTATCGATCTCCATTGGAATGGCGTCGGCGTTACCGCGATCGATCGCGGGCGATCCGGGCGCAAGTCGATAATCCATGCCGGCGGCGTTTTCGAACAGCGGGTCGGCGTTGAAGTTGCCGGCGCCGCCGAGCGAGCCGGTCCAGCCTTGGAGCAGTGTGTAGGTCACGACCGGGTTGTTGCCGGCGACCTGCGCGGCCTGATCCATGGCGCCGTCGCGTGAATTCGCCCAAACGATGCAGTTGGTGATGACCGGCGCGCCGGTAGAGGTGAAAACACCGCCTGCCGCGTCGGTCGCCATGTTCAGCACGATGTCGCAATTGGTGAACAGCGGGCTGCTCGTGCGGTTGTAGACGGCGCCACCGGTGCTTGAGGCGTTACCCGCCATGATGCAGTTGACGTAGTGCGGAGCGCTGAACGAGTGATAAACGGCGCCGCCGTTGTTAGCGCCGATGTTGTTGATGAACGAGCAGTCAACGATCATCGGATCGGCGATGAAGACATACAGCGCGCCGCCGAGCGTCGCGCGGTTGCCGGAAAACTCGCAATTGGTGAACTCCGGCACGCCGGGGCCGACATACGCGCCGGCGCCGGTGGTGGCTTCGTTGTCGTAGAACACGCAGTTGTGCACGGTGGGGTCGCCGCCGTTGATGTAAAGGCCGCCGCCGCGGTTGTCGGGCGTCGGGGCGCTGGCGAAGCCGCCGCGGATGCGGATGCCGTCGAGCAGCGTAGCGGCGTCAGTCCCGGTCGCGTCGACGACGTGATAGCTGTTGTCGGTGCGATTGGTGAAGTTGGCGCCGTCGTTGCCGTTCAAGTCGCCACTGAGGATTGTCGCGTTGAGCGCCGGGTCGCGCTCCTCGCGCTGGAACTCGTCGCCATCAAATCCGCCATAAATCTTGATGCCGTTTCGCAGGCGGAACGTGGCGGTGCGCGAATCGAAGACGTTCGTCTTGAATGTCGGCTTGTAAACGCCGGCCATGACCCAGATTTCCTCGTCGACGACGCGGTCGATCGCGTCCTGGAGGCGCTGCAGGGCCAAGTCCGGCGATGAGCCGTCGCCGCCCGGAGCGGCGTTGACGTTTACCCAAAGAACCGGCGGGCACTCGAAGACGTCGAGCGTTGCCGTCGCGCTGGATTCCATGCCGCAGGCGTTTGACACGTCGACGGAATAGTCCCCGGCGTCCGCAGGTGTCAGGTTGGTCAATATCAGCGTATCGCCGTTCGCGCCGCCGATGGGCGACCCGTTCTTGTGCCACTGGTACGAGATCGGCTCGGACCCGGAGGCGACGACGCGCAGCGTGTGGCTGCGCTCCTGGCAGACGAAGCGGCTTTCCGGCTGCTCCACAATCACCGCCGGCGCAAAGATCGTTACGGTCGCGGTTGAGCTCATCGCCTGGCCGCAGACGTTCGAAACAGTGACGGCGTAGCTGCCTGCGTCGCCGGCGTCAGCGGCGCCGAGACTCAGCGTGGCGCTGTTCGCGCCGGTGATGACGACGCCATTTCTCCTCCACTCGAACGACAGCGGCGCGGCGCCGGTCGCAACGACAGAGAGCGTGAGTGGCTCACCGGGACACGCGGATCGGCTCTGCGGCTGCTGCGTGATGCCGGGCGGTGTGCGTACTGTCAAAACGGCCGCACCGCTGGTTGTCGAGCCGCACCGATTGCCGACGACGACATCGTACGTTCCCGCGTCGGCCAGGCTGACGACCGGCAGCAGCAGGCTGGCCGACTGCGCGTTGGGGATGTTCTGGCCGTTGCGGCGCCACTGATAGGTGAACGGCTGGGCGCCGCCGGCGGTTACGCTGAACATGGCGGACGAGCCGAGGCACACCGTCTGGTTCTGCGGCTGGCCGTTGATGACGAGGCCGCCGTTGACCGTGACTTGCGCGGCGCTGGATGTAATGGACGAGCAAATGTCGGTGACGATGACATCGTACATGCCGACATCGCTGACGCCCGCTGACGGGATCGTCAGTGTGGCGCTGGTCGCGTTCTGAATCGCTGTGCCGTTCTTACGCCACTGATAGGTCACGCCGACCGTATTGGCGACAACGACGGAAAGCTGAATCGGCTGCCCGGGGCAGGCATCTGTCGCGACGGGCTGCTGTGTGATCATCGGGCCTTCGCCGACGGTCAGCGCCGCCGCCTGGCTGGTCAGGGAGTTGCACGTGTTGGTGACCACAACGTCATATGCGCCGGCGTTGGCGGCGGTGGGATTCTGGATCATCAAGGACGACGAGTTGGCGCCGGAAATCGGCGCGCCATTGCGCCGCCACTGGTAGGAAAGCGGCGATGCGCCCGTCGCCGTGACGGCGAACGTCACCGTTCCGGGCTGGCCGGCGCAGGCGTTCATCGGTTGCGGCTGCAGGGTAATCCGCACGCCCGCGCGCACCTGTACAACGGCGCCGGCGCTGGTGGTTGAACCACAGGTGTTCGTCACGACCACGGTGTATGTTCCGGCGTCGGTCGTCGCCACCGGATTGATCGTGAGTTGGGCCTGGTTGGCGCCCGAAATCGGCGTGCCGTTGCGGCGCCATTGATACATATTGGGAATCGCCGCGCTCGCGACGACGCTCAGCGACAATCCGTCGCCCTCGCAGAGCGTCTGCCCCTGTGGCTGTGTGGTTATGGTAGGCGGCTGATTAACGGTGATCGTCGCGACCGCGCTGATGGTTTGCCCGCAGGTGTTGAAGACGATCACGTCATAGGCGCCGGCGTCCGCCGGTGTCACACTGTTGACGTGATACGTGGCGGACAGGGCGCCGAAGATCGGCGCGCCATTGCGGCGCCACTGGAAACCGGTCGCGTCATTTGAGACGGCGACTGAGAGATCGGCGGGCTGACCAAGGCAGAATGCGCCGGATTGCGGCTGCTGGGCGATCTGCGGAACCGCGCCGACCTGCAGAACGGCGGGCGCGCTGGTGATCTGATCGCATTCGTTTGTGATGACGACCGTGTACGAGCCGGCGTCGCCGAGTTGGGCCGAAGGGATCGTAAGCTCTGCGTTCGTCGCATTAGGGATCGGCTGGCCGTCGCGGCGCCACTGATACATCAGTGGCTGCGCGCCATTCGCCTGAACCGAGAATACGACCATCTCGCCGACGCAGGTTGAATCGCCCACGGGCTGCTGCGAGATTGTCGGCGGCAGGCGCACTTCGAGGTCCGCGGCGGCGCTCTCGACCGAGCCGCAGTCATTCGAGACGCGGACGGCGTACGCGCCAGCGTTCAAGGGTGTCAGCGTAGCGATGGTGAAGCTCGACTGCGTCGCGTTGGCAATCGGGTTGCCGTTGAATAGCCACTGATAGCGCAGCGGCGCACCGCCGGTCGCCGAAACAGTGAAGCCTGCCGATTGTCCGAGGCATCCGATCGTGTCGATCGGATCAGCCACAACGACAGGCAGGGCGTCGATCGTGACCGAAACCGCGTTGCTCGTTTGCGAGCCGCAGGCGTTCGTGACCACGACGTCGTATTGTCCGGCGTCAGCGATCTGCGCTTGAGCAACCGTATATTGCGCGCTATTCGCGCCGGCGATCGGCTGACCGCCGCGACGCCACTGGAACGTAATCGGCTCCGTTCCGGCAGGGATAACGCTCAGCGATAGAGCGGTTCCTTCGCAGATCCGCCGCGCGACGGGTTGGGTCGCGATCGTCGCGGGAACGATGACGATAACCTGGATACGGCGACTCAGCGCGATGCCGCAAGTATTCGAGACGACCGCGGTGTACTCGCCGGCGTCACTCGGGGAGGCAGACGCGATGTTCAGCGTCGCCCCGTTCGCGACGGGCAGTCCGTTCTTTTGCCATTGCACGGTCAACGGCGCCGTTCCCGACGGCGTTACGGAGAGGACGATCGGCTCGCCCACGCAGACGGTCGGGTTGGGTGATGTCGTGCCAACGGACGGCCCGATGCCGACGGTTACAGCCGCAATCGAACTGGTGCGCGTGCCACAAATGTTGGACACGATCACCGTGTAGTTGCCGGCATCGGCGGCGCTGACCGCCGCAATCGCCAACTCGGGGTCTGTGCGCCCCAACAGTGTGATGCCGTTTCGACGCCATTGATAACGCAGATTGTCGCCAGTCGCGGTTACGCGGAGGGTCAGCGGGTCGCCGAGGCAGGGAGTTGCGTTTTGCGGCTGCGAGGTGATCTGCGGCGCGACCAGCACGTCTAATGTGACGCCCTCACTGAAATCGAATCCGCACGCGTTCGAGACCAGCACGCTGTATTCGGCTTCGTCCGCTTGAGACACGTTCGTCAATCGCAGTTGGGACGCCGTCTCGTTGGGCATAACGACGCCGTTGCGTCGCCACTGATAGGTGAGGGGGCCGGTGCCGCTGGCCGCAACGCTGAAGATCACGGTGTCACCTTCACACGCCTCGCGCGAAGCCGGCGGGCCGGTGATTTGCGGGGCGGTGGCGATCGTGAGCGACGCTGCGTCACTGAGGACCTCGTCACACTCGTTCGCGACGACCACGCGATACGAGCCGGCGTCGCTGGTCGAAATGTTGTTGATGATCAGCACGCGGTCGTTGGCGTTGGGGATATCGATACCACCCTTCTGCCAGCGATACGTGACCGCGAATGGGCTTTCCACCTGCACGCTGAAGACAACGGACTGTCCCAGGCAGCCGGTCTGCGCCAAAGGCTGGCTCACAAACGTCGGCGTTTCACAGGGGATCTGCACTTCATAGGCGCCCATGTCGACGATCGGCGGGACACCTTCCCCGGTGTCCGGCGTGCCTGTGTCATTGACGCGGCGTGGGACGTTGTCGAGGTCGTGGGACAGCGACTCGGCGGTATCGCCGTCGTCATCCAGGTCGGCGAGGTCAGCCGGAAGGGCGGAGTTTGAGCCGGAGTCAATCGCTGGTGAACTGGGTCGTAGGCGCAGATCGTCATCGACGGTGCCGATGACGTCGTCGTCACCGTCTTCATCGCGATAGCGCGGGTCGGCATTGCGCAGGCCAGGGCCGGTCAGCGCGCTCAATCCCTGAATGATCGAATAGCTCGTGTCAATCTGGTTGATGCCGTCGAGATTCGCGATCTGTGCGCCTTCGAGGCTACCCTGGCTGTCCGAGTTGCCCCACAGCACGGTGTTCACGACGACCAGGTTGGTTCCGCTTGATACGGCGATGGCGCCGCCGCGAGCAGTTGCTGTGTTGTTGGCGAAAGTCGAGTTGCGGACGCGGGGCCGGCCGAGCAGCGACGACAGGGCGCCGCCGTTGTCCGCCGAGTTTCCGCTGAATATGGTGTTGACGATCTGGGCTTCGGAGCTGTTTGACACGTGCGCGCCGCCGCCGCTCGGGGCGTGGTTCGAGAAGAAGCTGGCGTTGATCAGTGAAGGGGCGCCGGAGGTGATGACCGCGCCGCCGCCGGACTGCGTCGCCTCGTTATTGATGAACAGCAGACGACTCATCACATTTGAGGCGCCGTCATTGAACAGACCGCCGCCCTGTCCGGCGCGGTTTCCGGAAAAGCGCAGGTTTTCGATTGTGTTGCTGGAGGCGAAGTTGTACAGGCCGCCGCCGCGCCCATTTCCCGTGGCTTCGTTGCCGACAAAGTCGCAATCTGAGAAATGCGTGCGGTCAAGCACGTTGTATACGGCGCCGGCCCGCGCGGAGTGGTTGTTCTCAAACATGCAAACGGAGAAGGACGCTTGAGCCGTGTCGTCGTAGACGGCGCCGCCGCGCTCGATGGCGGCATTCTCCGAAAAGGCGCAACCCGTGAACCGGGCGCCTGTGTCGGAGCGGTTCGCGACGGCTCCACCGCGATTGGCGTAGTTGCGCTCGAAGCGGCAATCCTGGAATACTGGGCGCGACCGGCGGATGAGGACGCCACCGCCATACAGGTCGTTCGGATCGGCGCCTGTGGCGCTGCCGCCCTGAATCAGGAGGCCGTCAAGCACGGTCGAATCATCAGCAAAGCCGATCGTGATGACATGGTAGGCGTTGTCGGTCATCAGCGCGGGGTCGACGCCATTGGGGTCGTCGTTGCCGAGCAGATCGCCCGTCAAGATCGTCGGATTCGCCAGCGGGTTGCGCTGGTTCAGATCGGTCTCGGTTCCACTGAAACCGCCGTAGATTTTGATTCCCGGGCGCAGATCGAACGACACACTGCGCGGGTCGGAGGGCACACGTCGCTGGTCAGGCGCGTACTCGCCGGTCGCCACCCAGATTTCGGAGCGGATAATGCTGGCTCGAGCCGCGAGCACTGCGTCAGCGAGATTCGTGAAGGCGTTGTCCCAATCCGAGCCGTCATTCGCGCCTGTCGCCCCGGCGTTGACGTAGATTCGGATCGCTTCGGGCACATCGAAGACGCGGCGCGCATTAACCAGGCCCCAACCGAACGTTTCGTCGTAGCCGGGTTCGCCGAGATCATCGCAGGTCTGCAGCATTGCCTTTTCGACGTCGCCCGGCGTCAGGTTGACGTTTGTGGACAGCAGCAGGGCCGCGACGCCTGACGCGTAACCCGTGGCGAAAGAGGTGCCGCTGACGGTATGCGTGTCGAAGGGCGAGTCACCGTCGATTCCGGTGCGATCGGTCGTGACGATTTCACCGCCGGGAGCCGCGAAGGCGATCCCGTGGCCGTAGTTGCTCATCGCGAGGCGCGCGCCGGCGCGGTCGATCGCGCCGACGGCATTTACGGAATCGAGTGACGCCGGAAAATTGACGCCGTCCGATGCTTCGTTTCCGGCGCTGGCGAAGTGGATGATCCCGCCGTCGCGCAACTGGCTGTACTTGTCCGCGATAGTCGAGATTGGCGCAAAGCCGTTGCTGTTATTCGTGACGCGCGCGCCTTGCGTTCGGGCAAACTCCATCGCGTTTACGAGCCAGGATGTCTGAAAATTGCCGACATCGCAGGGGGGGACGGCATTGTTGAAGCGCGCCGACATCACGCGGCAGGTGGGCGCGACACCGACGACGCCGGGGCCGTTATTGATGCGGGCGGAGATGCACCCTGCCACCCATGTGCCGTGATTGTCGCATTGGTTGAATGGCCCGCCGTTGGTCCCCTGGCCGGTGAAGTCAGCGCCGGGGAACTGGTTGATATCAGGATGGTCCTGCTGCACCCCATCGTCCAGAACGGCGATGATGACGCCGGGGTCGCCCGTTGTGATATCCCACGCGTCGGGGGCGTCGACGTCGATGCCCGGCGTGCCGTCGGCCTGACCGACGTTCAGCAATCCCCATTGGTCTTCGAAGAGTGAGTCGTTCGGGATGAAGTGCTTGTGGGCGGTGAGGATAAAGTCGGGCTCGCAATAGCGGACTTCGGGCGCGTCGGCGAGTTGATTGGCG
>JAGQOO010000029.1 GCA_020427345.1 Phycisphaerales bacterium | reverse complement strand
CGGACAGGTCTATGCCGCGCTCGGCAGCAAGGTGACGGTCGTCGAAGCGCTGGACCGTCTGCTCGCCGGCGCGGATGAAGACCTCGCCCGCGTGCTTATCAAGCGCCTCAGCGGCCAGTTCGAAGCGATCCACACGTCGGCGAAGCTCGAAGGCGCCAAGAAAAAGGGCAAGGCCGTCGAGGTCACGTACACCGTGGGCGGCGAGAAGAAGGTCGAGACCTTCGACAGAGTGCTGACGTCAGTCGGCCGCGCGCCGAACACCGACAACATCGGCCTCGAAAACACCAAGGTGAAGGTCAACCAGCGCGGCTTCATCGAAGTCAACGAGCAGCGACAGACGACCGACAAGCGCATCTACGCCATCGGCGACGTCGCCGGCGACCCGATGCTCGCCCACAAAGCCTCGCGCGAGGGCATCGTCGCGGCGGAAGCCATCGCCGGACATAAGGCCGCGTTCGACGTGCGGGCGATTCCGGCCGTGGTGTACACGAGCCCCGAACTCGCGTGGTGCGGCATGACGGAGGCCGAGGCCAAAGCCGCCAATCGCAAGTTCAAGGTCGGCAAGTTCCCGTGGGGCGCGTCCGGCCGCGCGATCGCCATGGGCCACCCTGAGGGCATGACCAAGATTATCGCCGACGCGGATACGCGGCGGATCATCGGTGTCGGAATCGTCGGCGAACACGCGGGCGACCTGATCTCGGAAGCCGTGCTGGCGATGGAAATGGGCGCCGAGCCGGATGATCTCGCCCTGACGATCCACCCGCATCCGTCGATTTCGGAAACGGTGATGGAAGCGGCAGAGGGCGTCTTCGGCCGCGGGATTCACAGCGCCAAGTAGCACCCTGAACGAACGACCCGCAAAGGCTTTACGTCGCCGCTAGCGCGGATGGCGTAAAGCCGTTTGCTTGACTGGACTTAGGCGTCTTTCTAGCATCAGGGCGACTTGCGGGGAGACATTTGTCGCCATGGATATGATCTGCGAAAAGTGCAGCAAAGAGCCGGCGACGTTTCACGTCACTGAAATCGATCCCGACAAGAACAAGATGGAACGCCATCTGTGTGACAAGTGCGCGGCGACCGAGGGTTTCGCCGTCATGTCGCAACCCAACTCCATGCTCGCCGAGATGGAGAAGATCATCGCCGGCGGCAAGACCTCACTTTCCAAGGCCGGCAAGCTCGTCTGTGATGAATGCGGCCTGAGCTACGTCGAGTTTCGCAACCATGGCCTGCTCGGCTGCCCGCACGACTATGACGCATTCCGCGAGCTGCTGAATCCGTTGATCGAGCGCGCCCACGACGGCGGCACGTCGCACGTGGGCAAGACGCCGAAACGCCTCGGAGGCGACCACAAAGCCGCGCAGGACCTCGCGCGCTGCAAACGCCTGCTCGCCGACGCGGTGGCGGCGGAAGACTACGAGCGCGCCGCGAAACTGCGCGACAAGATCCAGGAACTCGAAAGCGAATGAGCGATTTCACGCTCGACAAAGTGGCCCGCAACATCAGCGAGTGGCTGCGCGGCGAAGGGCCAATGCACGAGATTGTCATCTCGTCGCGCATTCGCCTCGCGCGGAACGTCGCCGGTCGGCGGTTCCTGTCGCGCGCGGACGCCGACGAGCGCGAGCACATTGCTGAAGTCGCGGCGACTGCGGTGCGCAAAGCGCCGCGCCTGTCGGGATACATGCAGATTGATGTCGCCGCGCTGGATGAACTGCATCGACGGCTGCTCGTCGAGCGACGCTTGATTTCGCGCCAGCATGCGGAGGCGTCCGGCGCGCGGCGCGTCGCGTTCGCGGTCGACGAAACCAGCGCGGTCATGATCAACGAGGAAGACCACCTGCGCATTCAAGTAATCCGCAGCGGCTTTCGCCTCGATGAGGCATGGGACGAGATCAACCGCATCGATGACGAACTCGAAGACCAGCTTGAGTTCGCGTTTCACCCGCAATACGGCTATCTGACCGCCTGCCCGACCAACGTCGGCACGGGCCTGCGCGTGTCAGTCATGCTGCATCTGCCGGCGCTGCGCCTGACGAGCGAACTCGACAAAGTCGTCGAGGCGGCGAAAGAGCTGCGCCTGGCGATTCGCGGTTTGTATGGGGAAGGCTCTGACGCGACGGGCGACTTTTTCCAGATTTCGAACCAGATCACACTTGGGCGATCCGAGAGCGAGATCATCGACGATTTTCGCGATCAGGTGATTCCGCGAATTGTGGATTTTGAGCGCGCCGCGCGGCAGGCGCTGATCGATCGCCGCGCCATCGCGCTCGACGACAAGATCTTCCGCGCGATCGGCGCGCTGAAGACGGCCCGGCTCATGAGTTCGAATGAGGCCTTGCAATGTCTGTCGCATGTGCGGATGGGCCTGCACACCGGGCGATTGCAGTCCATCGACCTGACGACGCTGAATGAGCTGCTGCTGCACACGCAACCCGCCCACCTTCAAGTGCTCTCCGAAGGCCGAAGCCTGAACGGACAGGAACGCAGCGAACTCCGAGCCGCCATGATCCGCCGACGTTTGGGCGTTAGCGAAAACTGAAGCACACCGAAACCCGCGGCAGAAACGGCCGTGGCACAATTGAGAGGCGGTGCAAACCGCGTCCGTGCCGTGACTTTTGTCGGGTCGATGACCCGACCTACATACGCTCGTGTGCCACTGCCGTCTCGGCAGTGCCCGCCCCCCCAAAATCGCGAAAGCCCACTAAACTAAAGTCGCAATCATGGAACGCCCCGCCCCAGCAACGTTGCTCAAGCGCATCCGCATCGTTCTCGCGCGCCCGATCCGACCCGGCAATGTCGGCGCCGCGGCTCGCGCGATGGCCAACATGGGCTTGAGCGACCTCTGCCTCGTCGCGCCGGCGTGTGATACGAACGACGAGCCCGCGCAGGGATTCGCCGCTCGCGCCAAACCGTTGCTCGACGCCGCGCGCGTCGCGGAGTCGCTGCCCACCGCGCTGGCGGACTGCGTCAAGACATTCGCGACCAGCGGCAAGGGCGGGATGTATCGTCGCCAGGCCGCCGTGACACCTTGGGAAGGCGCCCGACTGGCGCTTGAGGCGGCGGCAAACGGCCCGGTCGCGATCGCGTTCGGCCCGGAGGATCGCGGCCTGCTGCAAGGTGAGATTCTCGACTTTGATCACGTCATCGAAATCCCGAGCGACGATGGGTATCCCGTGCTGAATCTCGCCGCGGCGGTGATGGTGATCTGCTATGAACTGCGTCGCGCGCTCGCCGCCGAACCCGCCGACGCCGCGCCACCGCAAACGGACATCGCAGCCGCGTCAACGGGCGAGCCGCTCGCAACCGATGACCGCAAACGCATCCTCTACGACAAACTCTTCAATGCGCTTGACCGCATCGGGTTCTTCCGAGCGAAGCCGAAGGGCGATCATCTGCGCTACGCGCTGCGGCGCGTCCTCGGCCGCGCCGCGCTCACCGTAAACGAAGCCGATATCTGGACCGGCGTCGCGCAGCAAATCGACTGGTACGCCGATCGCTGCGACGGCCCCGATCTGCGACGCGTGGATTGACCGGCAATGGACCTGACGCGCTATCTGAACCCCGACGTCGTGCGCCAGGTCAGCCGCCTCGACCTTCGCGCGCGATTCATCGTCGAGGGGTTTCTCGCCGGCTCACACCGCTCCCCGTTTCAGGGGCTGTCGGTCGAGTTCGCGGAGCATCGCAAGTACACGCAAGGCGATGATCTGCGCACGATCGACTGGAACGTCTATGCCCGGACAGATCGCCTGTATGTGCGGAAGTACCAGGCCGAAACGCATCTCGAGTGCCATCTGCTCGTTGACACGTCAGCCAGCATGGGCGCCGTCGGGCCGGTCACGGGCGGCGATGACGGTGACAACGCCAAGCTGCTCTATGCAATTCACCTCGCCGCCGCGCTCGGCTACCTCGTCATCCATCAGCAGGACGCCATCGGCCTCGGGCTGATCGGCGAGGGACTGCAAACCCTCCTGCCCGCGCGGTCACGTCGGGCTCATCTCGCGCAACTGCTCGCGACCCTCAGTGGCGTCAAACCAAGCGGCGAAACCGGCATCGCTCGCGGGGTCGATGAGGCCCTCGCGCGCATCAGCCATCGCGGCGTGATCGTGCTGATCAGCGATCTTCTCGCGGAGCCGGATGATGTGCGCCGCGCGCTGCGACAGATTCGCTATCGCGGACATGACCTGATCGTCATGCACGTGCTCGACGCGGTGGAAACGCGCTTCACGCTCGACGGAACGGTCAGGCTCGAAGACCCGGAAAGCGGCGAGACGTTGACTGTTGACGCCGCCGCCGTGCGCGCCGCCTATCAAAAGGCGATCGCCGACTGGCGCGGCGAGTTACGGCGCGAGGTGGCGTCGCTCCGCGGGGACTACGTCGCGCTGGATACCGCTACGCCGTTCGACACGGCCCTGGTGGAGTTTCTGATGCAACGTTCGAAGCGGCGATAGCGGCAAAATCAAGTCTTTCGACTAAATTAATCCGATCCTCTAAACGACACTAATTTCGGCCCGCCCCCTCTGAAACAGCACCCCATCCCGCATCACCACGCGCCCGCCCACGATCGTCCCCACCGCCCTTCCGCGCAGCTTCCACCCGCCAAACGGCGTATTCCGGCTGCGCGAAAAGAACCGCTCCGGATCAACCGTCCATTCCGTTTCGGGATCGATGATGGTCACATCCGCTTGCGAGCCGACGCGCAGCGTGCCGCCGGTGACGCCCAATAACTCCGCTTGTCGTGTGGACATCGCCGAAATGAGCCGCGGCCAATCGATGAGTTTCGGCTCAATCAACGCCTTGATGAACAGCCCGAGCGACGTTTCCAACCCGACAATTCCCATTGGGGCTTCCTGGAAACCAAGTTCCTTCTCCTGGGCGCCGTGCGGAGCGTGGTCCGTCACGAAACAGTCGATCGTGCCGTCAGCCACGCCCTTCAAACACGCCTGGCGATCCGCCTCCGTGCGTAAAGGCGGGTGCATCTTGTAGTTCGGGTCGTACCCGGCGCAATCAGCGTCAGTCAGCAACAGATGATGCGGGCAAACTTCGGTCGTCACCCGCACACCATCCGCCTTTCCACGTCGCACGAGTTCGACCGCGCCGGCCGTCGAGATATGCGCAACGTGGTACCGCGCGCTGCTATCGCGCGACAGCAGCAGATCCCGCGCGATCATCACTTCCTCCGACAATGCGGTGATTCCCGGCAAGCCGAGCCGTGTCGCCACCGGCCCGGCGTTCATCGCGCCGCCGGACAGCGATTTGTCCTCGCAGTGCTGAATCACGAGCCGGTTCAGCATGGACGCGTAGCGCATCGCGCTCAGGCACACGCCGGCGTCCATCACGCCGTCGCCGTCATCCGTAAAGGCCACGGCCCCGGCCCGAGCCATCAGCCCGAGTTCTGCCAGTTCCTGACCTTTGCGGCTCTTCGTCAGCGCCCCGATCGGGTACACGCGCGTGTGCGCAACCCGCCCGGCTTGGCGCATGACGTATTCGACTTCCGAATCGGAATCGATTGCCGGATTCGTGTTCGGCATGCACGCGACCGCCGTGAAACCCCCAGCCGCCGCCGCGGCTGTCCCGCTCTCGATGGTCTCCTTGTGCTCGAATCCGGGCTCGCGGAGATGGACGTGCATGTCGATCAACCCGGGCGCGACGATCCGCCCGCCGGCGTCAATCACTTCGTCTGCATCGGCGCCGCCGCCGATCCGCCGAATCCGGCCGTCGGCGACAAAAACATCGGCGATTTCATCAATCTCCTGGCTGGGATCAATCACGCGGCCGTTTCGGATCAATAGCGTAGCAGACATGGCGCCATCCATCGGGGTCAGGTTGTCTTTGCCGCGATATCATACGGAACTCGTCGACGTGCGCCACGCGCGTGTCGCCGTTGACGGCGCAGGAGGAATACCACGCTGATGACTGAGACTCGCGGACGCAACGACATCGGAGACATTCTGACCATCGGCTTCGGCACAACCGTCGCCATGTGGACGATCGGCTATCTGTGCCGCATGCCCGGCAGTTCCGTGCCGAACTTCATGCTGTTCGGACTGCTGATCGCCTTCGGCGTGCTCGGAGGCGCGGCGGCGGGCCGGTTCTCGCGCCGTAGCTGGACTGTCGGCCTGTGGACCGGCCTCGTAACCGGCTTCCTGAACCTGCTGCTCGTCGGCAGCCTGATTTCGCGCGAAGATGCGCCGGGACTGATTGAGGGCGCCGCGATTTGGGCGCCGATGTCGATCGTTCTGATGATGGTCCTCACCGGCGTCGGCGCGCTGATCGGCCGCGCGACGCGCGGAACGCCACACACCGGCGCGCCGCAATGCGGGGCGTGCGGAGCTTCCCTGTTCCAACTCGCCAACAACTGTCCGAGTTGCAATAAGCCGCTCGACGCCGCGGGCATTCGACGCGATGGCGCCGGGATCGAATGGCCGGTGTGGTTCGCGTTTGTCGCGGTCGCGGCGACAGTGCTGCTGATCGCGGCCGGCGGCGTCGTCACCGGCGCGCAGGCAGGCCTCGATGTGCCCGACTGGCCGAACACCTTCGGCCGCAACATGTTTCTATACCCGCTGGCGCGCATGACCGGCGGGATCTATTTCGAGCATACCCATCGGCTGCTTGGTTCGCTCGTCGGGCTGACAACGATCGCATTGGCGGTGTATACGTGGTCGCGTCCCCGTCGGCCGGCCGTACGCGAGATCGCGATTCTGGCCGTGCTGCTGGTCGTCGCCCAGGGATTGCTCGGCGCCCTGCGGGTTACCGGGAAGTTCACGCTGAGCGAGGATGCGGCCCAGATGGCGCCGCAACTCAGCCTGGCCGTCGTGCACGGCATACTCGCGCAGCTGTTCCTCGGCGTGCTCGTTGTTCTCGCGATCCTGATGACGCGCGCCTGGCGCGAAGCGCCCGCCACCGCCGAAGCCACACGCGACGTTGCGACCAATGTCCCACTCAGCGTGATCGCGCTCGCCCTGCTCATCTGCCAGTTGGCGATCGGCGCCGTATACCGGCATTATCAGGTGACTTGGGCCCTGCATCTGCATCTGACCATCGCCGTCCTGCTGATCGCGGCGCTGATCTTCAACGGCATCCGTGCCGCGGCGGCACGACAACCCTTGCCGATTACCCGCGCATTCCGCCTATCCGGCCGTTGGCTGAACGGTCTGGCGGGGTTCCAGTTGTTACTCGGCCTCGGCGCGCTGGTCGCGGTCATGCTCGAAAAGCCCGGCGACCCGCACGCCTGGCACGTCGCCGTAACAACTGCACATCAGACAACCGGCGCATTGCTGATGGCGTTCACCGTCGCCGTGCTGGCGTGGGAAACGCGATTGACCGCTTTGCGTTCGAGGCCGGCTCCGGATTTCGCTCCGGCGTGATCCGTCCGAAGAAAACGCCGGTAGATCGCGCTTCGGGCCGCTCGCTGCTGTTGGGGCCTGCGGAACACTCGCGTATTGCGCGTTTTTTTCCTGACGGCGACCATCTTTAATCGAACTGATTAGATTGGGACACGGCGCATTCCCTCCAAAGGGGGGTCGCCATGGAAGTCAGTTCGGCGACATTGCCAACACCTCCGCGTCCGACAGAGTTCCTTAGACGGGACGGAGCGGAGGACCGCATCGCGGACCACGCCGTCAGTTCAACGCCGACGGGGCAGACCGGTCCGCCGGTAACCGACCGCGTTGTCGGAACCGAATCATCTCACGACGCATTCGGCCGCCCGCACGGCGAGGCCGATCTCGCGGGGAATGAGACGCCGCAACGGCCAACCGAGGGCGGTTCAATTCAGGACGAATTCCGCGCCGCGATCCAAAGCGCGGATCGCGCCGCGTTGGAGCGAATCGAATCGCGACTGCGCGATATCGTCGATATCGCGCCCGGCGCTACCCCGCTGCAACGCATGCTCGCCGAGGCGCAGCGCCGGCTCGGCAAGACCCGCGAAGCCGCTCGCACAACACAGGCCGTAGTCGACCAGGCCGCGATTCCACCTCGAAAGCACGAAGCCGAACAGGTCACCACGCTGCCACCGTTCGAGAACACAGCCCACGAAAATGCCGACGCGACGGCGAATGCTGAGGATTCAACCGCCGAGCGCCCGGGCTCAACTCCGCAAGTCGAGAACGCGAAACGGGCCTTGGAGCGGGGCGAAGTGATCGTGGCGCTGCGCGACTTCGAACAGGCGCTCGCTGAGGACCCGGACAACGTCGAAGCCAAGCGCGGCGTCGCCGAGGCGCACCGCCGACGCGCCGCTCAGTCGCGCCGAGAAGGTGATCTGGAAGCGGCCAAGGCGGAACTGGCGCTGACCGGCGACGCGACGGATCAGTAACCGCTGCGAGTCCGCGCGCCGACGGGCGCGCAGACCCATGAGTTGGGAAAAAGAATCGAAGTCAGTCGCCCGGAGTCGGCGCATCGCGCCGATTGGGGGGCCGCTGTTTGTGCGGCGCGTGGCGTGCACGGCAGTGTAACTGCTCCCTGCCGACCGCCCCGCCGCACAACCCATTGATCAGAATCAGGCGTTCGCGTAACGACTCGCCCGAATCCAACGAAACACCTGCAACACCGAGACAATCGCGCAGATGGCGAAGGGCGCCAACGCGAGCAATATCAGCAGCGCCTCCAGCGTGATACGGACCCGCGACGCGCCCTCGAACACCGTGATGTCCTTCTGCGGAAGCAACCGCACAAAAGCAATCAGGTATGTGCCGAAGACCCACGCGAACGCCATGACCAGCAGCCAAGTCGCGCTGTAACACACCGCCGTCACGCGCGAAAACGCGTCCTTGAAACCCGCCCAGCAGGCAAGCGCACCGACCGCCAACAGCCAGCACCCGCCCAACAACAAGGCGATAACGCCAAACACGGCGCGCTCAAGCATCATCCGGGTAAGTGAATCGTCGCGCATCGAGTAGCCGATGGACGTCATCGGATCGTCAAGGAGCGAAGCGCTCAGCAGCGCGATCATCAAGCCCGCCAACACGATACAGATATACGCGAAATTCCGCGCCCGCCGATGGTGTGATCCGACCACGAACGCGCGCCCGCTGCGCCCCGCCAGCGTCGAGGCCAGCGCCGTTTCAACAAACCCACTCCACCGCGCCGCGAACGGCGGCAAGCGCCGCGCCGACGGCAGTGAACGTTCCACCTCCAAACCGCACTCCGAACACCGCCCCGAAATCGGCGTCGAGGTCAGCCGATAGCCGCATTGTTCACACAGCGGCGTGCGCTCCAGCAACGTCGGCGGATTCGCGACCCGCCCGCCGAGGCGAACCAGCACGCTGAACCACCACACCAGCGGCGGGCCGAAAAACGAAAACGGCCCCGTCCACGAGTACATCAGCCGGGCGTCTTCGAGAGAATCGATCCAATATGGCAACACAATCCCGAACGGAACCAGGCACATCGTGCTCCAGTACGTCAGCTTCACGCATCGCAGATACAACGCGCCGCGCGACTCCCCCACCGTGAACAACACCAGCAAGCCCAACGGCCCGATCCAGAACAGGCACTCGACGAACGCACAGACCGTAACGACCGCCGCCCATTCGTTCCAAGCAGTCAGACTGTCGTACGCGCCTATAGCAAACGCCGCGAACGGCCTTCGCACGTTGTCAAGCAAACTGAAGTCAGTCACTCCGCCCCCGGTCGACTCAACGTAGTTTCCGTAGTAGCTAATGCCGCTGCGCTCGTACCCGAATAAACAAATCGATCCGATGAACCACACCACGCTGATCGCATGCACAAAAAACGCCGCCAGCCAACTCGACGCCGCCAGACTCGGCCCCCACCTTCGCGGGAACAGCACGGCGAACGGAATCGCAAGTGGCGCAAGCGGCCACGGAATCCGCCACGCGAGCGCGTCCGGCGCTGAGGGCCACGCCGGCCACGTGTCGCCGACGAGTTCCCCGGCGGCGCTGTTCGTTTCGACTTCGGCGCGTCCCTCGTCAATCGTCATCGCCGCTCTCGCGCGCGTCGGTCCGATTCGGATCAGTCGTAGTGTTGTCTGGCGCCGGCGCGTTCGGACCCGCAGCACGGAAGACCGGGCGCTGCCCCGGTCCAGACGCCATTCCTTCGCCGAGTCGCGGTATGGCGGAACCGTTGTCCCAGTGGTACGCAAACCAACCGGCCGAAGGCCAGCGCGTATTCCCGCTGCACGTCAACGAGTACCCCTCGCCCGTAACACTGTACGCATAAGGCTGCGCTGTCTCCGGCTCCAGCGGGACCTCGTCGAGATACTCAGGCGCCAAATCGTCCAGCGAAGCCGGATACGCGCCGCGATCGGCATGATACGCGGCCAGTCCCAGCGCGATCACCGCGATCCGTCGGGCGGCGACGACAAGGTAGAGTCGCTCGATCGTGCCGGCGTCGAGGTTGATGGGCTGATTCGCCAGCCGCCCCATCAGAATCGACGCGCTTCGCGTCGTCCTCGCAACTTCCGGCAGCGGAAGCTCGTCGTTAACCGGCGCCCCCGCCGTTGAGAGCAGCAGATACTCCCGCACGGTCGCCCGACTGTAGAAGAGCAGCGAGGTCAGATTCCACAAGCGCGATCGAGGCTCCACCCATTCGCCGCCCCATTGAGGCAGTATCGTGTTGACCACCAGCCAGCCATCGCCGTCGGCGTCGCGCGTGTAGTGCTGATCCAACATCGCGTCGATGTTATTCTCACTAACGACGAGTGATCGGGCAGCGGCGGTGATGCTGAGGCCCTCGTGATCGGAGATCACGCGAATCGCCAGCCGCGCCTGTTCAGCATTCAAATGCCCGTCGTGGGCGAGTATCGACAACTCCCAAAGCGGATAGGGGATCGCGTATTCGTTGTATCCGAGTGTTCCCGACACGACCTGGTCGATCCGCACGGCGGCGAGCAAGTCTTCCAAACCCGCCTCGGGATCACCCATCACAAACCGGTATCTCGCGCGAATCGCAAGACCGGTTCGCGCGACATTGTAATGGGCCAATCCCCAGGCAGCGCTCGCCCCAGCGCCCCGGCCGACGTAATCCAACACGACCCTGTCCAGCACGCCGGCCGCGTCAGCGATCCGCAGTTGATCCACCAGTCGATCCAGTTGGACCGCATAGGGCGCATTGACCACCGACATCGCCTCGGCCGGCACATGGTCCGCATCCCAAACGCCGTCCAGAGCCAAAGGGGACAACTGAACTGGCCCCGCAGGCAACGACGCCAGCGTGCTTGAAACCGCCCGCGCCTCCGGCGCCATCTCCACATCCCTCACCGTCCGATCGTCCGCCGGCGGCGTCGTGATCCGCGCATACGCGAACCACGCGAACAGCACGATCGCCAGCGCATACCCCACCACCTGGCCCCAGATCCAGACCCGGCGCGGCATCATGTCACGGAGATCAACGATCATTGCCGTCTCATACACGTCTCTCCGCGCAGGGCGGCAGGCCCGGCGACGCGTTATCTTACCCCACAATCATGGCCAATCGTGTCGCCGTCATTCTTGTCGTCGGTTTGGATGAGCGCCTGATCGCCCACGCGCCGCGTATCCGCGCTTTCGCGAACGCCGGCCGCGTCACGACGCTGCGCCCCACCTTGCCCGCCGTTACGTGCTCGGCGCAGGCGAGCATGCTCACCGGCTTGCCGCCGCGCGAACACGGCGTCGTCGGCAACGGCTGGTTCAATCGCGAGCAAAACGAAGTCCAGTTCTGGAAGCAGTCGAACGCGCTGGTATCGGGCGAGAAAGTGTGGGAAACCGCGCGACGCCGCGATCCGAGCGTCACCTGCGCCAACCTGTTCTGGTGGTTCAACATGTATTCGAGCGTCGACGTGTCCGTCACGCCGCGCCCGATCTACAAAGCCGACGGCCGCAAAATCCCGGACATCTACACCCAACCCGCGAACTGGCGTGACGAATTGCAGGAGCGCCTCGGCCGCTTTCCGCTGTTTCAGTTCTGGGGCCCCGGCGCGTCGATCGCGTCGAGCAAGTGGATCACTGAAGCCGCGTTGCTGACGCGTCAGCGCTTCGATCCGACGCTGTCGCTGATCTACCTGCCGCATCTGGATTATCCATTACAGAAGTACGGCCCCGATGCCCCGTGCATTCCCGCTGAGGTTGCCGCCGTCGACGCGCTCGTCGGCCGATTGCTCGACGATTGCGCGGAAACCGGCGCGCGGCCGATCATCGTCAGCGAATACGCGATCGAGGCGGTTTCGCGCCCCGTGGCGCTGAATCGCGTCCTGCGCGGCGAAGGCTGGCTGCGCGTGCGCGAAGAAGACGGCGGCGAATTGCTGGACGCCGGCGCGTCAGACGCGTTTGCCGTTGTCGATCATCAGGTCGCTCATGTGTACGTGCGCCAGGCTGAACTGGTTCAGCGCGTTTCCGATCGATTGTCGCGCGAGCCGGGCGTGGCGCGCGTGCTGGATCGAGCCGCGCAGCGCGAGTACGGCATCGACCACGATCGCGCCGGCGAACTCGTCGCCATCGCCGAGCCCGGGGCGTGGTTCTGCTATCCATACTGGGAAGACGACCGCCGAGCGCCGGACTTTGCCCGCACCGTCGATATCCACCGCAAGCCGGGCTACGACCCGTGCGAACTGTTCCTCGACCCGCGCATCCGCTTCCCGAAAGCCGCGATCGGCTGGCGACTGCTGAAACGCAAACTCGGCATGCGGACGCTGATGGATGTGATCCCGCTGGATCCGGGGCTGGTGAAAGGAACGCACGGGCACGTGGACACCGCTGCGGGGAATCGGCCGGTGATGATTACGGATACCGGAGTAACCGTTGGAACGTCTGATTCGACGAACACGGCGCCAAGTGAAGATGTGCGCGGCACGATTCTGCAAGCGATGAGGTTGTAGGCAGGGCGCCAGTCGCGCGTAACTGGACCCCGCTTTGCGCGCGGGTGACGACGGTAGTATCAATGCCGTCCGGCCTCCCCGTCATCCCCCTTGCTGCGAATGACGGCGCGTGTGCCATGCTTGCGCCGAAGGCGTAAGCATGTGCTGCTCACGAGCGCTGGCATGCGCACAGCCGCCTGCCGGGTAGTCCGCAGGTATCATCATCTGCTCACATTACGCCACTTTGCTCACGGCTGCGCCGAGAATCACGCCACCCGACCGCTGGTCGTTGAGTGGATTCCCGCTTTGGGCGGGAGTTACGGAACTGGCGCGCCCGATCGCGCCCGCCACGCCCAATGTACAATTCACGCATGAACTTCCGCGCCTGGAGCATTGATCTCGCCCGCGAGCAGTCGCCGTCACGCGATTGGCTGATGTCGCTGGTCGATCGATCAATAAACGCCGGCTACAACGCGATGGCCCTGTATCTCGAACATCGATTCGATTACGCCAGCGCCCCGTGGGCTGCAGCGCCGGGCGCATTAACTCCCGAAACCGCGCGGGCCCTTTCCGCCCACGGCCGCGAAGTCGGGGTCCGCGTGATTCCATTCCTGAACACGCTCGGGCATGTTGAGGGTTTCTTGCGAGCCGAGGGCGGGCAGCGCCTGGCGGAAGGGCCGCGGCAGTTCTCGCAGCAGTTGTGCCCCTCTCATCCAGACGCCCTGCCCTTTGCGACCGGGCTGATCGACGACGCCTGCGCCGCCTTCAATGACGAATGGCTCCACCTCGGCGGCGACGAAACCGAGCAACTCGGCCAATGCCCGAAATGCGCGACCCGCACGCCGGAGGCCCTCTACGGCGATCACTTCGCGGCGCTATGCGCGCACGTCATTCAGGAGGGTCGCCGGCCGTGCCTGTGGGCGGATATGGCATTGCGCCATCCCGCCATTCTCGAACGCATTCCGCGCGAGACCGTCCTCTTCAACTGGCAATATGAAGACGACCCCGCTGAAACGACGACACGCCTCCGCGCGGCCGGATTCGACGTCGTCTGCTGCCCGGCGATTCACACCTTTGACGCGAGTTGGCTGTTTCTGAACAAGACGCGTCGCAACGTCGACGAGCACGTCGCCGCGGCACGCGATGCCGACGCGCTCGGCGTGTGCGTCACAACCTGGGAGCTCACGTTTTTCTCGCAGTATCACTCGATCCTGCCCATTATTTTCGCAGCTGGTCGCCGGTTGAACGGCGCCGAATGGGACGCCGCGATTCGGGCCGAGGGCGGCGCGGACTACGCCAGTTACGCGACGATTCTCGGCGAGCGAATCCCGGCGGCGGCGGCGTTTCTGGCGGAAGGAACCTGGCGCAAGCTGCGCGATTGTCTCGTGATGAAGCTCGATCCGTTCGCCCTGTGGCGCGAATGGCGCCGCGAGGCGTGCGGACCGGCCGGCGACGAGATTCTGCGATTGTGTGACGCAGCCGAACCCCTCGCCGGCGAAAACCCCGCGTTGCGGTTCCCGATCGCCCTGCACCGCGCAGCCGTGGATTTTGTGCGGCACATCGAACGCGCCGCCGCCGCCTATTCCGTGGCTGATTATCTGACCTGCCTTGATGGTATTCAGTCTAGCCGGTCCGCGCTGAACGCGCTGTTGGGCCCACTGACGGCGCTCGCCGAGATGGGCGGCTCGCGCGCGGATCCCGCCCGCCTGCGCGTTCTCACCGGCAAGTGTGACGAAGTGGTCAGAAGCTTGGAACGCGTCGCCAGCGCGGACGCAAAGGCATACCGACCGGCGTTTGAGTGGCTTACCGACGCTCATTGGACAGAGAACGACCAAGGTGGCTGGCTGGCGGCTCACCCGTTGCTCCGCGCCGAGATCAAGGACCGATAACTACGTCCTTCATCGCTAGGTAATTCGCGGCCTGAACCTGCGCGGGGCCGGGGCGCGGGGCGCAAAAAAGTTGGGCCGGGTGTAGGGCTACCCGGCCCGATGGAGGGTTAGACAGACTGTCTACCGTATAGTAATGCGAGTTTTCAACGACTTGTCAAGCGCGACTTGAACGTTATTCGTTGTCCCGCCGGTATTTACCACGAATTCTGGCCCGGAACTGGTTTCGGTGAACAGATATCGGCCCTTTCCCCGATGAAGAAAACTCACGCCCGATAACAAGCTGGTCGTGCCACAACGCCGAAGCGCCGCGGACACGACCAGTGATCGCGGTAGGGCCCGGCGGCGGACTTTCGCCCGCCGCCAGCTCAGCAATCAAGTTCGCTGATCCCCTACTTGATCTACTCGTTCAGGTTCCCTTACGGGTTCCCGGTCGGTTCACCACCATCTTCCGCGTCGTGATCTGACCGATGACGCCGACCGCCGCTCGGGGCGCCGGGTTCTTCGTCACCAGTCGTCAGGTCTCCGCCCGGAATTCCGCCACCGCCCACTCCATTGGAGAGGTCACGCTTGGCGACCAGCAGTGTCAGTTCGGTATCCATGAACACGACGTGCCCACGGCCGTCGTCGAACTCGCCGACAGGGAAGAAGTTCATCAGCAGAATATCCGGCGCCCAGGCGTATTCCTGGCCGTCGAGCATCAGCCGACCCGGCGAGGCCGGATTCAGCCGGCCGCCGGTGGAACCGTACACCGCCTTGAACGACCAGGCCGGGTATTCCCACGCCTCGCCTTCGTTGTAGCGCACCAGGGTGGCCATGGCGTGCAGGTGGTTCCAGTTGATTTCTTCACCCGTCTCCGCGTCAACCGCGAAGGCCACGATGTAGCCCTCAAGCTTGCGGCCACCCGGATTATGCGGGTCGTTGTCCGGCTCGCGCTGCGGATTCAGATCCGCGAACGACCGGATTCGCGTCGCCGGCAGGCCCGGACCGGGCTGGCCGGTGTAGGCCGACCAGTAGCTCGGCTGATCAGGCGTGAGCCGAATGACGGTGTCGACCCAGTTGCAGTAGGTCGGATCGCCATTGATCAGGAAGAGCTTCACATTCACAGGAGCCGGGTAATCGTTCGTCAGCGTCACGAACGTGTCCTGAATCATGTGGCCATTCAGATCCCACTTCAGCTCGATCTTCGGCAACACGAGCAAGCTACCCTTCTGACCCGTCACTGCCGTCTGCGGACGAATCGCCGGCTCGGTCGGCGTGCCGACGCCAACGTTGCCTTCTTCGCCCTCAAGGACCACGTACGGACGGGTTGTGGAGTCGACAATGTCAACACCGACCGCCTTGTCCGTAGCTCGACCGAGGCCGACCTGCGGATCGGCTGTCAGCGGCTGACCCGCGATAGGCACAGTGAAGTCGAAGTAGCCGAATTCCTGACCCATTCCGATCAGGGCATCGCCACCGAACGCCAGGTCGCCGCTGCCGAACTCAATGACCTGCGTCATCACGCCGAGGAGCGGCGCGTCGATCGAATCGGGCGAGCAGCGATCAAGCTGACGACCATCGATACGCGCCTTGGCCTTCGGCGTGTTCAGGGCGTCAACCCCGAACAGGAACGACGCGTCGAGCAGGCGGAAGCAATCCCACGCGTTGAGGCAGTACTCGAGCGGCGGCGTGTAAGGCACCTCGTTCGAGTTCCAGATCGTGAACAACGCGGCCGTGATCGGCGGGCACTCCGCGAGCGTCACGCAAACCTGCGCTTCGCAGCTGGAGGTCTCGTCCGGAATCGGCGGCAGAGCACAGATCGAGTTCGGATCAGGCACACCGCGAACCGTCGCGCGGTTCAGGAAGCAAACTTCATTACCCGGAACGTTGGCGATGGCCTCGAAGCCGGCGGACGAATTGACGAGCAAGGCGCAGGTCAACGTCACCGACTGGCCGGGGGCGAGGTCGCCGATGAAGGCGGCCCGGTTACCGGCCCCGCTGCAGCCGGAATCCATGTCGAGATCGCACTGCGACGCGATGATCGACACTTCAGCACTGGCCGCAGCCGCCGCCGCGAGCGTGTTATCCGTCAGACACACGTTCGTTAGCGGGACTTCGCCATCATTCTCTACTTCGTACGTGTAGACCAGCCGCAGCGGGTACACGGGGACTTGCAGCGACAGGTCGCGCAGCGGCGGCGAATCGAACGACCCGTTGTTGCCGAGATCCGCCCGAACGAGCTTGTCGCACATGATGCTCGGGCTCTTGACGTCGATGGTGACGTCGACCGGGCCGGCCATGCACTGGACGAGCGGCGTGCCCGCAGGCGGCGCGCACCCTTCCGTCTGGCCCTTCACGCGAACCGTGTTGCGGCAATCGACCGTCGCGCCGTTGCTGTCAAAGTTCGGCGGGACGCGAATGTCGAACGTAATGGTCAACGTCTCGCCCGGCGCGATCCACGGAGCCGCGGGCCGCGAGCCGAACGTGAAGCAGCGCTCAATGCCCGGCGCGAAGAGGGCGAAGTCCGAAGTCACGTCCGTGCCGTTGAGATCGGCCGAGACCGTATTCGGAACCAGCCAGCTGGCGCAGGTCAGCGTGTCCGTGATGCAGACGCGCGGAATGTTGACCGTGCCGTCGTTCGTGATGCGCACTTCGAACGTCAGGCGAGCGCCCGGCAGCGCCTCGATCGAATCGAGGAACGTGCTCGCCGGATCGTCCACACACCGGACACCCTTATCAATCGAGATTTCGCAACCCGGCGGCACGCGGAATTCCGCGTCGCACGTCGTGCGATAGCGCCCGTCGTTCGGCGGCGGGTTCGGAGCGCAGATCGGCGTGTTCGTCGTCGAAACCGCGAATCCGGTGGCTACCGCAACGTTGCGGTACTTGAAGGCGTCACCGTCACCATCGCGCATCGCCAATGCCCGCGCTGCCGCGGCCGTTTCGATACGGATCGTGCAGTTCCAGCACTCGGTCACGCCGGGCTCGATGGTGCGCGTCGTGCCCAACTGGCAGCCAGCCAGCGTCGAAACGCCCGGCGTCGCCGCGATGTCGGCCAGCAGGTTCGGGTCGCTGACCGTCACGGACACAGCCGCCTGGCCCGTGTTTTCGACGCAGACCCGCAGCTTCAACTCGACCGGGAAGGTTTCGTCCAGCAACTCATCGACGCCGCCGAACGGCTGGAACGGCTCATTGAGCACGCAGTCAGCATTGTCGTCGGCGCGGAACTCAGTGTATTCCTTGGTGCAGACGAACTTGACCGGGACGATCTCGATGTCGACATCGTCCGTCACCTCGCAGCAGTACACCACAGGGTTGCACTCGGACGCGCACTCGACCGTCACGCGATTGTTGATCGTCACAGCCGTGTTCGGATCCGGCAACACGTCAGTCGGCACACAGCAGACCCACGTGATCACAAGCGAGTCGCCGTCATTGCCGCCCATAGTCGTCGGCGGCATCAGGCCGGTAACCCCGCACCGCTGCTGCAGGATGACCTCGAGCGGCGTGTCATCCAGCGGCAGGTTGTTGATCGTGCAAAGATCCGTTCCGTTGCGCATCACCTGGAAGACAACCGAGGCCGGATCGCAATCCAAGCCGGACTCGATCAGGTCGCGAATGCGAACCGCGCACACCGGCACGATGCCGACATTGCGGATCGTCACGCGATACTGAACCGCAGCGCCCGGCACGGTCTTCAAGTAATCCGGCTCGTACGGACCGGCCGGCAGACGCGACGTGCAATTCGACAGGCAGCGGACGTCCTTCTCGACCGCCAGCATGCACGGCGCGAAGCACACCTGCGCGTTGCACGGGGCGACGGAGTTCACCGTCGCGTTCGCGTCACGCACACAGATCACACTGGAGTCAACCGTGGCCGTAGCGCGGCCCGACACGTCAAAGCAGCGCTCATTCTGATCGCCGTCGGCGTTGGCGAGGGCCATAAACGCGGCCTCGCTCGGAATCCGGATTTCGCACGTCGCCATCGCCATGCCGTTGACGGCAAGATTGGGCAGCGTCGCGCAGTCGTCACCCGTGCCATTGCAAGATCCGCTGCACAGGGCGCAGGGGCCGAAGGTGATGCGATCAGCGACCGGCAGCGCCGCGTTTGCCGTGACGATCTGCTGGACGAATCCGTCGCAGCAGAACTGCACGTTGGTCAGCGGGGTGTCGCCGGTGTTAGTGACGGTGTACTTGTAAATCAGCCGGATCGGGAACGTCGTCGCGCCCGGCAGATTCAGCATTGAAACGAACTGATCGGGCTCGACGACACCGTCGTCGTTGAAGTCAGGCGCAACCTGCTTGAGGCACTCGATGCGCGGGATCAGCACGCGAATCCGCGCATCCGCATTCCCGGTATCGCAGGCCGTAATCGTCACGCCGACCTGGCCGGGCTCGCACGCCTCGCTGTACGACGACACCACGACCGTGTTGACGCAGGTCGTCGCCGTCGCCTGGTTGGCCGGCACGCGAGCGCGGAACTTGATGAGCAGCGTTTCGCCGGGCTCAAGCCACGGGGCCGCCGGGCGGCTGGCGAATTTGTACGTCCGCGCGACGCCGTCCGGCATGAAGGCCGCGAAGTCGGCGGAAACATTCGACGCGCCGATCGAGGCGGTCACGCTGCCGGGCACGAACCAGTTGCACCCGAGCGTGTCGCTGATCACCAGCCGCGGAATCCGCACGGGTCCCGAGTTCATCACGCTGATCTGGAACTCAACCGTCGCGCCCGGGATCGCGTCTTCCGCGTCCTCGAACGGACCCGTATCACCAAAGCAGCGAACGCCCTTGTCCACCGTGATATCGCACGGCGGCGGAACCTTGAACATCGTCATGCACATGCTGGTCAGACGATTGATATCAAGGAGCGGGTTCGGCACGCACAGCGGCGTCATGGCCGTCGAAACCGGCACGCCCATGACCGTCGCTTCATTCATGTACTTCGCCGGATTGCCGTCCGAATCGCGACCGGCCAGCACGCGTGCGGCGGCGGCCGTATCAATGCGAATCACGCACGTCCACGTGCTCGATTGGCCCGGCTCAATCAGACGCGCCGGGCCACCGAGTTCGCACGAGACAAACGTCAGGCCGTCATTCGCCGGAGCGATGTCGGCGATCAGGTCCGCGTCATTCGCGGTGACGTTCAACGCGCACTCGCCGCGGTTGTACGCCGTTACCTGCAGTTCCAACTCGACCGGGAAGACGACATCCAGCAGCGCGTTCGGATCGAACGCTTCAAAGCCCTCGCCCGCGTCGAGCACACAGTTCGCGTTGCGATCCCAGCGGAACCGCGTGAATTCCTTCTCGCACTCGAGTTCGCAGTCGAGGATGTCGAGATCAACCTCGTCATCGCCGACGCACGGGAACCGCGGCGTGCCGCTTCCGGCCGCTTCGCAGTCCGCGACCGTCGCCGCTTCGACCATCACGGTGTTCCGCAGGAAGCAGTTCGGGTCGGCGTCTTCGGCGACCTGGGCCACGTACGTGAACGTGAGCGTGCCGCCCGGCAGGATCGTGTCAGCCGTTCCCGGGCAAATCGCCGGGTCAAAGATAAACGGCGTGCCGTTCGTGTTGAACATGACCGGCGCGGTGCACGTCTGCGCCCCCTTCCGGAACACGCGCGAACCGGCGACATACGAGATGCAACCGCTGTCGATCATCGTGTCGGTAATGCGGAAGCGGCAGAGTTCGAAGTTGCTGGTGTTGGTGATGTCCACCTGGAACATCACGCACGTGCCCGGGAGGACGTTCAGCAGATCCTCCGTCGGCGAGCCGACCGGCGTGCGCGACGTGCAGTTGTTCAGACAGACAACCGTCTTGCGAACGCTGATCGTGCAAAGGCAGATCGTCGCGTCAGACTGGATTTCGATCGGCAGATCCGGAGCCGGACAGACATCAAAGCTCGGCTCGGCCAATGACGAGAACATCGAGCAGTTCTTGTAGCAGTCTTCGGGGGCGCCGTTGTCCGGGCTGGCCATGCAGTCATTCCGCATGTCATCTCGGGCGAGGAAGGCCTGCAGCGCAGCGTAGCTGTCGAACTGCACGACGCAGTCGGTCGTGAATGTGTCCCCGACCGTGCCGGCCGGAGCCAGCGTGCCCGAAACGCCGCCTTGGCAAACCGCACAGCTGACGAACGAAACGCCGGCAACGGCGGCAACGTCCGCGCACAGGTCGGCGTCAGTGATCGTGAAGTCCTCAGCCGTCTCGCCCTGGTTCGTGGCCGTGAACCGGTATGTGATCTGCAGCGGGTATGGACCATTCGGCACCACAAGGGCCGTGTCGCCCGTGACGAACGAATCGGGCTCGCCGGGGAAGCCGACTTCCTTGAGGTAGTCGATATCGCGGCAAAGAACGTTGACGTAAGCGATGTTGTCATCGCCCTGGCCACGGGGGAAACCGCGCGTCGAGCCGCCGGTCGATTCCGGATAGAGCTCGCGCAACGTGTCATCCACGCCGGCCGTGTCAACGGCGATGATGCGCGTATCGTCGCGCGTCGGGTCCGGGCACGGTGAGATGATGATGCCATTCGCATCTCGTACGACCGCCGGATCGCCCGTGGCAGTGATCGCGTTGCGAACATCATTGGGTTCAGGCGGACAAGCCGGAGCATCGCCCAGAATCATGGCGTCGAACTTGATGACGACGGTATCGCCATCGACAGCAGAGTCCTTGGTGCAAACTTCGATCCCTTCCAAAACGCCTAGACAGATCGCCGTGCCATCAAGATGCCCGAAGAACCCGTTTCCATCCAAAAAGAAGTCGGGGTTGAGCGGCGGGTTGATCGCCGGACTGATTGCGTTGTTAGCATCGATCGGCGTCTCAACTAGGCCGTCGCTAGGACGGGTGAGCGTTACTTGGAGGGACCCCGGAACCGGCTCGATAAAAGTCCCCAATCCGTCGAGCACGTCCTGGAGCTCAACGGCCAGCGGCACGTTGCCGCGGTTC
>JAGQOO010000299.1 GCA_020427345.1 Phycisphaerales bacterium | reverse complement strand
CGTATTTGACGCCGCGACAATGCGCGACTTCGCGCGAAAGTGGTGGCCGGCGGGCGCGGCGACAATCGTGTTGTATGGCGATTTTGACGCGGACGCCGCGCTGGCAAAACTGCGCGAGCGAACGCGCGATGTGAAATGGGGCGAGCCGCCTGCGCTCGCGCCGAAGACCGAAATGACCTTCAAACGCCCGTGGAAAGACGCCGAGCCGATCGCGGTTTTCGCGGCGTCGCCGCTGGGGCGATACGACAACGCGGTGAACGATGTGGTTTTCGCGGCGTTGGCCCATCGGATCGAGGCGGCTGGCGAAGTGCGCGTGCGGTGGAGGCGCGAATCGTGGCGAACAAACGGCGCGGTTGTGGTTGCAATCGAGGCGGGATCGAAGGCAGATGTCGCAGACGCGGGGAAGCGCGCAAATGTCGGCCTGATCGAAAAGGCGCTGCGCGAACTAGCCGCCGGGCCGCTGGAGGCGATCGAACTCGTGCGAGCCCGCGCGATCGCGCGGATGCGGGCGTCGCGCGACTGGCGCGGCTTCTCGGATAGCGCAGAGGCGCTCGGCCGGCTGGAGGCGATCGCCGGCAATGTCGGATTGGCGACCTACGCCCTGCCGCGATACGAGTTTGTATCTGCCGGGGAAGTTCGCGCGCAGGCGGCGCAACTGCTCGAAGGCCCGCGCACGACGCTCGACGCGACCTTCCTGACGTCTGCCTTGACACAGGCGCCGGAGCCGGACTCAAAACAAACGCCTTCGACGACAGTACCGGCAGGTGAACGCGATCGAGTCGAAGTCACGGCGATGTTGAGCGACAAGCTGACGCTGCGACTCTGTTCCGTGCCCGACATGGGCGAAACGGTCGTGTTCCTCCGCAGTCCCACGCCGCTCGCGCCGGTTTCCGCCGCAATGCGCGAGTATTGCGAACTCGCGGGTATCGACATCATCGACGAGCCCGGCGGCCGACTGCTGACCGGGCCGCCGATGCGGGCGGAGGCGATGGTCGAGTGGCTGATCCGCGAGGCGAAGCCGCCGATAGTTGTGAACATCGTCGGATCGTCTGAGGCGGACATCGGGGCGTTTGCGTTTGGGTTGGTCGCGGGCGAGAAAAGCGATGAAACCTCGGCCGCTAGCGCCGTTCCGGAACCACGCGCGGAGGTTGGGAGCATCCCGCCGTTTCTTGGAAGCCTCACCGACCTCGCACAGGCGATCGGCGCCGGCGCTCCATCCGCCGGACATGCCGATGATAAGTAGAGCGCGGTCGCGTCGCCCGCGCGGTTGGACCGCTTATAATCGCCGCTTTACGCAGCAAAACCGAACCAACAACCCCGCACCGGGAAACGCAGACAGGAAGGAACGCCGCCGCATGATTGACATCAAACGCATACGCGAGGAGACCGACGTCGTCCGCCAGGCCGTCGCCGACAAGAACATGCGCGTGGACATCGACCGCATTCTCGCGGTCGACGGCAAGCGGCGCGAACTCGAAACGGAGTTCAACAATCTCCGCCACGAGCAGAAACAGGCCGGCGAGAAAATCGCGAAAGCCGGCAAAGACGAAAAGGCCGCGCTGAGCCAGGAGATGGGCAAGGTCAAAGCGCGGATTCAGGCGATCGAGGAGGACCTGGCGCAGGTCGAGGCGGAACTGAACGAGCTGATGCTGACCGTGCCGCAGGTGCCGAGTCCGGAGTCGCCGCGCGGACCGGACGCGAGCGGCAACGTCGAAGTCCGCAAGCACGGCGCGACGCGCAACAAGGCCGATTTCGGCTTCCCGTTTCGTGATCATGTCGAGATCGGCGAGTCGCTGAAACTCTTCGACCTCGAACGCGGCGTGAAGCTCGCCGGCAGTCGAAACTATGTGCTCACCGGCGCCGGCGCGATGCTGCACGAAGCCGTTCTGCGCCTCGCGTGGGACATCATGATGGAAGCCGGTTTCACGCCGATGACCGTGCCGGTGCTCGTCACCGAAAAGCTGATGTACGGCACCGGCTTTTTCCCGCTGCACCGCGATGAAGTGTATCTGTGCGAGCGCGACGAGCAGTGCCTAGTCGGCACGGCGGAAGTGCCGGTCACCGGCTTTCATGGCGATGAGATTCTCTCGCTCGATGAGTTGCCGAAGACGTATGTCGCGCGCAGCACGTGCTTCCGCCGCGAGGCCGGCGCCGCGGGCCGCGACACGCGCGGGCTGTATCGCATTCACTTTTTCGACAAACTGGAGCAGGTGGTGGTGTGCAAGGCCGACGCGGCGGAATCCGCCAAATGGCACGAGAAGATCATCGCCAATTCGGAAAAAACGCTGCAAGCGCTGGAGTTGCCGTATCGCGTCGTCGAGGTGTGCACCGGCGACATGGGGCAGGGCAAGTACCGCATGTACGACATCGAAACATGGATGCCCAGCCGCGAAGCGTACAGCGAAACACACTCAGCCAGCGCGTTCCACGACTTCCAGGCCCGCCGGCTGAACCTGCGTTATCGCGATGAAAACGGCAAGCCGCAATTCTGCCACACGTTGAACAACACCGTCATCGCCTCGCCGCGAATTCTGATCCCGCTGCTGGAACTCAACCAACTCGCCGACGGCGGCGTCCGCGTGCCGGAGGCGCTGCGGAAGTACATGGGCGGCATGGAGCGGATTGACTGAATCAGCGAATTGGTGGTTTGGTATCTGGCGATTAACGCGGCGCGCTTACGCCTCGCATGACAACCCTGCGCGTGCGGCGGCGACCAGTTCATCCAGTTGGCGGGCGCAGTCCGCGAAGTCGTCGACGGTCTGTTTGCGGAAATGCTGCTCCATCAGCGCGGCGACTTCGCTGATCTGGGGGTAGCCGTACGAGCCGCCTGAGCCCTTCAGGCGGTGAGCAAGCATCCGGAGTTCTTCCCAGTTGAGCGCTTCGGCGGCTGAGCGCAGGTTGGCGATGGTGTCGGGCAACCCGGCGACGAAGTCTTCAACCAGGTCTTTCATGGACGGATCCTCCTCCACCAGTTGCGAAATCAGCGTCTCGGGCACCGGGGCGCTCCTCGTTACCATCGGCGGCGGGGGCCGTGTGAGCGAAATCAAGGCTGAACCAAAATCAACCGCTGTCGTAAGATCGGCATGGGCCGTTCGGCCGATGATTAGGGAGCGGAATCCGCTTATCAGACGCTAATTCGGGTAATTGCGGCGACATTCGGTTATTCTGACGATGTTTATCGGGTCGGTCGTTTCCCGGGCGGCCCGCATGGAGGAGTATCGACCATGTGCGGAATTGTGGCATATCTCGGGCAGCGCGACGCCTGCCCGTTGCTGATCGAAGGCCTGAAGCGCCTGGATTATCGCGGCTATGACTCC
>JAGQOO010000298.1 GCA_020427345.1 Phycisphaerales bacterium | reverse complement strand
CGCTTCGCCGCTGCGCAGCGTCACGCTCTCTTCGAAACAGCCGAGTTCGAACATCGCGCGGACTACGGTGAAGTGGCCCGGATACCGCACGGTCTTGTAGTCATATCGCGCCAGCCGCCCCTCGTACGTTTCGGGACATGTGCTCGTGCCGCCGGATGTCACGGCGGCTTCGCATGCGCCGATCGGCTTGGGGAATTCGATGCGTTCGAGCTCGGTCAGCGCGGGAATCTCAACGCGCTTGCCGTCGCGGAGGAACTCGCCGCAGCCGGAATACTCGTTGATCAGCCCCTGAAAGTTGAACAGCAGCTTGTAGCCGAGCGGGCCGACAGGCGTTTCCGGTAATCCGCCGCAACGCACGCTGACCTCGCGCGGCTCGTCCATCGCGCCAATGCCGTGAGCCGCGAGGTGATTGCCGAGGCCCGGCGCCAGGCCGCAATCCGGCACGACACTGACGCCGCGCGTTTTCGCGTGATCGTGCAGCGCAAGCGTATCGCGGACGACCGCAGTATTGCCGCCGAGGTCGCAAAAGTGCGCGCCGCTGTCGATCGCGAGTTCGGCCAGCGCGACGTTGTAGCGGTACGGGGCGGCGGAGATCACTGTTTGCGCGCCGGCGATCAGCGGCTTGAGCGCGGTCGTGTCGGCTACGTCGCACGTTTTCGCGACGAAGCAGTCGGTCGCCCTCGGATTGAGCTTTTGCAGTCGTTCGACGGCGAATCGCGCGCCCATCGCGTTGGAGTCGATCAGCGTGACGCGCTCGGCTTCGCCGTTGCGGGCGAGATCGTGCGCGATCGCGACGCCTTGCCGCCCGGCGCCAAGGACAACGTATCGATATCCCATGAAGTCCCTCGATCAGAACGCTACAGCACCGGATGGGCCAGCGGGCGTCCGGGCAGCGGCTTGCTCACCTGAATCTGCTCGAAGAGATCATCATACGCGTTTTCGAGGTAGTCGCGGCGCATGTGCAGGCCGATGTGGTCCCACGGCAGCTTTTCGTCGAAGCCGCGCTCACGGTGGGCGTACCAGTCGGGGTCGACGCCGGTCTGATCATACGCGTCGCGCCAATGGCGCTCGTTCCAGCATTCGTCCCAGCCGTCGAACCGCGCGCCGTTGCGCCAGGCGCGCTCGATGACCTCCGAAAGCCGCCGATCGCCGCGAGCGAAAACCGCTTCGAGAATCGAACGATCCGGGTCGTGCGTGCGCAGCGATACGCGGCCGCGGCCCTTGCGTTTGAATTGTCCCGCGCGGGGCGGAGCGATGTCGGTTCGTTCGACCGAGCCGTAGGCGCCGGATTGGACAAAGCGACCGCGCGCGAGGTCGCGCAGCCGCGCCTGGGCTTCGCGGAAATACTCCACGCGCGGCTGGGCCGCCCACTGCATCGGCGTAAACGGCTTCGGCACGAGCCAGCCGACGCTGGCGGTGACCTGCGCGGGCGCGCGGCGAATGGCGCAACGTTCCAGGCTGACGGCGTTGGCGAGTTCCCAGATGCCGTCGATGTCTTCGGGTCGCTCGCCGGGAAAGCCGCACATGAAGTACAACTTCAGCCGATTCCAGCCGGCTTTGTAGACCTCGCGGACGCCGTCGATCAGGGCGCCATCGGTGACTTTCTTGCGGATGGCGCGGCGCATGTCGTCTCGCGCCGCTTCCACCGCCATGGTGATGCCGCCTTTGCGCACGCTGTTGGCCATCCACGGAATGTGCTGCAACATTTTGTCGATGCGCAGCGATGGAAAGCTCAAACTGACCTTGCGCGATCCGAACGCCTCGTTCGCGCGCGCCGCGAGTTCGGGCAGATGCGGGTAGTCGGCCGTGCTCAGCGACAACAGGCCGAGTTCACGCTGGCCGGTCGCGCGCAGCGCCTCGTCCGCGATCTCCATGATTTCATCAACGGTGCGGTAAGCGAGCGGGCGTTTCGTATATCCCGCATGGCAGAAGCGGCAAACCTGCGGACAGCCGCGCATGATCTCAATCCCGACGCGATCGTGGACGACCTCCGTCCACGGTACGAGCGGCTTGCGCGGAAACGGCGCTTCGGCGAGGTTCGTCTCGCGGCAACGGTCGATCTTCGTCGGAATGCCGCTGATGCGCGGCGTCATTCCCGCGATCGTGTTGTCGGCGTGATATGTCACGTCATAGAGGCTCGGCGCGTATACCCACGGAAAGCGCTTCGCGAGCAGCGGAATCATCTCGCGCCGGCCGACGCCTTCACGCTTGTATTCCTTGTACGCGGCGAGCAGGGCGGCCATGCTGGGTTCGCCGTCGCCGATGACGACGAGGTCGACAAAAGCCGCCATCGGCTCGGAGTTATCCGCCTGCGGCCCGCCGACGATGACCAGCGGATGTGTGTCGTCGCGATTCGCGGACCGCACCGGAACGCCGGCAAGGTCGAGCATGTTGAGCACGGTCGTGAAGCAAAGCTCATATTGCAGCGAGATCGCGAAGATATCCGCCGATCCGACCGGCTGGCGCGTGTCCCACGTGAACAGCGGAATGCCGCGCTCGCGCATGATCGCCTCGGCGTCGATCCACGGGGCGTACGTCCGCTCGGCGCAGACGCCGGGCGTGTGATTGCACAGCCAGTAAAGAATCTGGCAGCCGAGATGCGACATGCCGATGTTGTAGGCGTCGGGAAAGCCGATCACGACGCGGACATCGGCGGCTTCCCAGTCGCCGGGGCGCACAAGCTGATTGACCTCGCCGCCGAGGTATTGGGCGGGATGCCGGACGAACGGCAGGATGTCACGGCTGACGCGCCGGGCGAGGGGGCTGCTCATGGGGAGGAGTATAGTCGGTCGCGGTTTGATCGCGTCCGATCTGGCGGGGCAAGGACGGGCGTTGTTTGATCAGAATAGCGGCAACTGTACAATCCCGTCCTGCTTTTTGACTCCGACCGTTGCGGCGTCTTGCGACCGCTCGCCTTTCTGCTTGACCATTCGGTCCGCCTTGGCCTCGCCGGCTGACCGCGTGAACGCCATGCCATGTTTGCCGGCGGTTTTCTCGATCAGCGTCAATACGCCGTCCCAGTACGCCCCGGTTCCGCGCATGCGGTCGCCGAAGTTGGAATTGTTGTACGCGCCGCCGCGCATGTCGCGAATGCGGGCTTCGACGCGTTTGGCGTGATCGGGCAGTTCGGCGCGCAATCGCTCCAGGAACACGTTTCTCACATTCCCCGCGAGCCGCAGCGGGATCACGCCGATGTCCCGCGCGCCGGCCGCGGCGGCTTGTTCGATGATCGCCGGTATGTCGCGGTCGTTCAGCCCGGGAATGACCGGCGCCAGCATCAGGCCGACATCGACGCCCGCCTCGCGCAGTCGGCGCATC
>JAGQOO010000297.1 GCA_020427345.1 Phycisphaerales bacterium | reverse complement strand
GGCACGTCCTCTGCTATCTCATCCCTGCTATTACTATCAGTAGTTTTTCCATTTCGGTGTATCCGCCGGGCGGACCGGAGGGTCTGTCTCAAGGAAGAGGGGCTCCGATCGTGGACCCATCCTGCGCCTCATCAAAGCCGTTTTTCGTAGCGGGCCGGACGTTCAACGCCGGTTAACGGACGACGACAGCCGGCCCATCCGGATCGCAGATAAGAGCAGCCGAAAGGAAGCGCAAAAAATGACTCGCACGACAGCATCGGGCCTTCGCCGAGCCGTATTCACCACAATCTTCGCCGGGGCCGCGCTGTCGCCCTGCTTCGCCCAATGGGAGACCGCTGACCCGACGCCGACCGGCGGAGCCGCGCGCGAGTACGCCGCCGGCATCGCGGTCGGATCGACAATCGTTGCCATCGGCGGCACACCGTTTACATCGCCAAATGAAGGCGACGGCGTCGTGCACGCCTTCTCGACGCTGAGTCAGAGCTGGTCCACCCCGCCGTTTCTCGACGGCGAAGGGCCGCTGATTCGCCAAGGCGCCGGAGTAGACGACCTCGGCCGCATCATCTTCTTCGGCGGCGTGCGCGATGTGGATGGCGAGCCCGGCCATGCCCGGGTTTACGACCTGACACTCGGCGTCGGTCAGACGATCGCGGCTCGCGGCGGATCGGCGCCCGACGACTTTTTCACATACGCCACGGATGACGCCGGTCGCATCTACTCGCTCGGCGGCTCGGCGTTCAACGGCAGCGGAACCAGCGCGTATTGCGAACGCTACATCGGCAGCACGAACGTGTGGGAACCGATCGCGTCAATGCCGACCGCGGTGCGCGACGCCGCCGGCGTGTTTGACGGAATGGGGCATATCCTCGTCATCGGTGGCCTGACCACAAGCGGCCAGCGCACGGCGAACGTCGCGCAGTACGACATCGCGGCGAATACCTGGTCCGACACCGCCATTGCGGACACTCCCGTCGCAGTGAGCGGCGCGCGGGCTGTCCTCGGAGCGGATGGGTTGATCTACCTGCTCGGCGGCCGCTCAGGCGCCGGGGTGGGTATCGCCGAGAGCAGCGTCTGGGTGTATCGGCCGGACACTGATACCTGGTCGCCCGGCGCGCCAATGGCCGCCGCGCGAACGCATTTCGCGGCGGCGCTGGGCACGGACAGCTACATCTACGTCGTCGGAGGCAGCAACGACACTGGCGGAACCGACGCAAGCGAGCGCCTTTACACGCCCATCTGCCCGCAGATCGCGGTGCAGCCGGAGGACGCGGTTGCTTGGGACGGCGGCGCAACGCGATTCACCGTTTCCGTCACCGGCGGCAGCCCCATGACCTACGAGTGGCAGCGCGATGGCGTTCCGCTTGCGGACGGGCCGACTGGAACCGGCAGCACCATCAGCGGAGCCAAGAGCGCCAGCCTGACGATTGTGGACATCAGCTCCGATGACATCGCGAACTACGACCTCGTCGCGACCAATCCGTGCGGCTCGGCGACAAGCGCCGCGGCGACGATGACGATCCGCTATCCGCCAACTGTCGCGACGGAGTGGCAGGCGACCAACCTCCACCCGGCGTGGGTCGGCGGATCGTCGTCAGCGCACGCAATCTCCGGTGGTCGAATCGGCGGAACGGGGATCATGACCACGCTGCTGCCGGACGGCCGCACGTTCCAGCTGAACCACCCCATCCTGTGGGACAACAACCTCATCGCGACGGACATCACGCCGGCCGGCTCGGTCGGCGGCGAAATCTACGATATTGAGGGCGACTTCCTAGTCGGGTGGTTCTGGCACACATGGCAGTGCTACTCCGGCGGGCAATACTGGACATGCGCCTGGCAGTCGGCCGGTTATTGGTCCGGCGCACCGCCGGTGTTTGTTGAGCGTCACGCGTCGGGCTCCGAATACGACCGCATCAGCATGACCGACGGCGTCGCGATGGTCGGCACAGCGACCTATGACGACGCGAGTGGAAACTACTGGTCGCACGCCATGCTGCACACCGGACCGAACTACTGGGGCCTTTCGCTGCACCCGGCCGGCGCGTCATCGAGCAGCGCCACGGCGACCGACGGCGGTCATCAGTATGGAACGATCAACACGCCATACCCCGGCCCCGTCACCCACGCGGCGATGTGGTCCGGCAGCGCGGCGACATTCGTTGATCTTCACCCCGCCGGGTATTCGCGCTCATACATCAGCGACGCGAGCGATGGGCAAGCTGTGGGAACAGTGTACGTCGGCGCCGCGACGCATGCGGCGCTGTGGGCGGGCGGCGTTTTCACCGACCTGAACCCGACCGGCGCCACGTCCAGCAACACCTCCTTCACGAAAAGCGGGTTGCAGTTCGGCTCGGCTGACAACGTGCCCGGCTTCTGGCTGGGAAGCGCAGACTCGTTCACGCCGCTGACCAATCTTGCGCCGGCGGGCTTCACGAGCGCCTACGTTTCCGACTTGGAGATCGACCCGAATGGCGGCATTACGCTCGTCGGCGGCGGCTACAACAGCCTGACGTCGCGCTCAGAAGCGCTACTCTGGCGGCCCGGCGTCGCGTGCCCCGGCGATCTGAACAGCGACAACGTCGTGGACCTTGGTGACCTTGCGGGGCTGCTGGCTAATTTCGGAACTGTAAGCGGCGCGACGACAGCCGACGGCGACCTCGACGGCGACGGCGATGTGGATACCCAGGACTACGTCCTGATCGCCGGCTGCCTGGGCGGCCCCAACACCAACACCGGTGATCCGTGCCACCTGGCGGACTTCGACCGCGACGGTGACACGGACCTCGCGGACTTCGCCGAGTTGCAGCGCCTACTGGCCACGCTGTGAGGCATTATTGACGCCCAGTGTGCAACTCCTCTTGGGCAGTGCCTGCGGCACGAACGGTCACGCGTGCCACCGCGTTCGCACAATGGCGCCACCCACACTCCCAACTCAACCGAAAGCACACTCCGCCCATTCATCATTCCGCATTCATCATTCATCATTTCCCTGTCGCCCCGCCGGCAAGAACACATGGATCTGCGTCCCCTCGCCCGGCACGCTGCTCAAGTCCACCCGGCCCTGCATCGCTGAGACCGCGTGGCGGACAATCGCCAAGCCGAGCCCGGTGCCGCGCTTCGCGCCCGTGCGCGCGCGTTCCACCTGGTAGAAGCGCTCGAAGACCCGCTCCTGCTCCTGCGGGGCGATGCCGCAGCCGTTGTCCGCGACGGTGACCCGCACCTGGTTGTCGCAGCTCGATGTGGAAATCTCTACCCAGCCGCCCTCCTCGGTGAACTTGATCGCGTTGTCCACCAGGTTGTCCAGGACGAGCATCAGCAACTCGAGGT
>JAGQOO010000296.1 GCA_020427345.1 Phycisphaerales bacterium | reverse complement strand
CTTCGGATCGCCGACCGCGCTTTTCAAATGGTGACGAATTCGACCGGCCTCGCACATGCCGCTCGCCGAGATAATCACGCAAGGTTCGCGGCTGGCCTGAAGCGCCTTGGACTCATCGACGCTGCGCGTATATGAGCAGCAACGGCCGCCGAGGATGTCGCCGGTCACCTGGTGAAACGAGCGCGCCTCCGCGTCGTAGCACTCGGGGTGCATGCGGAACACGTCCGTCGCGTTCGTCGCCAGCGGACTATCGACATAGATCTTGATCCGCGGCAGGTTCTTCGCGACCATTTCCTGATGCAGATAGTACACGATCGTCTGCGTGCGGCCGACGGAAAAGGCCGGCACGATCACACGACCGCCGCGTTTGATCGTCCGTCGCACAACATCCAGCATTTCGGTTTCCGCGATGGCGACGGCCGGCGTAACGCGTCCGCCATATGTGCTTTCGCAGATCATCGCGTCGCAGTCGGGGAGCTGTGCCGGATCGCGCAAGATCGGTTTGTCCGGCCGGCCGACATCGCCCGTGAAATAGAGCGTTTTCTCCGTGCCCTGATCATCGAACTTCACGGTCACGCCGGCGGAGCCCAGCATGTGTCCGGCTTCATTGAACCGCGCCTTGACGCCCGGCAGCACAAAGAAATCACGGTTATAGCTGATCGTCTGCATCATGTGCATCGCCGCCAGCACATCCTTGTATTCGTACAAAGGCTCAATCGGCGGCTTGCCCTTTTTCGCCAGCTTCTTGTTCAGATACTCGGCGTCTTCCTCTTGAATGTGCGCCGCGTCGGCGAGCATGATCGCGCAAAGGTCACGCGTGGCAGGTGTGCAGTAGATGGGCCCGTCATAACCGTCGCGCACGAGTTTCGGCACGCGGCCGGTATGGTCAATGTGCGCGTGCGAGAGAATCAGCGCGTTGATTAACTTCGGGTCCATTGGCCACTGGCGATTGTTCTCTTCGCTATCGGAACGTTTGCCCTGATACAGGCCGCAATCCAGCGCCAACCAGCGCTCATTGTGCTTCACCATGTGCATCGAACCGGTGACTTCGCCGGCGGCGCCATGAAACAGCAGTTCGGGCATTCAGTGCCTCCCCTCGCGCGGAATGTGCGACGCGGACTATCCTTTCCGCCGCAGTTGCCGCGGATTGCGGGCGTTTCGGTCGCTGAGCGCGTCAGCGCGGCCCTGCGCGGCTTCCAACTGCTCGGACATCCGCTTCATCCAGCGGCCGATCGGACCGGGCGGACGCGGCGGACGCGGGCCCTCGCGGTCGCGCCGCGCGATTTCTTCCTTCAACTGCCTGCGAACGATGATCGATTCGAACATGCCGAACACGTTCGTCGCCATCCAGTACATCACCAGCCCCGACGGCATGTAATAGAACATCACGGGCAGCATGATGGCCATCATGATTGCCATCGTGTGCTGCATCTTCATCTGCTCTTCGAGGCTGCCCATCGGACCCGCCTTGGCGGGCTGCGCGTTCTTCTTGGCGTCCTCCAGCCGCTTCTCCAGCACCGGCGACTTCGGCATGTAGCGATGCTGCAACCACATGCTCACGCCCATCAGGATCGGCAGTAAGTTGAAGCTCGGAATGTTCTGGAACATCGTCCCGACGACCGGCAGCCATCCCAGCACGGGAACGGTGACCGGCTGCGCGAACTTAACCAGCGCGTCGGGCGATGACAGGTCGTTGATCCACAACATAAACGGCGCGTGTCGCAAGTGCACGTCCGTATTCAACGCCGTCCACAAAGCGATCAGGATCGGCATCTGCAGCATCATCGGCAGCATCGTCAGCATGCTGGCGGCCGGGTTGACGTTCTCCTCCGACCAGAGCTTCATCATTTCCTGATTCAGCTTGACCTTGTCCGCGCCGTGCTTCTTCTTCAGCTCCTCCATTTTCGGCTGGATGCGGGCCATGCCGTCCTGCGTGCGGAACATGGACTTTTGCTGCCATACCGTCAGCGGATGCAGCAACGTGCGCACAATCACCACCAGAATGATGATCGCAACGCCGTAGTTCCGCACAACAACGTGAATCCACTCCAGCAGGCTCGCCATGAAGACCATCAGCGGCGTGCAGGCGCAGAAACACGTCGAATCCTGCGAGCTGACGAGCGAATACGCCATTCCCGCGCTTTGCGTGTACAGCGGATTGATCGCCGTCAGGTAGTCCTGCTCCTTCGGGCCGGCGTACACCTCGAACCGAACCGTCGACGTCTGCCCCGGCGCAATCTCGCGGCGGCGCGTCGCCATCGTCGCCAGCATGCCGCTCTCGTCGTCGCTGACGAGTCGGCCCGTGACGTCATGCACCCAGTCGGCGGCGCCGTCGCCCTCATCGGCCAACGGGCGGGTAATGACCGCAAAGTACTTGTTGACCAGCGCGGTCCAGAAAAAGTCGCCGGACCCGGCCACGAGCAGCGGCTGCGGCGCGGCTTTGAGGCTCGACGCCTGTCGGGCGCGGCCGATTGAGACGGAATTGCCGCTCCGCTGCGCGGTCATCAGTCGCCGCATCTTGTATTGCAAGTGTTCGCGTGGGATGCCGACGGGGCCGTCCTGTTCAAAAGCGACTGATAGCGGCGCGCTCGACAGGTTCTCTACACCGAGCTCAATATCGAATCGCGGCGAATCTGCGAGCAGCTTGTAACGCTTGTGCACGCGAAGGAGGTCCTGATCTCCCTCGCGGATCGTGGTCGCGAAGACAACGCTGTCATCGTCGCGCGACTCTACCCGCCAGTCGATGCTATCCAGCCGGACGGCGCGTTCGCCTTCGACAATGAACAACTCGCCCGTCGAGTAGGAGCGTTGCTTGTCGCTGATCGCCTGAAGCACGCTGTAAGGCGCGTCGCCGGCTGTCGTTTTGGCAAAGCGGTACTTTTCGCCTTTCTTGTCGCGCTCGGTCACTTCGAGCGTCTTGAGCGCCGCGCCGCGCGAATCGAGCGTCAAGCGCAGAAACCGTCCGTCGCCGCCAAGGACGGGCGCCGCGTTCACCGACGCGCCAACCGCGACCACCGCATCGGCGCGAGACATCGTCGCGGGCGCCCCGCCGCCTTCATTCTCGCTCGGCTGCGCAGGGGACCCGCCGGCGCCAGTGTCCGAATCGGTCCCAGGTGGCGTGGCCTCGGCATTGGTCGCGGGCGCGGCGTCTCCCTGCTGCGCCGTCTGGGGCTTGGGCGGCGGCGCGAAGCGCGAGATAATCAGTTGTGAAACGACCAGCACCAGGAACGCGATCGCGAGCGCCTGGAACAGATTGCGGTTTTCCATCCGGGCTGTTTTTCCTTCCCGCTGCGGCGGGGTCTGCGCGGCTCCGCGCTGGGCGGAGGGTAAACCGGCGATTGT
>JAGQOO010000295.1 GCA_020427345.1 Phycisphaerales bacterium | reverse complement strand
TCGCCTGATGCGCCGGGCTCATCTGACTGAGCAGATACGCGGCACGATCCGGCTCCCACCACAACGCGTCATCCGGCGCCAGCCGCTCGACGATTTTCGCCAGTCGCGGCCGCGCGTCGGGCAATGGCGGTAGACGGCGCAAACGCCATCGCAAATCCGCGTTATCACCGATGAACTCGCGCAATGCCTCGGGCCGTGCGTCAGCGTCGGGCCAGCTCGCGAAGGGGAGTTCGGCCAGGCTTCGAACGAACCCGAGGCCCGCCGAATCTGAGTCAAACAAACTGCCCTGCATGCCGACGACGAACAGCCGCGGTCGACTCTGCGGCGTAAACCGCCGCGCGTTGATGAGCACTGCGTCGATGTCGTAGTCGAGTTGATTCAGGGCTTCGAGGATTGTCCGCAGGTCGCGCCCGTTGTGCGAGTTCAGCAGGCCCGCGACATTTTCGATCATTACGAGCGGCGGGCGGTGATCGCCCATTTCGCGCAGCAGCCGCGCGAAGCCCCAAAAGGCCGATGAATGCGCCCCTTCGAGGCCGCGTCGAGCGCCGGCCAGCGAAAGATCGTTGCACGGAAACGCGGCGGTCGCCAAGGTCACGCTCGGGACGTTATCGGCGTTGAGCGCATGGATGTCGCCGAGATGGTAGTGCGCATCCGCGTCATCAAAGTGCGCGGCGTACATCTCGCGTTTCTTGGGATCAATGTCGTTCGCGAAAGCGACGCGCCAACCCTGCCGCTGGAGCGCGTAGCGCATCAGCCCGATGCCGCAAAAGAACTCCGCGGTGTCGCGACGAGCGAGTCTCGCACGCATCCGCGCCGTCGTGTCAGACGCAATAGTGGCGGACGACTCTGCGCAATTCACGACGAGTTCCGCGCACGCGTCGAGGTTCGCCGAAAGGTCGCTTTCCCAGAATCGCAGCACGGTCCAACCGGCATCAAGCAAGTCGGCTGTCGATCGGCAATCACGAGCCATGTTTCGCTCGATCTTGCGAATCCAGTACGCGCGGTCTTGCGTGTTTTCAAACTGCTCCTCAAGACAGGTCAGGCCGCGGCGCGCCCACTGCCCACCATGCCAGTAGTCTCCGTCGACAAACACACAAATACGCGGACCGGCCAACACGATGTCCGGCTTGCCCGGCAACTCGGTTTTGCACGTTCGAAATCGCAGGCCGCGCGCATGCAAGGCGCTCCGCAGGCGGCGCTCCGGCGCCGTGTCGCGGTCGCGCACGCGCGCCATGATCTGCGAGCGCGTGAGGCGCTCGCGACGTTGTCGCGTTGCAGGTCCGCCACGGGCCATCAGCCGGAAATGCGCAGTTGGGGCAAAGGCTTCCGCGATTGCTCGCGGCCGTTGATTTCCTCGTGCACCCGGTTCACAAATCCATCAATCGCGTCATGCACTTCGCGATCCACGTTTGTGAAGTTCGCGAACATGTCGCCGGCGTCCCCATTGCGACGGATGGCGACATTCAGCGGAATCTCGCCGAGGAACGGCACACCAAGCTGAGCCGCAGCCTTCTCGCAGCCGCCGTGGCCAAAAATGTCCTCGCGATGGCCGCATTGCGGGCAGAGGTGGTAGCTCATGTTCTCGACAATGCCGAGCGGTTCAACGTTCAGCTTCTGATACATCCGCAGCGCCTTGACCGCGTCGAGCAGCGCGACATCCTGCGGCGTGCAGACGACGACGGCGCCGGTCAGCGGAATGCTCTGCGCGAGCGTCAGCGGAATATCGCCAGTTCCCGGCGGCAAGTCGACAATCAGATAATCAAGCTCGCCCCAGAATCCACGGTCGATGAACTCCTTGACGTATTTTTGGGCCATGGGGCCGCGCCAGATGATCGCCTGGTCGGGGTCGACCAGATAGCCCATGCTCATAATCGGAATCCCGTCGCGCTGCGGCGGAATAATGCGACCCTGCTCATCGCCCATCGGCTGTGCGTTTTCCGTCCCGGTGATCTTCGGAAGGGAGGGCCCATATACGTCAGCGTCGAGCAACCCGACCGCGAGCCCGCGCCGCTTCAAGCCGACGGCGAGCAGCGTCGCAACCGTGCTCTTGCCCACGCCGCCCTTACCCGCGCCGACTGCCACTACGCGCTTGACGCCGGGCAGGCCGGCCGCGCCCTGATCGGCGGTCACGCGAATCTCCACGTTGACTTTCTGAACGCCGCTCTGCGTCGACAAGCGCGCTTCTGTCTGCTGACGCAGCGACTTCTGAATCGCATCGGTCGCAACGTGGCGGGGGAGTTCGTAAATCACCTGCGCGACGCCGTCACATGTCGAGACGTTTCGAACGAGGCCGAGTGAAACCACGTCGCGGCCGAGCGAAGGTTCAACAACCCCTTTCAAGGTATCCAGCAAAGCGTCTTTATTCGTCTGGCTCATCTATGGTTCTGGTCCGTAAGTCAGGGAATCGCATCAGTTTGGCGCCACTCGCCATTGGAGCAGTGTACAGGCCATCGAGCATTTCGGCTCGTGCGAGTCACGTTACGGCGGAAACCCCATAAATTGCGAAACGAGCGACAATTGGGTTTGAATTCGCGATTCCGTCCCAAATTCAGCGGCCCATTTGGTATGCTGGTCGCTCTGATCAGTTGTGTTCACACCGGCGCCGTTCGCGCCATGTAAACTCAGGAGTCGAAAGATGCTTACGCGAAAAGCGACGATGGGATTATTCGCGCTTTGGTTCGGCGTTGGGACCTGCTTTGCGCAGGACGCCGTTCTGATGACCTTTCGGAATGGCACGGGAACAAACGTCGCCAGCCTGCATGTCGTGACGTCCGGCGGCGGGGGGATCATCGTGATCGACCCGCTGACGGTTTTGTACGACGGAAACTGTCCGGCGCCGATGATCCCGTCAAATCCGCCGACCATCACAGCTGAAGCGATCGTGGACTTCGGCGTGGAGTGCGTTGAGCCGAACACGAAAGTGACGTTTGTAATGCAGACGCCCGCCGGCCCACTTGGGGTCGTTTCGTGCTGGTGGGAGGACGGCAACGGCGTCAACATGGGCGGCTGCGAGCTGTGTGGGTTTGAGCCAAGTCCGTTCCCGCCGGGATTTGGCGCGTTCAAAGTGCAAACGCGGTACTTCCCGAACGGTCCGATCAGGTACACGAAGTGGCGTCCGCCGGCGCCGGGATCACAATGCTGGACGCGCACATGTTGCAACCCGTTCGGCTGGACGTGCCAGTGCCGCACGATCTTCTGCCCGTTTACGACGCGGTTCATTCGGTTGTTTGAGCTACCCCCTTGGCTGCCGACGACCAAGTGGACAACGTACGGCTTCCGGCCGCCGAAGTACTGGATCGATCGCACCACCGTTCCGCCCGATCCGAACATGATCGCCGAGCCGAACGA
>JAGQOO010000294.1 GCA_020427345.1 Phycisphaerales bacterium | reverse complement strand
CTGACCATCGCCACAGTGCTTGTCGGATCGATCGCGTCGGCGATGGTGATGGCGTTGCAGGCGCTGCCGGACGCCAAAGGCGAGTCGGAAACGATTCTCGACACGCGAGCCGGCATCAGCGACATGCTGGCCGAACTCTCGTACGCGATCGCGTTCACCGAAATCTCGTCAACCGCGATTGAGGCGGTTGTGCCGGACCGAAACGGCGACGGCTCGCCGGAGCTGGTGCGTTACGCGTGGTCATCGTCCGGCAATCCGCTGACGCGCGCTGAAAACGGCGCAACGGCCAAGTCGATGGTCGACGATGTGCGATTGCTGACGTTTGACATGTCCTATGAAACGAGCGCCGCGTGGCCGGACGACGACAGCCCCGAGATTCTGCTCGCCAAGTTTGACGGATGGCCCGGCGCGGCGCCGACGCTGACGCGCGACGCGATCTCGAGCACGCGCCGCGTCGCGTTCACGTTTACTCCGGGCAATAAGCCGGCGGATACCCTATTCATTCGCATCACGCGGGTGGTTGTCGGGTTGCGCGGCGGCAACGCCAACACTGATAAGAAGGTCCTGGCCGGGTTGTCTTACGTTACGTCGGGTCGTCCGAGCGGCGAGTTGATCGGCTCGTGGGGCGTGTTGAACGCAAGCTATGCGTCCACAACGACGGACATGTGGCGCGAACTCCGGTTCGTGGACGCCGTTGCCACGCCCGGTCGCGCGGTCGCGCTGACGATCTATGCGGAAGCGGCCAATGTGATCGAAGTGCGAAAGTACACGAACGGTATGGCGCCGGCCAACGGCACAACCGCACTCGTCTCGACCGATTCCGGCGTGGGCTGGTCGAATCTCGGCACGCCGGCGGATTCGGTCGACATTCCTTTCTACGTCTATGGAACTGTAAAGACACTCGCCAGTTCGACCGCCAGCCTGAGTCGGAAGTTTGCGCATGAATTGAAGGTGACGGTGCGCGTCGCGGCGGACGGAGAAGCGCCCTTTCGATCGGCGACGCGGCTGGTCAATCGGCCGGAGGTGGTTCCGTGATGTTGTCACAAAATGGCAGGCAAGATGCCTGCCCCACCCAATACCGGCAAGATTCGGGCGCCAGCCAATACCGGCAAGATACCGGCGCTACCCACGGTCGGCGAGGAATGACGCTGGCGGAGGCGGCGATCGCGACCGTGTTGGTCGGGACGATGCTGGTCGCCGCTTTGAATGCCGTCGTCGCGACGCGGCGCAGTCAGCAGCGGGCGGATCGATCCGCGCGGGCGGTTGAGTTGGCCGAGTCGTTGATGGCGGAAATCCTGACGAAGCCGTACGCCGAAGACGCAGACGGCGGCGGGCTGGGGCCATCGCTTTCCGAGGCGTCGACCGGCGACCGCAGCTTGTTTGACGATGTGGATGATTACGCGGGTTGGAACGAAACGCCGCCGCGTGACAAGCTCGGAACGCTGATCAGCGGGTTCTCGGATTGGTCGCGGTCCGTGACGGTCGTGTGGGAAACGCCGGAGGGTGTCATGAGCGTGAGCGAAACGGGCATCAAGCGCATCACGCTGACCGTCAGCTATGACGGCGTGGAGGTTGTGACGGTATCGGCGCTGCGCGTGCAGGGGGTCGAGTGATGGGCGTTTCGGCCCGCAGGCGCAGAACGCGCGGCGGAATCTACCTGCTGGTGCTCGGCGGGGCGATGCTGATCACGGTGATCGGCGTGGCCGGGTTGAGCGCCGCGCGGATTCGCCGATCGATCGCCGTCGATGAGGCGGGGCTGGTGAAGTCGCGAGCGCAGACGGATTCGGCGGTCGAACTGGGTCTGCGCATCGCGCTGTCGGAAGCGGGCTGGCGCGCTTCGCGAACGAGCGGTTTCTGGGTCCACAACCGCGCCGTGGATAACGGGATCATGTGCTTGTACGCGATGGACGCGGTCGATGGGGACTTCACCGATAGCGCCCTGGACCCGGTGCTGCTGACGGGGGTTGGGGGCTACGGCCGGGCGCGCTTCATCAGCCAGGCGGAGGCGTTTGCTACTCCGGTCGCGGACCAGTCGATGAACTACGCGCTCGCCTCCGCCGCCGATATCACCATCGAGGCGGGCGCGACGCTGTCGCTGAAGCGGGCGGCAGTGCGCGGCGGGAAAATCACGGTTGACGGAGCGATCAGCGGTGATGTGGAGGCGGTGTCGGTGGTGAATCCGGGCAACGTGTCCGGCACGGTCACGAGCGGGCGCGACGCGTTGACGCTGCCGTCGGCGGGTTTGTACGCGAATTGGGCGTCGCTGGGGACGATTATCAACTCCGACACGCTGGACAAGGCGGTGCTGGCGCCGGGATATAGCTCGTTCGGCCCGGCGAATCCGCGCGGGGTGTACATCATCAACCAGAACGGCAAGAACGTGACGGTGCGCGATTCGCGGATACAAGGCCTACTGGTAGTGCAGTGCGACACGCTGGTGATCGAGAGATCGAACAACATCGCCGTGGGTCGATCGGACCTGCCGGTGATCGTGTCGCTGGCGAACGCGACGAAGATCGACATGTCTTCGAGTCCGTTGTCGGAATTGACCAACGCCACGAACTACAACCCGGCCGGGGCGCCCTATCACGGCGATTCCGACGCATTATCACTCGGCCTGTATGAGTCGGTGATCATCGGCGTGGTCCACGCGACGGGCACGCTGGAGATCAAGGGATCGACACGCATCAGGGGGACGGTGCTCAGCAAGAAGGCGGTCAATGTGCAGGGCGACGTGCGCATCGACTATCGCGATACGGCGAGTTTTGCGCCACCTACGATGTACACGTCGGCGACGCCCGGCATTGCGTTTTCGCCGCTCAGCTGGCGTCGGGCGTTTGGGCTACCGGCGAACCCCAACCCGGCGGACCCGGCCGACCCGCAAGCGCGAGCGCAGGGGCACGGCGTAACTCAATGACAAGCCGTCACGACGGCGTAGCGATGCGTAGCCCGATCATGCCGGTGACGATGAGGCCGATGCAGACAACGCGCATCGTCGTCAGTGATTCAGAGAACAGCACGGCTCCGAAAACGGCGGCGCCGACCGCGCCGATGCCGGTCCAGATGGCATAGCCGGTTCCGACGGGCAGCGTCCGCAGGGCCTGCGACAGCAGCGCGACGCTGAGGCACATGGTGACGATCGTCCAGATCGACGGGCCGAGGCGCGTAAAGCCGTTGCTGTATTTCATGCCGATCGCCCAGCAGACTTCGCAGACGCCGGCAAAGAGGAGCAGGGTCCAGGCGGACATAGCGTCTCCCGGCGCGGGGTATTCAGAAAACGCGTCGCTTGTCGCGCGTTTACTGGAGCGGGAGCAGATCGGTCTCCGGCAGCCGATCGATGCGCATGAGTTCGACAGCGGCGTCA
>JAGQOO010000293.1 GCA_020427345.1 Phycisphaerales bacterium | reverse complement strand
TACCGCTGACACGCGGCGGTCCCGGTAGTAGGCACGCATAGCCCGTCGAATATCTCCTACGCTGCTCGGCGCGAAACCGCGTTTCCGGTTCGCCGCGCCGATCACGAACAGCAATCGCCATTGCTCAAACAGATAGCCGTACGCCTGCGCGAGGGAGAACTTTGGGTCGTAGATGTTCGTGGATTCCGAGGTCGCGCCGTTAAGCTCGATGACGCACAAATCGCGCCCGGCCCGGAACGCCTCCTCGTCGGAGTAGCGAATGTCGAACCGGCCGATGAAGAATCCTTCGAACTGCCGCGCGATCTCGTCAACCCGGGCTTCCAACTCCGGCGTAATCAGCCGGGATCCGTCTTGGAACAGCGTCCCCTGACAGTGATTGCCCGCCACCGCCATGCGCATCCGCTCGCCGGGATCAAGCACGCGGTCAAGCTGATCGTGGAAACGCTTGCGAAACACCTTGGCCTGCATCCTCAAGCGTGGATGCCGCCAGATCAGGGTTTCCAGCGTGGATTCGCCGTTGCCCACGACATACTGAAACCGCTTGTCCGTGATCGAGAAAATCCGCCCGCGCTTCCAATCCGGCAGCCGGTAGTAGAAGACGCCGGCTTCGTACGGACCGGGGTGATAAGCCTGCACGAGCCCGTCGCCCCTGGTTTGACTCAGCCACTCCTCCGCCGCTTGGCGGGTTTGGATCAGCCGAACACCCGACCCGCGCTCGCCGGCGTTCGGCTTGAGTATCACCGGGAAGGTCAGCGACAGCCGCGTCATCGCTTCGTCGAACGCGCTCAGGCGGTTTTCGATTGGGCCGTCAGGAATTACTTCGCACGCAGCGATCGACTCCGCCGGCAGACGCCGCAGGATGTCGGCCTTCGATTCGCCGACCCAGCCGCCGAGCGGTATTCCGGGGTTGGCGGCGGTCGGTAGCGTCAGGCCCCGATGGCGGATGGCGAGCCAGATGATCCACGGCACGAGCGGGGCATAAAAAACCCACATCGGCCAGAACTCCCAGCGGTACACCCGGCTGACTTTGGCGATCATCTCCGCGCGGCCGCGCTCGGTCAGTGTGCCCTCAATAATCCGGACGATCACAAACACGACTACCGCCGCCAACCCCAGCGCGATCCAGCCACCGCCGAAGAATCGCTCCAGCGGACGTTGAATTGGCGGGCCGATGACCGCGACGAGGCCGATCAGCGCGGGCGTCCAAAGAACCGCCGCGAGCAGGGCGGCGAAAACGAAACCCCTCGCCCGACGTCCGAGCGCGCCTGCGGCGAGGTACACCGGCAGGCGCGTGCCCGGCAAAAATCGAGCCGCAATCACCGCCATCCAGCCACGCCGGTCAAACCAGGCGGCGTATTCGTCAAGCCGGTCGCGCGACACGCGCCTTTGGATGAAGTTCCATCGCAGGAATCGTCCGCCAACCAGCCGGCCCAGCAGCCACAGGCCGAGATCACCAAAGAAAATGCCGAGGAAACAGCCGGTAACTCCGACGGCGGCGGAAATGTGTCCGGCGCCGATCATCAATCCGGCGCTGACGCAGGTGAGGTCTTCGGAAACGAACGTCGCTGCGGCGAGCAGTGCCGCCTGAAGAATCGGCGAGTGAATGCTGGTGATCTCGGCGTCCCAGGACATGCGTCGGCTAGCGGCCGGTCGCGCAGTTCGCGGATTGGCGCGGGATCGTCAGTTCCCTGAGCGGCGAACCGCGTTCGACATCTGCGCGCGACGCGTACGCGAGCCGCACCACGTCGGTCTGGGACTCGACAACAGTCAGCCCGGTGGTCCAGGCTTCGGCGCGGCTCATCCATACGCTGAGATGCTCGCGATCCGGCCAGGTGTGCCGATGGTAGGCGTCCTGCGCAGCGATCAGTTTGGACGGCTCGCAATCGTCGGCTTGGAACGTCTCATCGAACAGCAAACCGCGCGGCGCCTCGACAAGCGCATCGCCAAGGCCTGAAGAGGCGAGCAATGTTGTCGGTGCGAGGGGGCCTGTAGTGACGCGCGTTTCGCCTCTTTCGCCGATCGCGATCAGAAATGACGCATGATCGAAGATCGCCAGTCGAAACGGCGCGTATTCGGCGGCTTTGATCGCCTTGGCGCGTGGCAGCGCGGCCGACACATCGCACGCGTCGGCCAACATCGGAATGATCTCGCCGCGGCTACGTTCGCCGCGCGGAAAGCCGCGATCGTATGGTGTCGGGTTGTAATTCAGGAGAGTGAACATCACGCCGTACGCGTTGACCGCGACCCACGTCCCGTCAGATTGCGGGTCGACCGGCATGAGGACGGCCACGCCCGAGGCGTCTCGAATCTCCGGGCCGCGCGCTTCGGGGCGACGGCGTGATTCGTCGCGATTCACGAGCATGCGCAATCGCGGAAACGGCCGAGCGGCGTGCGAAAGATTCAGGACCGTGACGGTGCACATTCCGCTTTTCGAAGGTGCGCGATCGTCGCGGGGGCGTAGCCGAAGCCCGTCGGAAGCGGCACGCCGAGCGTGACGAGCATGCCGGCGATGATCGCGTTGTGATGCACCGTGTGGCTGAGGACGAACGTTAGCTCGCGACCCACGCTCGATTGCGCCCGCATCGGCTCCCGGCTGGGGTCGAACATCGTGATTGCGACGACCGAACGCCGCGGATCCGCATGCTCGGCGATTTGCTCGACATTCTCGACCAGTGATCGCGCCAGCGACAATGCCGCAGCGCGGTCTGTTTCGATCTTGCCGCCGCGCTCCCGGCGTTCATAGTCGATGACGCCCGTGCTGACGCCGCTGAGGAGGGCGGACACATGGTCTAGGCAATGGCGCACATGCCCGCCCACCGAGCTTTGAAACACGCCCACCGGCTTGCGCAGGTATTGTTCATCGCTCATGTCGGCGAGAATGTCGGCGAGTTGGGCGACTGTCGCCGCTAAGGCGGCGGCGGCGCCGGGGCCGTCGGTTGCAAATTGCGTGTCACTCATTGACACCACCTTTCCGAGTACCGGGAACTGTCCCGATGCGGCTGGGAATTCCCAATTTGGGTGAGGATATTCGATTCGAGGCGGCTCGGCGAGTCATTACAGGCGGCTCAGGTGGTCCGGATGGGCGCGAACATGACCGGCGATTCCGTCGGCGTAACGCTGCATGACGGCCGCGATTGTCGCGTCATCGGCCGGGCAGCCCGGCTCGGCAAGCGGTTCCGAGCCGACCAGGTCGAAGTAGTAGTTTGGCCGAGATACGACAAATCCCTGAATGACGGTCGCTCCACAACGGAGGGCGATTTGTAATGTGCCGGTCAGGAATTCGCGCTGCTCGCCGAGCAACTGCACCGGGCAAGTGCGAAGTCGCTCGTCGCGGACGCGGTTGACATCCAGCGCCGCTCCGAGGAC
>JAGQOO010000292.1 GCA_020427345.1 Phycisphaerales bacterium | reverse complement strand
GGCGTCTCAGCCCGGGTGGTACGGGCGTCTCAGCCCGGGTGGTACGGGCGTTTCAGCCCGGGTGGTACGGGCGTCTCGCCCGTTCGCGCTACTCCAACATTGCCGCGATCGCCATCACGCTGCGCCAGTTGCGCCCGGTCGAAATCGTCTCCAACACGCGATCGAAATACGCGTTCGTCAACTTTGTTCCTGCCGCGCCGTTGGAGAGGCACATGTAAATCGCGCCGCCGACCACTTCGAACTCATCGCCGGGGGACCGCTGTCGGTCGAGTTGGGCAACGCGCGATATACTCGGGCAATCCGCCAGGAACACAACATGCAGCGAGGTCGGCTCGACCTTGCGCCCCGCAAACGGGTTCGCCGCAATCGTTTGTTGCCACTCCGCCGCCGAGCGCATCACGACCGGCGCATTGAACCCGAATTGTCGCGAAATCTCAGTTGTGACCGCCTTGGGCGCCTTTTTTGCGACGGCGGCCGGCGCGTCGAACACGACATTGCCGCTTTGGATATACGTTCGAACGTTTGCACAGCCCGCGTCCACGAATATCTGCGCAAGACTCTTCATCGGGAGCTTGTTCTTTCCGCCGACGTTGACGCCGCGCAGCAACGCGACGTACCGGTTACTAACGCCTTTGCTCGACGACTTTGCCATCCGCGATCTCCAACAGCGGCCCGTCTTCCTCGCACAATACAAAGGCGCGCAACGCCGCTTCTTCCCCTAACATTGCGGCGATCTCATCCGGCGCCAGCAACATGCACGTCGTCGACAGCGCGTCCGCAAGCGCCGCCGACGGCGCCAACGCCCACGCGGCGAGCGCCGCCTGTGCCGGCTCGCCGGTGCGCGGGTCCAGAATGTGCGCGCCTTTTCGTGTCATCGCCGATCCCGCCAAGGCGCCATTCTTCAACCGAACATCGGTAAGCGTGACATCCTCGCGCGATGGATGTCGCAGCGCGACGCTGTAACTCGGTCCCACATCGCCGAACGCGACGACAGTGCTCTGCCCGCAATGCGCGACCGCGGCCCCAACCGACCACTCGCGCAGAATTGAGACGACTTGATCCAGCGCATAGCCCTTGCCCACGCCGCCGAAGTCGATGCGCGTTCCGTCGCATCGCTTGGAGACAACGCGCTCCCGGTAGTCAATCTCAAATCGATCAAACCCGCGCGCATCGGCGTCAGACACCGGCGCCGTGATGTCGAACGACCCGCCGCTCGCCTGCCATACCCGCGCCGACAGCGCGAGACACTCGATCACATCGACGCTCACCGGTATCAAGATTCCCGCCGTCGCCGCGTTGATCTGGCCAACATCGCTCGTATCGAGAAAGCGGCTGAGTTCCCCTTCCAGTCGCGCGACTTCTGTGAAAGCCGCCTGAGCAGCCTGGGCGCCGTACGCCGGATCAACATCTGGCGCGGCGACTTCCCAGACGCAGTTCATCGCGTTGAACGAGTGACGGCGATCGCACGGGCACGTCCAACTCATCGTGTCGCCTTTGCCGCGCGCTCCGCGAAGCGCTCGTACAAGTCCGGCTCAACGCACAGCAGCAGTGTCGCGTCAGGGCGCAGGCCGTAAGTCCAGCACGGTTCGACAGACGGAAACGCCTCGTCGGGCAAAAACGCGCGGATGCGGATTGGCGCTTCGCCGTGCCGTGCAACAAACGCCCGCCACGCCTGCTCATCCTCCCACCAACCGACGCGCGTGAGTCGCCGCAGATACCACGGCAACGGCCAGGGGTTGGGGTGAATCACATCAATGCGCGTCGCGCGGCCGCGATCGCCACAATTAGCCAGTTGTTCGACGAACGTCGCCATGTGGACGACGTCCCGCAACGGGTGGGCGTACACGTATGGATTGCGGTAGCTGTTCTCAAAGTCGGTCGTGGCACGGCGCGATTGCATTGTCGCAAAGGCGATAGCGCCGGTAAGCCCGATGATTCCGATCGCGCGGACCAGCATCGGCCCACGAAGCACTACTGACGCCCCAAGGCCTGCCAGCAACGCCATTGGCGCAACAAACTGCGTCATACTCCACGGCGTCTTGTACGGAATCGCGCTGTACGCGAGCGTGAGCAAGATCACGAACGCCGAAAGAAACACCTTGAACGGCGCGCGTGGCAGGAGTCGAGCGGTCGATTTGGCGTCGCTTCGACGGCCGACCGGATGCCTGCCCCAGCCGGTAAAGCCCGCGACGGCGCCGACCAGCGCGAACATCACCAACGGCGCCTCGCTCCATATCGGGCCGCCGTCCGACGCTCGCCAACACACCAGCATCAACAAGTAGTACCCGAACGGATGCAGGTGCAGGCCTTCGCCGCCGACGCCCCGATGGGTGTAGATCGCCACGGCTCGAAACACGTCGAAGAACTCACCGGGCGATCGGCCGAAGTTCGTGATTAACAAAAAGAGCGTGATGAACGCGGCCGCGACGCCCGCGCCGATGGGTAAGGCGACCGAGCGCGCGCTCCTCGGACCCGGCGCGACGCCAGATTCGCCAGAGACGGCCCTTCCCCCCGGCCGATACATCGCCCAAGCGCCAATCGCCGCGATGAGCGCCGTCACAATCGCGATCGCGGCGGTTTCCTTCGTCGCCACCATGGCCCCGGCCGCCACGCCAGATACGCCGCCCCACATCACGCTCCGATGTCGCAATCCGCGCCAACCCGCGCAAATCGCAAGCACTGTCAGCGCGGACAACACCGGCTCCTGGATGAAATACCGGCTATAGAAAACCAGCGATGGGCTTACCGCCAGCCACACCGCCGCCAGCAGCGCGCCCGACGGCGTCAAACCGCATCGAACGATCACCGGAGCCAGCACCCCAAGACTGGAGACGAGCGCCGGGCCGATGCGCAGCGTCCATTCATCGAGCGACGCGAGCGTCGACTGCCCGCGGAGTTTTGCGGCAATCAGCGCGAGGTAATACGGCGTCGGACCGTGGTATTCGTGGGGGTCATAGTCGTAGACGCCGCGCTCAAGCAGCGCGCCGAGTTTGACGGCGTGCACCGCCTCGTCGCCGTGCATCACGCGGTTGTCGAGATGATTTACGCGCAGCCACAGCGCAACGCCGAAAATCACCACATACGCCGACGCCTCCAGCCATTTCACGGAACGCGCGGCGCTCGGCGCAGGCGACGACATACGGGCCGACCTGCTACTTGGCCGGTGTCGCGAAGACCTCGACTTCGGTGTAGTGATTCTGGTCGTCTTCGGTCGAGCCGTTCGAGTAAAGCCGGACGTAGCGCCCCTTTGCGCCCTTTCCGTCAATCAGGCGGCCTTCGAAGGTCTCCCAGTACTCTTTGTCCGTGCCGACGCCCATCCCCGACGAATTGTCGTGGTCGTTGTTGTAGACCGTTGTCACATCCTTCAGG
>JAGQOO010000291.1 GCA_020427345.1 Phycisphaerales bacterium | reverse complement strand
CGAAACACCGCTTGACCACTTGGCGGGCCCGAACGCTCAAAGGAGCCGAACAATTCACGCATCGCCAGCTTCGCACGACCCGCCACACTCGCGCTTTCCGGCGGCACGCGATGCCCGCGCGCCCACTGTTCGACCTGCGCGTCTGACCACGCCGCCCCGTGAAACACCCGCCAGCCGAACGGGTACACGGGATCGCCCGTGAACGCGACGTTTCGCGCCGCCCACGGCGCAAACGTCAAAGCAGCCGCGACGGCAAACACGGCGCCGCCGATCGCGCGATTCCGCCACGCCGCTCGCGCGAGCAGCATCCATGAAACCCAGCCCGCAATCGCGATCAGCACAATCGCCGTGTACTTGCACCCGCACGCCAAACCCGCCGCCATGCCCGCCGCGATCATCGCCCGCGTGTCCGGACGCTCCGCGCGAAGCTGATCGAGCAACAATCCACAGGCGACGGCGGTGAACAGCAACATACCCAGTTCGACGTACGCCAGAGTGCCGACAATCACGAGCCACGGCGCGCTCACCGCCGTCAGCGTCGCCACAAGACGCGGCCATCCCGGCGGCGACCACACGCCGATCGCGACAATCGCCAACGCGCCACATAGCAAGTGCAGCATCTGGGCCGGAATCGCGGCGAGTTGGGCGTCGCCGCGCAATTGCATCAGCAGCAGATACAGCGTTTCCATCTGCTGCGGAAATGACGCATAGACGTTGTGCGGCAGAAACGTGATGCGGTCGGCGTCGTAGAATTCGCGCGGCGCCTGCAAGTGATATTCAAGCGCGTCGTAGCCGCGCCCCTCTTCGACCCACAGCACGCCCGGCGGCAGTGTCGCGCCAATGAACCCTACGGTAGCCGGCAGCGCAAATCCGGCGATCATCAACACCACGCGCAGCTTGACGCCTGTCGCGGCTTGATCGCCGACACGACGAAAGTCCTCGCGCGACAAAGCGACGCAGCCCATCACGACGCCAAGCCCAACCAATCCCCACGCCGGTATCCGCCCCATCACGCCGAGCAGCCCGAGCGCGAGCGTCAAAAAAACCAGCGCTCCGAGCCCCAGCGCCGTGGCCAGCGTCCAACGCTTCGCCGGCGAATCCCCGCGTAGCAGCCATCGCGCCGGCCAGGCCCCATACCCGGCTGCCGCGGCGAGAACCGCTAGCGGGTAAACGCCCTCCGTCGCCCATGTCAGCAAAACCAGCAAACGCGCATCCCAACCGGCGGAAACTGACGGCGCCGCATTCGTACGATCGCCGAATCCGCTTCGCCGGGCAGTATAGGGCGTGTCCGCGCAATAACGACGCGTCGCCCGTCTGAGAGACGCTCGCCGACGCATCAGGGATTACTGAACGCCCGCGCCGATCCGGTCGATGACCGCAGTGTGAGTCGGACATTCCTGCGGAGCGGGACTGAGCCTGCACGTAACAGAGGAGAAATAGCGTATGCGTCGGATGATGAATCGCGGCCGCAAGCTGGTGTTGGCCATGACGGCGGGCAGCGTTTTTGTGCTGTCGGGGTGTGATCCGAACGTGCGCGACACGGTCCTGACCGGCGTCGAGGCCTCGACGACGACGCTGTTCGGCACGTTCCTGAACGCGTTCTTCGAGTCGCTCGCCACGCAGGACGACTCGACCACGCAGACGATCTAAGTAGTTCGCCGCACCACCGCAACCATCACGCCGCCGCGGCAAGCGAAGCAGTTTGCCGCGGCGGTTTTCGCGCGCGGAAGGAAAAAACGCGACGGCATACTTCGTCAGCATACCGTCGCGCCGTGAGAGATGGGCCCGGGTTCTACTACCCGCAAATCGCTCCAAAAACGCTCAGGATTGCGGCCAGATCGGCAAGGTCCACATCTTTGTCGCCGTCAAAGTCGCCGTCGATCCAGCTCGCGTCGCCGGTCTTGCCGAAACTCCCCAAAAACGCGCTCAGGTCCTGCAGGTTGACGGTCCGGTCGCCATTCACGTCGCCGAGACACTCCGGCGCGCAGCCGCTCGATCCGCAGAACACCGGAATCCGCGCGATTGCCGACAGCGCGACGCCGTCCGTCGCGGCGGGATCATCAATCCGCCACTGCGCGAACAACACGTCACCGTCGGCGAATTGCCCCGGAACCAGCGGCCACTGCATCGTTGCCAGGCCGTCCCCATCGATATCCATCTGACCAACGACCTCATCCATCGCGACATCCGCGCCTGTCGGCTCCGTCAGCGAGAACACCAGAGTCGCCGGCGCGCCGGCTAGCGCGTCTCTCACCCCGACGCGATGATCAAAACTGCCGATCAACCCCGGCGCGTCGACGATCATCACCGGCAATACGCCACCCGTTCCCGGCCGACCGCCGCCGACCAGCGTGGGCCGATCGCCCGGCCGCTGCATGAACATCGTCGGCCGATCAAACGGGAACGTCTCCGCCGCAACGCGCGGATCGGTCAGCGCATTCGATAGAAAGTCGATGATCACCTGGGCAGCGGGCGGCGGCACATTCACGGTCGCCATCACCGGGTCTTGATTGTCCGCGAACTGCGGCGCGGCGCCCGGCGCGCGGGCGTAAAACCCAATCACCTGTCCGAGATTCTGAAACTGGCCATTGTGCATGAACGAGCGCTTCAACCCGACATTCCGCAGCGTTGGCACTTTGAACTTCCCGCGATCCGCCGGATCGCCTGTGACAATCTGACGACCAATGTCCTCTGTCGGCGGGCGCAGGCCGATGTTGCGGAAGCCCTGCCCGGTGAACAAGTCCTGCGCGATCGCGTGGCAAACCGAGCAGTTCGACGTCTGGAACGCATTGAAGCCCTGCACCTGCTGCGGCGTCATCGCGTTCGGGACGCCGGCGCGAAACGCGTCGAACGGCGTCTGGTCGGAAATCAGCGTGCGCTCATACGTGGCGATCGCGAACGCGATACGGCGCGAGTTGATCCCGGGATCACCGAAAGCGCGGGTGAACAACTCGGGATAACCAGGATCGCCGGTGAGTTCGGCCGCGACATCGGGCGGGATGTTCGTCGAAAGATCGAGCGGGCGCGAGCGCCGGAGCTTCTGCGCGATCTGCTGCCAATCGCGATCCTGATGCGCCATCTCCACGTCGCTGACCGGCGGCTGCACGATCTGGCTTTCCAACCCGCCGCCGACGGGGATCGCGACATTGCCGGTTTGCGGGTCGACGAACTGCGAGCGGGCGCGGCCATCCCAGAACAGGTCGTTCCCGAACGCCGCGTTGATCATCGTCGGCGCGGATCGACCGGTGATCTGCGGATTGAACCCGAACACGTCATCGCCAATGAACGCGTTGAGCTCATCCGATCGAATGACGCCGGGCGAGGCGAGAATGTCGTCGGGCGTATTGATGAGGCCATCGATGCCGGGATTTCGCGCGGGCGGAC
>JAGQOO010000290.1 GCA_020427345.1 Phycisphaerales bacterium | reverse complement strand
TGTAGCCGACATGCGGCAGAGAGATATCGATGATCTGTGCGCCGAGCGAGCGGTATTTTTCGATCGCGTCCACTACGGCCGCCCGGATTTCGGCGTCAAGCCCGTCGCCGAAGAACTCGCCCGGAACGCCGATTCGCAGGGCGCCGGCCGCATCCGACAGCGCGTCGTCAGACAGGGCGGCAAAGTAATCGTCGACTTCGCGCGGCACGCTGGTCGAGTCCATCGGATCGTGCCCGGCGATCGCCCGCAACACGAGCGCCGCGTCGGTGACGTTCGTCGCGATCGGCCCGATCTGATCGAGGCTCGATCCGAACGCCGTCAACCCGTAGCGCGACACGCGCCCGTATGTCGGCTTCAGCCCGACGACGCCGCAAAACGCCGCCGGCTGGCGGATTGAGCCGCCCGTGTCGGAGCCGAGCGCGATTGGCGCGATCCCGGCCGCGACCGCCGCCGCCGATCCGCCGGATGACCCACCGGTAACGCGGCTGATGTCCCATGGATTTCGCACGGGCCCAAAGGCGCTGTTCTCGTTCGAAGAGCCCATCGCGAATTCGTCGAGATTCGCCTTGCCGATCACAACCGCGCCGGCGGCTTCGAGACGATCGACGGCCGTCGCCGCGTATGGTGATCGATATTCCTCCAGCAGGCGCGACGCGCAGGTCGTCTTGCTGAATGGCGTACAGATGTTGTCTTTGATGACGACAGGCACGCCGCCGAGCGGGCCGATGGCGTCGCCGCGCTGCGCGACGTCATCGATGGCGGCTGCGCGAGCGCGGGCGTAGTCGGCGGTGATCTCGAGCAGGGCGTTGAGTTGGCCGTCGGCGGCTTCAGCGCGTTTCAGGGCGCTGGCGCAGACATCACCAGCCCGCCGCGATTGGGCGGCGACCGCGTCAGAAATCTCGGATGCTGGGACGACTGCCGCCAAAACGCGCTCCTGTGAACAAGGTGCGAAGTGTCACGGCGTTTGAGCGGCTATGCAAGCCGATGGATCGGCCCATTGCGCTCGAATTCAGAACACGCCCGGAATCAGCCGCTTCGTATGCCGGCAATACTCGTCGTATGCGGCCCCGAATTCCTCCCGCATCATGCGTTCTTCTTGCGGCAGGCGGACGGCGATCAGCAGGGTCATGACCACCAGATACGACGGACCGGCGAAGTAGTTTGGCAATGCGAGGGTCTGGCCGAGGCTGTAGATGAGCAGGGCGGTGTACATCGGGTGTCGCACGCGCTGATACACGCCATTCGTGACGAGCGTGTGCGTTTCGCGGACTTCGAGGCTGACCGACCAGTTCGTGCCGAGGTCAGTGTGCGAGCGATGGAAGATCATCAGCCCGATGATGTAACAGCCCAGCCCGGTGTAGAACACCGGCGGTCGAAGCGGATAATCGGCAAATGACAGCAGCGGCGTCACCACCCAGATCACCGGGACGAAAAAGCTGAGCATCGCGATCGGCAGCAGCGCCTTTTCCAGCGCGCCTTTGTAGCTCTTACGGATAGCGACCTTAAGACTGCGATGCCCATGCGGCGCCCGAATCGCGATCAGCGCGACGCAGGCGATGAAGACGGCAATGCGAGCAAACCAATGACTCATCAGCAAATCCGGAACGCGCGGCGACGCTGACGCGCGCCAATCACCAAATCACAAAATCACCAAGTCACAAAATGCGTCAATGCTGTTTCCGCTGACGAGCCGTCGGAATGCTCAACTGCGACCGGTACTTCGCCACCGTTCGCCGCTTGATCTCAATCCCGTCCGCGCTGAGTTGCTTGACGATCTGATCGTCGCTGAGCGGCTTGCGGCGGTCTTCGTTTTCGATGATCTCCCGCACGCGGGCTTTGACGCTTTCCCAGCCGAGCGCCTCGCCATCGTCGGATTCGGTGCCGCCGGTGAACAGTCGCCGCAGTGGAATCACGCCGCGCGGCGTCTGCATCCACTTTTCGTCGACGGTGCGGGAAATCGTGGACGGGTCGCAGTCAAACCGCTCCGCCAGATCGCTCATGCGCAGCACGGTCAGGTGCTGTTCGCCGCGGTCGAAAAAGTCACGCTGCGCGTCGATCGCCGCCTGCGCCACCTGAATCAGCCGTTCGCGCCGGAAGCGCAACGCGTCAATGATCGCGGACGCCTGCTCGACTTTCTGGCGGGCAAAGTCGCGTACCGACTTGTCATTGCGCGATCGCTCAAGCAATTGCCGGAACTCGGGAGAGATGCGCAGTTCGCGCTGATTGCCGCGCGCCAGGCGCGCAACATAGCGGCCTTCTTCCTCGTCATAATCGACGATGATGTCCGGCACGATGCCCGGCGCGACGCGCTCGGAGAAATCGTGACCCGGATGCATCGACAGACGCGCGATGTGATCGACCGCCGCCTTGATGTCTTCGAGACCGACGCCGAGCGCTTTCGCGATTTGCGGCAGGCGGTTGCGCTGCAGGTCGTCAAATCGCTCTTCGATGATGCGGCACTCGAGTTCGCAGTCGTATGGCGCGAGTTCGAGCTGCAGCAGAAGGCACTCGGCCAGATCCCGCGCCCCCACGCCGGGCGGGTCGAGCGATTGCACGCGCGCCAACGCGTCCTTCACGCGGGCGATCGGCTGATCGAGCCGCTCCGCCATCGCCTCGACCGAAGCCGCCAATCGGCCGTGTTCGTCAATTTCATCGATCAGGGTCGCGCCGATTTCGCGCGTTGTGGCGTCGAGATCGAGCAGGGCCCATTGTTCGAGCAGGTAGTCGCGCAGGCTGATCGGCCGGGCCGGCGCGCGGGCCATCGCCTCCAGTTTGGCGTCGCCGTCTTCGGCGAGCTGCGCCGCCGACCGACTCGGGCGAAACTCCTCGTCCTCGATCCAGTCGTATTCAGTGACGAGCGTGTCCAGCCGCTCAAAATCGTCGGCGGAGTCGTCTTTGTTCAGGACGAGGGCCTGCTCGCCGTCGACGCCGTCGGCGGATTCCGCGACAGTTGCCGGTTCAAACTCGTCGGCGGCCCGTTCGAGGGCGGGGTTGCTGTCCAGTTCCTGCTCGATGCGCTCATCCAGCGCCACCAGCGGCAACTGGAGGATGTCCATCGCCTGGATCAATTGCGGGGTCAGCCGTTGCTGCTGACTCAGCAGTTGATGCGGAATCTGGGACAGCGTCTGCGACATGCGATCCGCCGATTGGGCTCGATCCGCCGGCCGCGCGGCCCAAGGGCGAACCGGAGCCCCACGGGCTCAGCGTCCGGCCGTGAACGCCGCGCAAGAGTTGCGGGCTATCCATAGCTTAGCCCGGATCGCCCGCTCGGGTCGATGTTCCAATCGGCAGCGGCGGCGGCGGATCAGTAGCGGATGACAATGATGGCGCGTAACGCCGTGGGTCCGCTGTTGCTGGCCGATTTCCGCCGCCCGTGCTAGGCTCCGGG
>JAGQOO010000028.1 GCA_020427345.1 Phycisphaerales bacterium | reverse complement strand
AATCGGCTACCTGTTTGGCCAATACAAGCGCTTGACCAACAAATTTGAAGGCGTGCTGACCGGCAAGGGCGTCAACTGGGGCGGCAGCCTGATTCGCCCCGAGGCGACCGGCTACGGCTGCGTTTACTTCGCCAGCGAAATGCTCGGCACGCAGGGGGCGGAGTTCAAGGGCAAGCGCGTGGCGATTTCCGGGTCCGGCAATGTCGCGCAGTTCGCCGCGGAAAAAGTCCTCGACCTCGGCGGCGTACCCGTCACGCTGTCGGATTCCAGCGGATTCATCTTTGACGGCGACGGCATCACGCGTGAAAAACTCGACTTCGTCATGAAGCTCAAGAACGAACGCCGTGGCCGCATTCACGAATACTGCGACCAATACAAGAGCGCGAAGTACCACGAGACGCAGCCGGGCGAGAAGTCGAACCCGCTCTGGGAAACCAAGTGCGATGTCGCCCTGCCCTGCGCCACGCAGAACGAAATCAACGAGCACGATGCAAGCCACCTCGTCAAGAGCGGCTGCAAGGCGGTCGCCGAGGGCGCCAACATGCCCAGCACACCCGAGGCCATCGCCGTATTCGAGGAAAGCTCGCTGCTGTTCGCGCCGGGCAAGGCCGCGAACGCGGGCGGCGTCGCCGTGTCGGGTCTTGAAATGACGCAGAACGCGATGCGCCTGTCGTGGACTCGGAAAGAAGTGGACGACCGCCTGCGGCACATCATGCACAGTATTCACGCGCAGTGCCGCGACACGGCCGAGCAGTACGGTTCGCCGGGGAGCTACATCAACGGCGCCAATATCGCCGGTTTCCTGAAGGTCGCCAACGCGATGCTGGACCAGGGCGTCGTATAAGCGGTAGCGACAGAAACGACGCGCGGGGCGGCGAGGTCGCCCCGCGCGAAACGGTATACTCATTCGCCGGTCGGCGCCGAAACTGCCGGCCGCGATCAGTCTCGGAGTCAGCCAATGATTCATCGCATGTGCATGGGCCTTTTGCCGCCAAAGCCGCACACCACGCTGTACGAAAACGGCAAACTGCTGATGGAGCAGATGGTGACACGACAGGGCTTCAACGGCCCCTACTCCATCCTGTATTACCGCGTCCCGCCGACAGACGAATTCGAAGTGCGTTCGCTGGAGCTGCCCGGCTTCTGCCCTGTCAAGCTCGTCGAGAAGCAACCGCTGCACCGCCGCCACATCCGCACGCAGGACTTCAAGCCCCGTGGCGACTACCTCACCGGCCGCAAGACCCTTTTCGTCAACCGCGACGTGCAGATCGGGCTATGCAAAGCCACAGACGCGCCCGGCGGCTTCTTCTCCAACGGTGACGGCGATGAGTTGTGGTTCATCAACGAAGGCAGCGGCGTGCTCGAAAGCGTCTACGGCGTGCTGCGCTTCAAGAAACACGATTACGTGCTGATTCCGATCTCCACGCCCTATCGCATTCGCTTTGATGACAATCGCGGAACCGGCCTGATCTTCGAAGGCCGCCCATGGCTGGGCGTGCCGCCGGAGTACCGCAATAACTGGGGCCAGATTTCCGACTACGCTCCGTTCTCTCATCGTGACTTCCGCGGCCCGACCGAACTGCTGACGCTCGACGGCGAAACACACAAGTCGTTCGAGCTCGCCATCAAGATGGGCGATGAGTTGAGCGTCCATAAGTTCAAGCATCATCCGCTGAATGTCGCCGGCTGGGACGGCACGATCTACCCCGTCGCGTTCAGCATTCACGACTTCCAGCCCAAAACCGGGCTCGTGCACCTGCCGCCGACAATCCACACGAACTTTGCCGGCAGCGGCTTTGTGGTCTGCTCGTTCGTGCCGCGCAAGGTCGACTATCACCCGCAGGCGATTCCCTGCCCGTATGCGCACGCAAGCGTTGACATGGACGAGATTCTTTACTACGTCGATGGCAATTTCACATCGCGGCGCGGCATCGAGGCGGAGTCAATCAGCCTGCACCCCAAGGGAATCACGCACGGCCCGCATCCGGGCACATATGAGCGCTCTATCGGGACGTCAACGACAAGCGAGTTGGCGGTCATGTGTGATACCTACGAGGCCCTGCGCATGACGACCATCGCTGCGGGCATCGAGGATGTCGACTATCATCGCACCTGGGTTGACCGCGAAGGCGAGTCGGAGTGGCTGCTCGACCGCGAGAAGGGCAAGTAGCCCACCGGCGTCAATCATGCAGGGAGGCGGACGCTTGGCGCGACAGATTGCATTCTTGACGCTCGTTTTGGCGGTGTTCGTCGCCGGCTGCGCGGATCGTGCCGCCGTTTCCGCGTCGGATCCGGAACTCGCCGAGTTCATCGAGCTCATGATTCCCAAACGGATCGAGATTCGCCCGCACATGACCAAGGCGGTCAACGTCGATGAGGCCGGCGGCGCCGACCAGATCGAAGTCGTCATCGCCGCCTACGACTCATATGACGACCCGGTCAAGGCCGTCGGCGTGTTTCAGTTCGAGCTGTACACATTCCGCCCCGCCAGCGGCGACCGCCTCGGCCAGCGCCTGGCGTATTGGGAAACGCCGCTCACGCGCGAATCCCAACTCGAATACTGGGATCGCGTCGCCCGCTTCTACAGCTTCCCGCTCGACGGCAAAGGCCTCGACATCAAACCCGGCCGCTACATCCTCGTCGCCAGCCTCCGCGGCCCAAGCGACGATCGGCTGACCAGCGAATACGAGTTTGACTATGCGCACGAGGCCCCCACTTCGAAGTGACGCGGCGCCGCGCATCAAGCCGATCGCTGCGCAGACAATCACCAAATCACAAGATCACAAAGTCACCAGATAGCAATCACGCCAGCGTCCCCGCCCCGCACGTCAACTTCTCATGCGCCTTCGCGATTGCGGCGATCACCGGATCACTCGCTTCACGCCCGAACCGCTTGACCTCGCGACAAATCGAGTAATCGCGAATGCCCGACTCATACTCCCGCGCCCACGCCCGGGCCCGCGCCTCGTCTTCCGCGAACGTCCAAGGATACGCCGTCGGCGGCGCCGAAACGCCACACCGCCACGGCTTCGGCGTCAGCCGCGCCCGGAAACACGCCTGGCGTTCGGTCATCTTGCGATACGCGATGTCGCTGCCGAGTTCCTCGAGCAATCGGCGCGTTTCGTTCGAGGTTGGGTCATACCGCTTGTCCGTCATGAGCATCCGCCAGCCGGCGGCGGTGTCGAACAGGCGCCCGGCTCGTCCCGGATTGGCGGCGATCCACTGGTCGATCCGCGCGCGGGTCGCCTCGCGGTTTGCCGCTTCACCCTCGACCCGGCGTTTGGCGGAGAACAGCCCCAGCAGCGCGTTCAGCAAACCGCCCCCGGCGACATTCGTCGGCGCATCGATGTCCACGAACGCGACCGAGGGCGTGTTCAGCACGAGCGCGCCGTATCGATTCCGCGTAATCACGCCGATCAATTCGGAACCGTATTGCAACCGCTCGACGACTTCCTCGCGTAGCGGCTTGACGGCGTAGTCATATCGATCCGGCCGTTCGCCGCGCGCCAGCTTGTCGAACACGCGCTTCGCGCGATCGACGCCCATCACGCGCGCGGCCGCCTCGCTTTCAGACGACCAGCCCCACGCGTCGCACGTATGCTCACGCCCATCCGGCAATCGCCCCGTGTAACTACCACGCGCCCAGAACGGCGGGATGTGCATCGCGCATCCTCCAGTAAACAGGGTTTGGCATCAAAGGCGACAAGCCGATCGGCCTGAAAGAAATCACCAATTCACCAAATCACAAGATCACCAAATGAAAACTGATCGCCGCGCCGTGTCGGCGTCGACGATCAACGAAGTATGCGCGAAATCTAGTGATCTACAATACGGAGGCGATCTGCGCCAGCAGTCGCGGCGAGCCGTACCGAACCGGATTCTCCGGCAGGCGAATCTCACATTCGAGGTAGTTGCGGCCGAACTTGAGGCACTGATCTTCGGCCGGCATGAACAAGTCGACCGTGTTATGACGGAATCGCTGCGCCGTGCGGTCGGTCACGATGAACGTCCGATCGAGTTCGGGAATGTAGATTTCCGAGCCGAACGGAATGTCGGCGGGCGCCGCGCACTGCCCGACTCCCGACGGCACGCCGGCCGCCGTAGTCCCGCGATCGCAATACGCCGTGACGCGGTAGATTCGAACCAGCGTTTCGCGCGAACCCGTCGCCGCGTTCATCGACTGAGTCGCTGACGATCGAATCGCCATGAGTGGCTTGCGTACGTCTGTTGGCGTCGGCGTCGCGTTCGTCGGCAGGCCCGTCGAAACGCTGAACGCCAAGGTGGCGGCACAAAGACCGCGGGCCCAAAAGGCCGTTGACAGCATCCTGATGCTCCGTTGATAGTCCGCGCCGGGTCCGAACGATCCGCATTGCGCCGAGACCGTTCCGCCTGATGAGATTCCTGGACCGCGCCGTACTATCCGCCCAAGTTGCGAAATTCTACGCCCATCTCCCCGGAACGCCAGACTTTTTTCCGTGCGCGCGCACGGGGTTTCCAAGCGTCCGATACCCATATTCGACATCCAGCGCGCCGAGTGAATAACGACTCGGACGCATACCGGGTTATCAGTCAGCCCCTACGCAAGTTTCATCCCAGATACCCCCGAACCGGTGGCGAGTTTCGAAAATAGCCGGTAAATCATGCGGTTCTGTTGTCGAAACGCTGTTCCTAGGCTTGGAGACACGCCAATGCGTCGCCCGATTGTCGCCGGTAACTGGAAAATGAACCTCGATCTCGCCGCCGGCCGGGATTTGATTGCGTCTATTCGCGCGGAATATGCGACCGCCGAGCCGGTCGAAGTCGTGGTTTGCCCGCCGACGCCGTACCTGTTCCCCGCCGCCAAGGCCCTGGACGGATGTGAGATTCGCCTCGGGGCGCAGGACATCTACTACACCAAGTCCGGCGCCTATACCGGTGAAGTATCCGCCGAAATGATCGCCGAGACCGGCGCGGACTTCGTGATTCTCGGACATAGCGAGCGCCGCCACACCATCGGCCACTTGGAAGATGACCGGATGATCAACCTGAAGGCCCATGCGGCGCGGCGGGCCGGTTTGACGCCGATTCTGTGCGTTGGGGAAACGCTCGCTGAACGCGACGCGGAAAAGACGCTGGAAGTGCTGACGTTCCAACTCACGGCGGGCATCGTCGGGTTGGACGTCTCAGGCGCCAAGGACCTCGTGATCGCATACGAGCCGGTCTGGGCCATCGGCACCGGGCGCAATGCCACGCCGGCGCAGGCGCAGGAGGCGCACGCCCACCTGCGCGCCGAACTTCGCCGCCTGATCGGAGCGGCGGCGGACAACGTCCGAATTCTCTATGGCGGCAGCGTGAAACCCGACAACGCAGGTGAGTTGTTCGCTCAGGCGGATGTTGACGGCGGTTTGATCGGCGGCGCCAGTCTGAAGGCGGACACGTTCGTTCCAATCATCCGGGCGGCGGTGGCGGCGGCTGTATAAACCCGCTATATTCCCGGGTTTCTCGCGCGGCCCGACGAAGGGCCCGCCATTGTGAGCGACGCATTGGTCCCGGCTTCCCCGGGAAGACGTGGAGAGCAGAGCGGAATGACGATCGGAATGAGCTTGATACTCGGCCAATCCCTGGTGGATGTCCTCAGCGCCATGTTCTTTGGCTTTATTGCCCTGCTGCTGATTGCCGTAATCCTGTTGCAGCGCGGTCGCGGCGTGGGCCTTGCGGGCGCTTTTGGCGGGGCAGGCGGGAACACGGCATTCGGCGCCAAAACCGGCGACGTTTTGACGTGGGTAACGGTCGTCCTGGCTGCCTTTTTTCTGCTGACCGCTGTGCTCTTCAACTACCAGTTCCGGCCAAGGGGCTCGACACTTTCGAATCGGGTCATCGCGCCGGTCCCCGTCCCAACCCAGACTACGCCAACTCCGGCGCCAGTGTCGGTTCCGATACCGGAAGCTACGCCCCCGGCCGACGAGCCGGCCACGGAGGCGGCGCCCGAAACGCCGGCCACGGAAATGCCCGCCGCCGACGCGCCCATCGAGCCGCCAGCGACCGGAGAGCCGAACGGACGCGGCCCGGCGACCCCGGCCGACACTCCGAAAGAGCCCAACAAAACCACACCCTGACGGGTTTGAAAAAGAGGTCGTCTGCGCATGCTGCGATCGATGACCGGATATGGCGAAGCGCAGTCACAGGAAGGCGGACACGCCTACCACATCGAACTGCGAAGCGTCAACAGCCGGTACTTCAAGGCGCAAATCCGCCTGCCCGAAGAATTCGCGTTTCTTGAGCCACAGCTTGAGTCGTTGCTGCGCGAGCGGCTGATCCGGGGCGCGATCAGCGCCCGCGTGTTTCATCGCGACATGAGCGCATCGGCCGCGCAGGATGTGAACATTGCCGCCGTTGAGCATTATCTGGCCAAGCTAAAGCCGCTCGTCGATGGCGACTCGACCATTGACCTTGCCCGCATCCTGCAGATGCCGGGCGTGTGTGAGCCGCAGGCGCTGACGCAATCGGAGCGCGACAAAGCTGAGACCCGCCTGGCGGCGCTCACGAACGCCGCGATCGACCGCCTGATCGAAATGCGCGAAAAAGAGGGCGAGGCGCTCGCCCGCGACCTTCGCGGCCAATGCGAATCCCTGCTGTCGAATCTCGAAGCGATCAACGAGCGCGCGCCGTCTGTCGTCGCCGAATTCCGCGACCGCTTGCTCGGGAGAGTGCAGGATCTACTCCGGGATTCGAACGTTTCGCTCGCGCAGGACGACATTCTGCGGGAAGTATCGATCTACGCGGAACGTAGCGATATCAACGAAGAGATCAGCCGCCTGCGCGGGCACATCGAGCAGTTCCTGCAATCGATGGAATCAGAGTCCGCCGGCCGCAAACTCGACTTCATCGCGCAGGAGATGCTGCGCGAGGCGAACACAATCGGCTCGAAGTCCGGCGATCGCGACATTGCGCGGCGGATTATCGACATGAAAGGCGCTGTTGATCGCATCAAGGAACAGGCGCAGAACGTAGAGTGAGCGACTCTCCGACACCGGTCCTGATCGACACGCACTGCCACCTGACATACGACGAGTTGGCCACGGACATCCGCGGCGTGTTGGCGCGCGCCGCCGAAGCGGGTGTCGGGCGGCTTATCACGATCGCAACCGACGTTTCGGATGCGCGCCGCGCGATCGAGCTGCTTGACGAGTTTCCGCAAGTATCGATGGCGGCCGGCATTCATCCGCATCAGGCCGCGAAAGTCAATGATGAGCATTTGCAAGCCCTGGCCGACCTTCATCACGGCGCGTGGTCGCTGCCCTTCGGAATCGAGCGCGTCGTAGCGATCGGTGAATGCGGGCTGGACTTTCATTACGATTTTGCGCCGAAAGACACGCAGGAACGTGTGTTTCGCGCGCAACTTGACCTCGCCATCGCCTGTTTGCGCCCCGTGATCATTCATGCCCGCAAGTCTGAGGACGCGGTGATCGCGATCCTGCGCGATTATCCGGCCCTGGGCGGACGCGTCGTGTTTCACTGCTTCTCCGGCGACCGAAAGATGGCCCGCCGCGCGTTGGATGATCATCACTGGCTGTCGTTCACCGGCGTGGTCACTTTCAAAAACGGCGCCGAAGTGCTCGACGCCGCGACATACGCGCCGATCGAGCGCGTCATGGTCGAGACCGACGCCCCATACCTGACGCCGGAGCCCCACCGCCGGCATTTTCCGAATGAGCCGCGATTTGTCGCGGAAACCGCGCGAAAACTGGCTCACGCCCGTAAAATGACACTCGACGAATTTGCCGCCGCCACCACGGCGAATGCGGAACGATTCTTCTCTTTTGGCAAGGCGAAAGAATGAGCGTGAAACTCGTCACCGGCGGAGCGGGGTTCATCGGCAGCCATGTCGTGCGTGCCCTGTTGCGCGAGAACGAACACGTGCGCGTGATCGACAATTTCTCGACCGGGCATCGCTCGAATCTTGATGAAGTCGCCCACCGCATCGAGTTGATCGAAGGCGACATCTGCGACGAGGCGACCGCCGAGCGCGCCTGCAAAGACGCTTCGGTCGTTTACCACCTTGCCGCGCGTGCGAGCGTGCCGCGCTCGGTGAAGGCGCCGCGTCCGTCGAACGAGGTGAACGTCACCGGCACACTGAATATGCTGATCGCCGCTCGCGACGCGGGCGTAAAGAACTTTGTCTACTCGGCCAGCAGCAGCGCCTACGGCGCTTCACAGGAGCTGCCCAAGCGCGAGTCGCAACTGACGCTGCCGCTCAGCCCTTACGCGGTCAGCAAACTGGCGGGCGAACACTATTGCGCCAGTTTCTCGGCCTGTTACGGCCTGTCGACGATTTCGCTGCGCTACTTCAACGTGTTCGGGCCGCGGCAGGACCCCAAGAGCGATTACGCGGCGGCGATCCCAGCGTTCGCCACGCGCATGCTGAGCGGCGAGCGACCGATCGTCTTCGGCGACGGGCTCCAGTCGCGCGATTTCTGCTACATCGACAACGTCGTTCAGGCGAATCTGAAGGCGGGCGCAACGCCGGGACTGACCGGGCAGGCGGTCAACATCGCTTGCGGCGAGCGGATCTCCCTGCTGGACATCATTGCCCGTGTCAATGAACTGCTCGGCACGAAACTCGAACCCGTTTTCGAACCGCCCCGTGCCGGCGACGCGCGCCACACGATGGCGGATTATTCACTCGCGACAGAACTGATCGGCTATCGCCCGAGCGTCATGTTTGATGAGGGACTGAAACTGGCGCTGGACTGGTATCGGCAGACACTGGCTTGATGCGGGAACGACGAAGACCGTAACGGCGCCGGCTCATACCGCAATACCGGCATAGCACTTCGTGCTCGCGCACGCCGAGAGCGGCGGCGAGCTCCGCCTCGGTGATGCCGTTCCCAAGCAGCACCACCTCATCCCCCACGCGATCGCTCGGGTCGACACTGACAAAGCTCGTGTTCATCCCGATTTCGAGCAACTGCTGTCGGCGGCCGTTGATCTTGATCGGCGCGGGCCGAAGACCATGACTGTACCCCGCGAGAATCACGCCGACGCGCGGCGCTGTAAAGCCGGTGTACCCGATCGGACCGCGAGTTTCGCGGGCTGCGACCAGTCGCGTGGTGACGCGCACCGCGCCACGATACAACGCAACCCCGGGACGCACGGCGTTCAGCCACGCGCGCGGCTCGTTCAGCAGGCTCGATGAGGCGGCATGCAGCGGCGCGCCCGCATCACCCGCGACTTCGCGCAGGCGATTCGCGCCTTCGACTGAAGCGGTGTGCGTGCAGATATCAACGTAACGGCAGAGTTTGCGCAGTCGCGCAAGCATCGCCACATCGCAGCCGAAGCGCTGCATGCCCGTATCGAAATTGATGGCGACGTCGAAGCCGCGAAAGCGCTCCGCGTCTTCGACACACGCGATCATCGGGCGCAAGCGCAACTCACGAAACTCTTCCGGCGGCGCCAGCGGAGGCCCCATGACCAGCCCGGGACGCCCGACACGTCGCGCTTCGGCAGGTGTGAAGTAGGCCAACTCGTCGGCGACGCTGGCGATCGCGTCGGCGACGCGCGGCGCGCCAAGGCCGTAGGCGTCCGCTTTGATTACGGCAATGAGGGACTTACCCGTGAGAGACCGAATGCGCTCGGCGTTCTCGCGAACGCGATCGAGATCGATCCGCGCGTGGACGTATTCACTTCGCATGAGGATTTCCTGTCGAACATCCGTTTTCGACAGCCACATCATACTCCGGCGCCGATGGGACACCAATCTTGACGCCCCCCTGCCTTATGGAGGGGCAAGAAAAAAGCGTCGCGACTCCTGAAGGGGCCGCGACGCTCAAGTCAACTCAGATTGTCAAGCCGAACGAACGGCCGGACAGTGTGTTACGGGCACGGCGTGCCGAACAACGCCAGCAGACCGGCCAAGTCGGCCAGATCGATGCAGCCGCTGTTGTCGAGGTCGGCCAGCGCGTTGAAGCCGCCGTCCGTGTCGCACAGACCGAACGCAGCCAGCAGGCCGGCCAGGTCGGCCAGGTCGATGCCGCCGCTGTCGTCGAGGTCACCGGGGCACGGCGTCGCGCCTTCAACGACCTCGAACGTGCCGCTCGTGCTCCAGTCGCTGACGTGCGAGTCGCGCAGGGCGCGAACGCGAACCTGGTAGTCGTTACCGACAACGGTCGGCGTCCACGGCGTCGACGTGGCGTCGACCGCGGTTTCAGCGATGATGTCCGTCCAGATCACGTTGCTGGCGGTGAACTCGAGATCGTCGATGTAGACGTTGTCCTCGCCGCTGCTGACGCTGAAGTCCTTGTCGTATTCCCAGCGCAGCGTGTGCGTGCCGGCCGAAACACTGCCGTTGTACTGCACCCACCCGCTCGAACCGGCCACGTGCAGATCCTGCACGGCGTCGACGTAGAAGTTCAGGAAGTCGAAACCGGATTCCGTGCTCGTGCGATACCAGAAGCTGATGTTCGACGGGCCGGTGACTTCCAGTTCCATCCAGCTCAACTGGTTGTCGCCGATGTTACCGTTCACGGCCGAACGGGCGCCGGAGTGGCTCGACTGCGTGGTCGTGATCCAGTTGGCGTTTCCACCCGTCGTGAAGCCGCCCGGAAGCGAAGCCGACTCGAAGCCCTCGTTGGTCATCGAAGAGTCGTTGGCGTTCGCACTGTACTGGACTTGATACGTGACGTTGGGCTCACCCGCGTTCCAGGTGACGTTCGTCGTCTGGTTGGCCGGCAGCATTTCGCCACCCGTCGGGAAGGTGATCGTCGGAGCGGCCGGCGGGCCGGTACGGAAAGGCTTCAGGTTGATCGAGTCGAGATTGGCGGGACCGGCGGCAGCGTCGAACCAGTAGCTGTACGTCGTGCTCCAGCGCAGCGCATTGGCCGCGTTCGGATCGGCATTCGGCACAACCTGCCAATACACCTGCCCGGCCGAAGCGGTCGACGTCCAGTCCACGTTGTCCTGAATCTCACCCGAGTGATACAGCACGTCGCTGAAGCCGACGTTCGACGGCGTGGCGCCATTGTCGAAGTTGACCGTGACCTTGCCGACGCCGAGGTGCGAATTCAGGTTGTGAATCGCCATTTCCCAGTGCCAGTTGCCGCCGCCCAGCGACGTGGCTTTGTAGGCGACGTAGCAACGACCGTCACTCGGGAAATCAACGCTCGAAATGACAACGGCGGGGTCGACGGCCTGCCAGGCCATGATCGCCGGCTGCTCGCGAACGGTGGAGTCCTGAAGCGTAATGTTGAACGGGCTGCTTCCGAAAGTGATACGGCGATACGACGCGTTGTTATAGCCATTCCCCGCGGCCGCGTCGTCCGGCGTGATGTAATGACCTTCAATCCAGTACGTGGCGCCGGCGTTCTGTGCCGGATCAATGTCGCTCTCTTCGACGATGATGCGACCGGCCAGCGTCGCGTTACCCGACGGCGTCGGGTGTGCCGGGATGAAGGCGCCGGTGTAAGCATTCACCTGGTACTTCGGACCGAGGCGGCTTTGCGAGCCGTTCAGGCTCGATCCGTACGGATCCGAGCAGCCGAGGCCAAGGCGGTCGCCCAGGTTGCCGTCGCACGTGCCGCAGATGCCGTTGTTGACGGCGGCAAAGGCGTGCTTGAGCCAGCTTTGTCCGACCATCTGAAAGCGGCCGTTCTTCAAGCGATACATGTTCTGGCCGATGACCGGGTGGTTCACAGTGCCCGAGATCCAGAGCAGCTCGAAGTCACCGATGTTGCACGACGTCGTGCCGACCGAGTAGGCGCGCTGGCCACCGCTCGAACCATAGTTCGACGTGTTCGGCAGATCACCCACGATCACGTCCGGCCCGGCGATAGCCGCAACAGCCATACACCACAGCACCGACGCTCCAAGCATTCCTCGCATCTTTGTCCCTTTCAATTTACGACCCCCTCGTCGCCGACTCGCTCGGCCGACGCGCCGCTCCGGATTTGGCGGAGAGGAAAGCGCGGCATGCGCCTTCTGTTGAAATCCCCGGGTTGGCTTGGTTACGGAGCGGGTTCCTGACGCTCCGCGCGCGAATCTGGCCGCACGGCAGAACGCCGCGTGGTTCGAGACTCGCTGAGTATAAGCGATCGCCCCGGCGGTTTCCAAGCCCAAGTCCGAAAAACACGTTGAAAACTGCGCCTGCTTTTTCGCGAATTCTGAAATCGGCCCGACCGACCTCGGTATGGTGAGGCCGCGATATCGTTATGGGGCGTCGGTAGCGCCACGGAGGGCGTGACGGAGTCGGGCAGGAGGGCCGGCTCCCTGGCGTTTCCCTTCTTATCCCGGATCAGGCAGCCGGACTTGGGCCATCGACGCGGCCCGGGCCGTGCGCAGTTGCTTGATCTCCCGTTCGACCTCGGCGAAGTCAGCCCGACTTGCGGCGTAGGCTTTTCGGGCCTCGGACGGGGGGAGGACTCCATCCTCGGTCACGAGCGCAGTCACGCGGTCAAGACCCACCCAGTCGTGTGAAAAGATATCCTTGCTTACGCCCACGCCGGCGATCGACTTTTTCCGTATCTCGTGCCACGTCGTGGAGGCGTCGTCAGTCCAATAGCTCCACTTGTTTGTCGTCAGCACCACATACGTCGGCACATCAGCCGCCCCCAGCAGGTTGATCAGGTTCGCCGATCCGGGCGCGACGATCAGCTCCTCGTCGGCGTTGAGCGTCAGGGCGCTGAACAGCGCGATACCGATCTCCCCCAGCACGTGCGACAGGGCGTATTCGGAAATCACCCGAAACTCGAGGGACAGGTCACTCAGCGATCGGACGATGCGCGCCGTGCGCACCTGCTCCTGTTCCGCGACAAAAACCACGGGCTTCTCGCCCCGCTCCACGGCGATCTGCAGCGCCGTGTCGATCGTGCCGCTGTAGCTGTGCAGCAGGACCGGCTTGTCCGGCTCGATTATCGCCGCGACGCGGGCCGCCGCGCGCCGCTTTCGCTCTTCCTTCCATTCCAGCAAGCGCGGCAGTCGCTCGCGCAGCGCGTTCGGGTCCATTTCGCGCCGCTTGAGTTCAACAATCATCAACTGGATGTCGCTGATGACGTTCGCCATGCGCGGTCGCATGTCGAGCATGACGTCGTGCAGATCGATCAGGTGAGACAGAATGGCGGCGTTCGAGCGGTCTCCCGCAAACATGTCAAGCGTGGCTGCGATCGCGCGAATGACGTCCCCGGCGATCGCGTCGGCCCCGCTCTCGCGATCCAGCAGCAACAGTTGGTTGTTGAGCGTGTCCAGCAGGCCCTTGTCGACACCCATCCCTGGCCCCCTACTCGACGCCGGAAGCGTGCATTGCGTACAGCACGCCCAGGTAGACTGAACTGACGATCAGCGTGATCAGCGTGACGGGAATCGCGGTGCGGGCAAATGCGCCGAAGTTGATGACAACGCCGCGACTCCGTCCGATCGCGCAGCCGACCACGTTGGCCGATGCGCCGATCATCGTCGCGTTGCCACCGAAGCAGGCCCCCATGACCAGCGCCCACCACAACAGATGCGAACTCCCGTCCGACACGAGCGGCTCGGACTTCATCATGCGCTGCAGCACCGGAATCATGACCGCGACAAACGGGATATTGTCGACCATGCCGGAGAGGATCGCCGAGCCCCACAAGATCAGCATGATGAGCACGAGCGTATTGTCGGTGATGGAGACCATCCACAGCGCCACGCGCTCGAGGATGCCCACTTCCTCCATCGCGCCGACGACCACGAACAGTCCGCTGAAGAACAGCAGGGTCGGCCACTCGACGTGATGAACAACCTGGTGAAAGTCCACCCGTCGCCCGAACACCAGCAGCATCAGAATTGCGCCGGCGATCGCGACCATCGCCACGCTCAGGTGCAGCCATGTGTGAGCGAGGAAGGCGCCAATCACGATTGCCATAACGCCGCCGGCGCGGATCATCACGCTCGCGGGAACATGGAGTTCGCGCTCCTGTCGGCGAATCTGCTCAAGCATCAGGTTGCTGGCGAACAGCCAGGGGAAGTCGCGCGTGCGGGATCGAATCCCCCGATTCGCCCATTTCAGGTACAGCAGCCCCAGCGCGCCCGAGATCAGCACCGGGACGGTCATGTATTCGAGAAACGAACCGAACGTCAGCTCCGGCACGCGCGTGCCGATCAGGATGTTCGGCGGATCGCCAATCAATGTCGCCGCCCCGCCGATGTTCGACAAGAACACGCACGCCAACAGAAACGGAACCGGGTTCAGCCCGATCCCGCGCGTGATCGAAATCACCAGCGGAATCATGATCAGAACCGTCGTCACGTTATCCAGAAACGCGCTGAACACGGCAGTAGCAGTTCCAAACGCGACGAGAATCAGCACCGGGCTGCCGCGGGACGCGATCGCCATTTTCAGAGCGATCCACTCGAATACGTGCACCTCTTGCACGCACGCCACGAGCAGCATCATGCCGAGCAGCAGGCCGATTGTCTCAAAGTCGACGTAGTGAATCGCGCGCTCGAACGTCAGGTAGCCGGCCAGGACAACCACGGCCCCGCCCGCCAGCGATACGATCGCCTTGTCGATTTTGTCGAAGATGATGCCGGCAAAAACGGATACGAATATCAGAAGCACGATCAGTTGATCGAGCGGCGTCGCGACGTGCTCAACTACTTCGGCCCCGACCGAGGCGAGCGTCATTGAGAAGTGTCCAGCCTTCACTTATTCGAGCAACGCGGATCGCGCCCGTCGCGACCAACGAAACCCGCGAAAGCGGGCAAGTGTAACAACCTGATCCGCGTCAGCCACCCACTTCAATTGGAAGAGGTGAAACGCGAACTGTCGGGGCTTACTTCTGGCGGTAGGTGATGCGGCCGCGCTTCAGGTCGTAAGGCGACAACTCGACTGTCACGCGGTCGCCGGGCAGGATTCGAATGAAGTGTTTGCGCATGCGTCCGGAGACGTGGGCCAGCACTTCGTGTTTGTTCTCGCCGATCTCGGCCTCTACCAGAAACATGGCGTTGGGAAGCGCCTTAATGACGGTCGCTTCCATCGAAATTGCGTCTTGACTCGACAAACGGGCTCCTTGAAAAAATCGCATCGCGATCGGCGCGCACATCACCCGCCGGGCACGAACGAGGCGAATCCTACGCGCGGGAAAACGCCTCGTCAATTTTTGCGGAAATCCGGCAACCGGGTGGCCTAGCATGTCCGGGGGGCAACTGAATCGGGGAAAGTCTGTCCCCACCGTCCGAAAACGGGAACGCGCGCACATGAAATCAAACGGCCTATTCGCCTGCCTGGCGGCGATCGCCCTCTCTGCTCCCCTGTTCGCAGCCCACACCAACAACATTCTCATCACCGGATACTGGCCCCCGACCAACGAAATGGTCCGCCAGTTCAGCACCAGCCCCACTCAAAACCCCAGCGGCTGGGTGGGTGGCGACTGGGAAGGTCGCGGATACGACATCTATTCGTACTTTCCGGAGTTCCCCAACGGCGTCGGCCAGGGCGTCGGCGACCTCGAGGTCGACTATCAGGACACGTCCGAAGACTTCTGGCGGATCGCCAACGAAGTCCAACCCGTCGCGATCATCACCTTCAGTCGCGGACGCAACGGCCGAAACTGGGAGGTCGAGGGCGCGCAGCGCAATCTCGCGACGTGGGTCAACGACTACACCGCCCCCTTTCAGCCGACGCCGTCCCCGCCGGATTCAAGCGTTCCCGCCGGCTTCGTACGCCCTTCGACGCTGCCGATGCAGGACATCGTCGATCGGCTCGAAAACGAGTTTCCAGTCATCAACCCGTTCATCGATCCGGATGGCTACGGCGGCGGTTTCTTGAGCGAGTTCATCGCCTATCACGGGGTGTGGTATCAGTCGCTGCACAGCGACCCGACCGACCCGGCGTGGTCGGTGGCCGCGGGTCACATTCACGTGGGCATCAACGTGACCACGCAACAGGGCATCCGCGCGACGGAAATCACGCTTCGCACGCTGCTCGACTATGTCGACACGATCGTGCCGGAGCCTACGTCGTTCATGCTGATGGCGCCACTTGCGTTGCTGGCGCTGCGCCGCCGCTGAGCTATTCGCAACTACCGAACGCCGCCAGCACACCGGCGAGATCCGCGAGTTCAACGCACCCGTTCGCGTCGAAATCGGCAAACAGGCTGAACGCCGGATCGCCTTCGCACGCGCCGAAAGCCGCCAACAGGCCGGCCAGGTCCGCCAGATCGACGTAATGAGGGAATGTCACCCTCAGTGCTCCACGTAGAAGCTCCCGCTTAGCCCCGTCAGGTTAGAACCTTCGCTGAGCACACCGCACTCCGTCTGTAGTGTGGCCACCTCGATGTCGCCACCGGTGATCGGACCGGATGTCGAGAAATAGACGCTCCCGAACCCGCCGGACGTGTCGGCTCCGCTCACGCCGCTAACGTCGATCACAATGCGCATCACCGCCGCCGGTCCGTCGTTTGAGGTCACATTGTCAAACCATGCCACGTCCATGGCGCTTGACGTGTATGTCGGATCGACGCCACCGGTGTATCCGCCGGCGTAGTTCGCTCCTGGGTTCGTGAACCGCCCACTGCTGTTCACCGGCTTGGGCACGCCGACAAAGCAAACGTACTTGTCCGGTTCACCAGTGCTGTTCGGCTCCGGCAGCACCGGATTGTTCGGATCATTAGGGTCTGCGAACATCGCCAAGCGCAAGGTGGCCCCGTTTGTCGTCTCGACGATAGCTCCATGCGAGGTCCAGTCGTCGTTGTTCGGGTCGCCAATCTCTACGAAAACGTCGAAGACGAAATCGTCCGTCTCGCCGACGAAGTCGCCGGCGCTGAAGTTACTTGTGTCATAGCCGGCGACGCTCACCGTCACAGCCGGCGAAGACGGTCCGAAGAAACCGCCGCCGCCACCTTCTCCGCCACCCCCGCCGCTGGGCGCACAATAGGCCGGGTCGTTCGGCTCGGCGTCGCATTCGCAACCAAATCGAGAGAGCAGTAACGCCAGGTCGGCAAGGTCAACTACTCCATTTAGGGCTTGGTCTGCGTTGTCCGTGTAGAGTGGGTCACTGTAGCTGCGACCGAACGCCGCGAGCAAGCCCGCCAAGTCGGCGATACCGACGATACCATCGACCGTCAGGTCGCCTTCGCAGCAGCCAAAGAGTTCGACCGTAAGATCGTCGAGCAGGGCTTCGATTCTTGAGTCTGCACCAGGCGTAATGTCCTGCGCCACGAAGCGCATGCGAAACGGGCCGGAGACGTCAATGAACTCGACCAGTCGGATTTGGTGTAAACGCCAGCCGCCGACCGCGTCCGCGTCGCCCTTCGAGAGCCTAATTGCCGTGGTCCAGTTCGGGTCGCTGGCGTTTCGCAGTTGTACTCTGAACTGTTCACCCTGATCGGCTCCAACATGCTGGTACCACATCCAAAACGTGATGATGGCGTCATTTGCCCCCTCGGAGGAAATAAGCGGGCTGACCAGGTATGTGGCACCGTTTGTGACATCGTGAATGATTGCCGAGTTGTTTGGATCAGCCCCCAATCTGTCGGTCACCCAGCATAGTCGACCGGGATTGTCGGTGTGGTCTTGGCTCGGCTGCATCAAGGCACCCGACAGGTCGAGATATATGTCTGGCACTCCGATTTGCCAGGTTCCCAGAGACGCGAGAGGGCCAAAGTCAAGACCATTGGGCTCGTTCGGGTCGACTCGCCAGTTGGGGTCGCCAATCGACACCTGCTCCATATCCCAAACGACCTCAGTCCGCCGACCCCAGCCTGGCGTCGCGCGATGCAGGCGATGAACCGCATCCGTTGGCGACACGAAAGTCGCATCATTTTCGAGTGCAAACCGTAATCCAAAGGCAATTCCATCGCCGCAATCAGTCGCCGGCAACGACAAGCAATACGCGGCATGCGTCAACCCGGCGGCTAATTCATTCGGGTCGAACCCAAGCCCAGTCAACGGGCAGTTTCCGTCTACAAGCGACACTTGCCCGGTCTCTAGATCGTTGAAATCCGTGACCGCGTTACAGCTATTGCAGTAGCCTAGTTCGAGTGCAGCGCTCAGGTCAGTGGGCTCATTTGCCTCGGGATAGACAACGACGACCTGAAAGTCCAGCGGGATGTTTGGCCTAACAACGCTTGGACGTCCTTCGGGAAAGAAAAATCGGACTGGATCGATGCTCGGAAAAGGTATCTGGTGCAGATCAAATGCGGCTTCGATCTCGGCGTAGTGTGGGCCCCCGTTACTCAAGTCGCCATCATCGTCCAACACCGTCAATATCTCTATCGCAGTGCCGAAATGGGCTGGGCGCGAATGCACAAGACCCGGCTCTCGAATTGGACCCAGTGTAAGCTGAGTCCAGTCGACAAAGAGTTGACTTACGAATTCGTTGCCCTCCGATGCGGTTCGGCTGACGCAAGCCGAGACGCAGTTCGGATCATTCGGATCAAAGCTCGAGTCCATTACTGAGCATGATATGCTCTCTCCGCCCGAGACCTCAATCTCGCGACGGATGTCCAACCACAGGCCAGACAAGATCATGGACGTTAGGTGGGCGTCGAGAGTAGGATTGTAGAGGTAGTCCCTTCGGGGGCAGAGCGGAGTACGGTCCGCCCCTTGACCGGGATGTACCTCCGACGCAAAGACTTCAGTGTTATAGAGCAGGAACGCAATCGTATCACCCACGCTTTCTCCGAACACCTGTTCGCGGGATAGCCCGAGGCTAGCCTGTACGAGATGGCCAAATTCGTGTGCAATAACCGTGGACATCGCCCCGTTCCGGCAACCCGTCAGTTCGCGGTAGAGTAGCATTGGGCTAAGATTCGGGGAGCCCGAATTGCCTAGGCCACAACCCGAGGGGACGTGATTGACTCGAATCTGATGGTTGAACCCAAGCACATCAAGACTCCACCTAGATTCGAAGAAGTTGCGCGCCTCGTGGTAGTGCACGAGCGCGTTAACGACGGCAGTTTGCGCTACGTTGGGGTCATTAACGTCATTCAGAACTAGATTAGGATCGGCGCTCGTCCAGGTCTTGCTCGCTGCGAGTATTCTCGGATTATTTCCGTCGACATAGTTGACTACACTGCGATACTGGGCATCTTCACTGCTGGTTGCAATCGAAAATGGCCCAGCGCCGTCCACATTGATCGAGTAATATCCATTCCGATCCGTGAATCCGCTTGCCGGTGAAACCCCACCTGTCACAAAGACTTCAATATCTGGGATCGGTACGAGATCAGTGCCGCTGACTTCGATCGCTGCAAGCCCCACGGTCGCCCTCCCCAGCACGCGGCCGGTTAGCGTCGCATGATGAGTGTCGCTTTCAACAGCCGTGACGCAACCCGTGTCCGGGTTGACATACACGCGCGCCACTTCAGATCCATCGCGGGCAGCGACCCGCGAAACCCACGACAAAGCTGGCTCGTGGTATCCGGTTTCGTCCATGAACCTGATTACCAATTCGGGGTCCGTTCCTGAGTGGTACCGCGCGGATACCGTTTGGTCCTCTTCAATCGCGCGGAGGGCTGCAACCGAGTCGATCCGAGGCGTTGCGAATGGAGTAGATGGACGCGGCGCCAACCGTGCAGTCGCGAGTACGACTTGAGGGGAGCGATCGGTTCGAACTACGATCCGTGCTTGGGCCCCCTCGACGCGTATCCCGTCTATTCGCTGCTGGTAGGCAATGACGTGGAGGGGGCGACCCTGGAGGGCGGCGGATCGCATGACTTCAAGTTCCGCGACGTTCTCGTTCCAACCCACGGCGTGTCGGGCCAGCCACGCCGACGCGGCGCTGTCCGGCGTTTCGGCCCGCGTCATCGGACCAAAGAAGACGCGTGTGTATGGATCTCCCTGCCAACAGCGCGCCCGCGGGTTTTGACGCATTACCGTTTCTCGTCCATCACTCAGAGCTGAAGCTGCGAAGAACGTGATCGAAACCCAAGCGAGTGAACGCATCGGATGCACCTCCTGATGTTAATCTCCCGTAATCTTATGCGGGTGGACTTGAACTGCAAGACTTTCGACCTATACTCAGTTAATCAACTTGAGGATAATCTTATGCGGATTGCGTCGATCATAGTGGCCGCCTGGACAGCCACTTGCGCTATTGCGGGAGGACCAACGTTTGAGGTCGTTCCCGTCGAAACCGGCGCTGAGTCGGCGGATCACGTTTTCGTCTTTGACCAGTTGATCTCCTTAAATGATAGCGATGGTTGGGCCGCTTCGGTCGTCGAAGTCGAGTCAGCTGGCGGCGCGATCCTTCGGTACAACATCCGGCAGGATGCGAACGGCGTCGACGCGCCTTTGGCGGGGCCGGGGGTGGGTATGCCGTTCAATACCTTTGCTTCGACGCCCCGTCGGCCGGATGCCGATCATCGGTTTGACGCGGCGAACGGCGGGGCATTCGCGCTGGAGGAACCCGTACTCAGCCCAATTCGGTACAGTGCTGGTCTGTTTACACTAGGAGCACCAATTTCGTTTGTGGGCGAGCGGGCGATACTTCGCATCGCGTTCGAGGCGCCGATAACGGGCGGCACGCTATCTTTCGGCGATATCTACTTCGTGCCAGCCGTAGACGACGGGCGCGGCGACCCCGATTCTGCACAGCCGATCGAGCCCACTCATGCGCGCCTGCTCACGCTGCGCACGGATCACTCGACGCCCCCTTGGTTGCCCCCTTCCTTCAACGGCGCATTCTTCGCTGTCCCCGAACCGGCAACTGTCGCGCTGCTCGCAATCGGGTTGCTGAGCCTGCGGCGGCGCTAACTTGAAGGACGAGCCGGGGCGGCGCGCACGCGTCGTGACTAGTTGAATGAAGGCCCCAGCGGAATCGCGATGTCAATCGTCCACAGCAGCCCGCCACCGCCGTCGGGCTGCGGCAGCATTTTCACGGCCTTGCGGATGTTGTTCCCGCCGAGTTCCGGGCGATTGCCCATGACAAAGACACTCTCACCGGGCATCGTCAAGTGCGCGATGTCGAAACGCACAACATCACGCGGAACGCCATCGGCCAGCGCGAAGCCGATCGTCGAGAGTGAAACGACGAGCCCCAACCACCGGAGCCGCACGGACGTCGTGATCACTGGAAGCCCCCAAGTGGCGCCTGTTTGCGCGACTCGCCAGAAGTCAGCGAGGTCATTCATTGTAACAAGCTGCTAAAGCGGCAGGCGGCGTTGATAGCGGCGGTAGCTCAATCCGAGCACGCGGCCGAGGACGTATGCGCAGTAAAACGTGAAAAACGGGCAGATCGCAAGCGCCCACGGCTGCGCCGCCGCCATACCAAACAACGCGTACCAGCCCCAGAGCATCGCGTATACAAGGCCCCACCACAGCGCGTAGCTCGGCCCGATCGCCACGAGGCAGCGCAGCAGAAAATCCGGGCGCAATGCGCGAATCGAATCGCCCAGCGCGACGGCGAACACCGATATCGGCCAGAAGAACCAGCCGGCCGCAAACACAAGTTGGAACGTCAACTCCGGCCGCTTGATCGCCGAGGCGTACCACGCCACCGCGAGCGCCGGCACGCTGCACAAAACCGAGATAAACGCGATGTAGATCAGTGGGCGAACGCCGTCGTCAAACGGGTTCCAAGTATCCGCAATTGGAATGTCATCTTCGTAGTTCGCGGAATTGAACAACGTTGTCCACAGCATGTGTACGGCATAGCCGCACGTCAAAACTACGGCAAACAACGTCAACAGCCCGCGGGCCAGCCCCGGAATCGGCGTCGCCGCGATCACTCCGAACATCGCGCAGCACGCCAGCGCGGCGAATGCGACGCCGACAATATTCTGCGGTTTCCGAGCGAGGAAAACCGCGTCGACAAAGTCCGCGATGGCGGGATCATCCGGTCGCCAACTCCCCATCGCGGCGGCGCGGCGCTCATCCACCGCGTTCAAGGCGCCCTTGAACGACTGCTGCCCAATCGCCGCACTGATCTGCGCATCTGGATTGGTGTAGCGATATCGAAACGTCAATCCCGGGCGCGCGTTGCGCTCCGCCAGGCGCAGCCCACCCGTTTCAAGCGGAAGCACATAAGGCTCTTCCATCGCGACGTCGGCTTGAAGTTGAATCACCTCGTCGCCGCCGTCCGCAAGACGCAATTCCGCATCCGAGATCGTTATCGTCCGCCCACAATTCGGACAGGTCACCGCTGAGTCGCGCGTGGCGTGACGGATGCGATAGCGCCGTCCGCATGCACAGCG
>JAGQOO010000289.1 GCA_020427345.1 Phycisphaerales bacterium | reverse complement strand
AACGGTTTCGGCTCGGGCCGGGAGCAGGGTCGGTTCGAACAGGAACTGGAACGGGACGCAGAGCGGGCAGCTTAGCGGAGGCGAGACGACGGAAGCGACGACCGGTTTCATCGGTGATTTGGAGCCGAAATCGAAGTGACTCCTTGTGCTGCGCGTCCTGAAAGTCCGCCAGGAGAATCGCTGGTCCCGAGTTGTCCGGGCTGGCAAGCGTCAGCCCCAACTCGCGCAAGTGCCGATTGACATCCGCGGCGAGCTTTCGGCAGGAAGCAAGATCGGACTGCGGCTGTTCGGCAGCGTACGCGTTGAGGCCGGGCTCAATACTCGCGGCGATTTCCTGATGAAACACGTCGCGCAGGCGCACCATCGCTTCGCGTCTCGCGTCATAGTCTTCGGGCATGTCGGCCAGCAGTTTTCGGATGGCTTCGCGCCATCGCCGTTCGGCGATCATTCGACCTGCGTTACTACTCTCTGACGGCGTCATCGACACATCGGGCTGAAGCGGTTCGGACTACTACGGCGCCGATAGTGCCAGTTTTCGTCGACAAACTCAAGCCGGAACTTAGATCACCAATCGCCAGAACGATGCCCGCTCAGAGGGAACGCTCGCTTCAAACCGAGGAAAGACATGGACCAAGATAAGAATCAACACGAGCTCAGTGACGTTCAAGAACCGCTCTCCCCGCTCGCGAAGCTCGCGATCGTCATCGGCTGCATGATCTACATCTGTTCGCCGATCGACCTGCTTCCGGACCTGATCCCGGTGGTCGGCCGGATCGATGATCTCGGCGCGCTAGCGTTCATGTTCTCCACGCTGCTGTCCGGCACGAAGAAGCCCGAATAGGAGCCACCAGTGAAAACGGTTATGCAACCCCTTGCCGACCTCCATCCCGATCCGGGCAACCCCCGCAAGTCGTTCCCCGATGAGACGCTGGCGGAACTGGCGCAGAGCATCCGCGAAGTCGGCCTGCTGTTCCCGCTTCGCGTCCGACAAAACGGCGCGGGCTATGTGATTGTTGACGGCGAGCGGCGCTTCCATGCCGCCAAGCTCGCCGGACTGACCGAGCTGCCGGTCATCATTGAGGAGGACCTCTCCGAACCCGACGTGACCCGAAGGCAGCTGATCGCCAACTGCCAGCGCGAGGACTTGAAGCCGCTGGAAATCGCGCGGGGCGTGCAGTCGCTGATGGCGTCGGCCGGATGGACGGCGTCCGAGGCGGCGCGACGACTCGGCTTCTCCGAATCCAAAGTCTCGCGTTTGCTCGCGCTACTCAGTCTGCCCGAGGACGTGCAGGCGCAGGTCGCCGCCGGCGCCATCAGCGCCAGCGCGGGCTATGCGTTGTCCCAAGTCCAAGACACGAGCGCACAGTCGCAACTTGCCGCGGATGCCGCGGCGGGCCGGATCACGCGCGAGGCGATCACACGCCGAGCGCGGCGCAAGGTGGCGCCGCCGACGAACGGCAAGGTCCCCGCCCGCATCACGGCGCAACTCGGCAGTGGCCGGTCAGTCACACTGGCCGGCCCCGGCCTCGCCGATGTCGAGACCCTCATTGCCTGGCTCACCGAACTGGTCAACGAAGCCCGTAAGGCGCGCGATCTGGAACTCACGACCTTCGCCCGGCTGCTGCGCGACCGCGCCAAGCCGGCCAAACGAAGGGAGGCGTAGGCGATGCTGCTTTCACTGTTCAAGCCGCGCGCCAAGCGCGTATCGGTGACACGACTCGGTCAATGGGACCTCGATCGGCCGCTGCTCGAATGGACGCGCGGCGAGGTGTGGTCGGTTCGTGACGCGCTCGAAGGCGCGCTGATTGTCGGCGCCACCGGCTCCGGTAAAACCAGCGGCTCCGGCGCGGCGATGTCCCGTGCGATGCTCGAAGCGGGCTTCGGAGGGCTGGTGCTGACGGCCAAGGCCGACGAGCGGGCGCTGTGGCAGCGCTACTGCGCCGAGACGGGGCGCTCAAGTGATCTCTTGATCTTCGGACCGGACCATGAACTACGGTTCAACTTCCTCGATGATGAGCGCACCCGCGGCGGCGCAGGCGCGGGGCTGACTGAGAACATCGTGGCGCTATTCTCGATCGTGCTCGAAGTCGCCGAACGCCGCTCCGGCGGCGGAGGCGGACGCGAGGACGACGGCTACTGGCGCCGCGCTTTGCGCCAGCTCCTTCGCAACCTCGTGGACCTGCTGATCATCGCCGGTCGACCGATCTCGGTGCCCGAGCTCTATCGCCTCGTCGTCACCGCGCCGGTGAGTCTCGAACAAGCGACCTCGGACGACTGGAAGGCGGAGAGTTTCTGCTTCAAGTGCCTGCGCGAAGCCGATGCGCGGGCCAAATCGGCAAGCCAGGAGCGCGACTTCGAACTGGTCGCGGACTATTTTCTGCTGGAGTTCCCGGGGCTTAGCGAAAAGACCCGCAGCGTCGTCGTCTCAACACTGACTTCGACGATCGACGTGCTCAATCGCGGCGTGCTCCGCGAACTCTTCAGCACATCCACGAACGTGACGCCGGACCAAACAGCCGACGGACGGATCATCCTGCTCGATCTGCCGGTCAAGGAATACGCCGAAGTCGGCCTCATCGCGCAGACGATCTTCAAGTACGCCTTTCAGCGGGCGATCGAACGCCGCGACGTGACCGCGAGTCCACGGCCCGTGTTCCTGTGGGCCGACGAAGCCCAGCATTTCATCACGAGTTACGACCAGGGGTTTCAGACGACGTGTCGCAGCGCGCGGGTCGCGACCGTGCTGCTGACGCAGAACACGCCGAACGTCTACGCCGCGCTCGGCGACGGTGAGACCGGAAAATCCCGCGCCGACTCGTTGTTCGGCAATCTGAATACGAAGATCTTTCATGCGAACGGCGACCACGTGACGAACGAATGGGCCAGTCAGCTCATCGGCCGCACGCGGCAACTGTTCGCGTCGGGCAACAGCTCGCACCCGACCTCGCTGATCGATTGGGGCGACGCCCCGCAATCAAGCGGCGGGTTCAGCGAAGCGTATGAGTTCGAGGTGCAACCGTCGGTGTTCACACGGCTGCGGACCGGTGGGCCAGGTAACGGCGGGAACGTGGACGCGATCATCGTGCGCAACGGCCGGGTGTTCCCGACGACCGGCAAGACCTGGCTGAGGACGACCTTCCGGCAGGGCTAATGCAACGGACTGGGTGGAATCAAACGCGCGGCGCAGCGCGGACGGAGACGCTGCGCGCAATCAGCAAGGAGTCTTGACGTGCAACCGGATCAGCAACCGACCATCCGCGAACGGATCGACACAGCGAGCAACTGCCTCGCCTTCGCCGCCCGCTGTCTGGCGCTATCGGTCGAGATGTTCCTGCATCATGGCTTCGGCCCGCGCTATGTGCATCTGCAAGCGCTCGGAGCGCTGGCCGCGATCTTCTTCTGGCCGGCGTTATGGCCGCAGGAGGA
>JAGQOO010000288.1 GCA_020427345.1 Phycisphaerales bacterium | reverse complement strand
TTCTTGCCCGATGGTTCTCGCAAGGGACATTGGAATGGGGACGGCACCGGGATTGGCAAGGGTCGTGAGATCTATGCCTTCATCTACAACGAGGTGCAGCAAGGCCGACTCAAGCATGTTCACATATCAGCCTCGCACCAGCTTCGTGCCGATGCGGAACGGGATCGTGACGCCGTAGGCGTGCCGCTTACTCTCGTGCATCAGGCGCGCTTCAAAACGGCAGACGCAATTGCCGACGATTGTGGCATCCTCTTCACCACGTACACGATGCTGAGCAACGACTTTGGCGGCCAACGTCCGCGATTCAAGCAGCTCACCGACTGGCTGGGGCCGGAGTTCGACGGCGCCGTCGTCTTCGACGAGGCCCACTTCATGAAGAACGCTGCCGCCACGCCACACGGCGGGAAGGCAACGGTGGACCACGGCACGCTTCGGGGCAACATGGGCATCACGCTGCAACGGCTCCTCCCGCGTGCGCGCGTCCGGTATTTCAGTGCGACTGGTGCGACGGAAGCACGGCACATGGCGCCGTATGAACGGCTCGGTCTTTGGGGCGAGGGTGCGCCTTTCCCAGACTTCGCAGCATTCCTGGTGGCGATGGAGCGCGGCGGCGTGGCCGCAATGGAAATGCTCTGCCGCGACCTGAAGAGCGTCGGCACCTACCTCTCGCGAACCATCAGCTACGGAACTACCCGCCGGCCGGACGGCACGATCGTCCCTGACAGCGCGGTCGAGTACGAACCGCTGGTACATGGCATGACGGCCGATGAGCGCCGTCAGTACGACCAGATCGCGGACTTATGGGCCGAACTGCTCATGGCGTTCGAGCGCGGCGAACAGACCGCCTGCCAGAAACGCAACGCGCACCGATACGCACAATTCTACGCGGCACAGCAGCGATTCTTCCTCCAACTTATGCTCGCCTATGCGCTGCCGGATGTCCTGCCAGCCATCGAACGCGACCTGGCCGCGGAACGGTCGGTCGTGCTGAGCCTCTTCAACACCGGCGAAGCCCAGGCCGACCGCAAAGTCCGCGATGCGCGTGCTCAGGGCGTTGAACTCAGCGAGCTGGATGCGACGCCGCGCGAGATGATCGTGCAGCTCATCGAGGCACAGTTCCCGATCTACCAGTACCGCGAACAAACCGACCCGGTCACCGGCAACGTCGTGAGCGTGCGTGTCGAAGACGCAGCCGGCAACCCTGAGATCAACCGCGAAAACCTCCGCCGGCAGCAGGAGCTGCTCAGCAAGGTGGCCGACCTCGACATCCCGCACAATCCGCTCGACGCACTGGTCAGTCATTTCGGTGTCGGCCAGGTGGCAGAGATCAGTGGGCGAACCCATCGCTGGGAATGCGGCAAATATGTCCGCCGCAAGCTGCAGGGCGTGCCACGGCGGCAGCTAAACGAATACGAGACACGCCTGTTTCAACGCGGGCACAAGCGCGTGGCCGTAATCTCCGGCGCCGGTTCCACCGGAATCAGCGTGCATGCCGACTTGATGTCCGGCAATCAACAGCGGCGCGTCTTCTACGCCTTCCAGCTCTCGTGGTCGGCCGACCAACAGATGCAGGCGTTCGGCCGTGTGCACCGCTCGAATCAGACCTCGGCGCCCATCATCCGGTTGGTGCTGCTCGACCTGGCCGGTCAGAAGCGGCTTGTGAACGCAGTCTCCAAGCGACTCGCCGCGCTCGGGGCGCTCACAAAGGGCGAACGGCACTCGTTGTCGAGCGACCTCTTCCGGCCGGAGGATGTGACCGACGAGTACGGCAAGGCGGCGCTCACGCGGTTGTATCGCGAGATCGAACTGAATCGGCACGTCGAAGCGGGCATCGGCATACGCGACCTCGACCGCATGGGCGTGCTGAACAAGGAAAAGACCGCCGTCCGTGATAGTCACGCCCGTAACGTGGAGCAATTCCTCAACCGCATCATGGTGCTGCCCGTCGAGAAGCAGAACCGCATTTTCGAGCTGTTCTTCGATCGCTATCGGCAGGCCGTTGACGCCGCCAAGCGTGCGGGGGCCTTCGACTTCGGAGTCGAGGAGTTGCGTGCGCGCAATTTGCGCGCCATCGCTGAGGCACAGGTGCTCTACACACACGCAGCCTCCGGGGCGCGGACTTTGTTGCACGAACTGGAGGGTGAAGTCGATGTCGAACGGATGCCTTTTGCCCTCGCGCTCGGGTCGCATGCGGATGAGGGCTTCTATCGAAACCGACGCAGCGGGCGGGTCTACGCGGTGGCGTCGCACTTGGAGACGCGGCCGAATGAGGTACTGCTAACGACCGTGAAAGGCTCGCGACGCTCCCTGGACCGGTCCGAACTTGGGCAGAAGTACGAGCGTGTCGAACGTGAAGATGCACGCGCGTGGTGGGACCGGGCGTACGCGGAGACGCCGGCGACGGAAGCTCGCCGGTTCCACATTCTCAGCGGCGCCATCTTCCCCATCTACGACAAGATCATGGGCGCCTCCGGTATCCAGAGTATGAAGATTGCCCGCGCGGTGCTGGCCGACGGCCGTGCGCTCGTAGGCCTGAATCTCAGTCCGGCTGATGTTCCCAACGTCAATCAGCGACTGGGCATCGGCACGCCCCTCGCGGAAACGTCGCCTGCGGAGTTGCTCCATCTTCTCGAAGGCGGCGGCGTGATCGAACTTGATAACGGCTGGTTGCTGAAGCGATCGCGACTGGCAGGCGACGACATCGTCGATCTGGTGCTAAACGGCGTCGCCGCCAACAGGAACGAGCTGGAGGGCTACGGACTGAGCGAGGAGATTGTCCAGTTCAAGCGGCGCTGGTTCGTCGTTGTCGAACAAGCGCTCGCCGTACTCGCGAATGTAATCGAACGTCGGAAGCCGATCCGCGACATCACCCATGAACCGGCACACGCGCCGTCAGACGCTGAACACGAAGAGGAGTGAGGATCTAAATCGCAATTCGCTCGACGATGTTCCGCGTGACCTCGCGGCGCCGTCGGTCGTAGAGCCGAGTCGTGCGTGGGTCCGCATGTCCGACAAGGTGCTGCACGTCTTCCAGCGGGACGCCCTGGTCCAACAGGTTCGTGATGGTCGTTGCTCGAAATGAGTGGCACGATAGCGTGTCGGTAGGCAGACCGGCTCGCCGTAATCGGCGCTTGACCATGCGGAGGATGTCGCCTGTGCCAAGCGGCCTGTCCCGCGCATCGCCCCCCCGACGAAGTGAAACGAAAAGAGGACCGCCGGCTGGCAGGCTCAGAACGTCGAGATAGTCGCGGGTAAACCCTTCGAGATCATGCCGCGCCGGAATGACGCGTTCTTTGCCGCCTTTTTCGTCGAATCGAAAGAGCCACTGGCGTCCATCCGTGAAGAAGTCGCGCCGGCGGAGTTTGGCCACCGCACCGACGCGGACCGCCGTGTAGATCAACACGCCGATGATCGCCCGGTCGCGCAATCCGATCGGTGTGCGCGTGTTGATC
>JAGQOO010000287.1 GCA_020427345.1 Phycisphaerales bacterium | reverse complement strand
ACACGCTGCACAACGTCGTGGACAAAGTCCTCGGCCAGCGCGACGACGTCGCTCAACTCGCAATATGCGATCTCCGGCTCGACCATCCAGAACTCGGTCAGGTGCCGGCGGGTCTTGCTCTTTTCCGCGCGGAATGTCGGGCCGAAGCAGTACACCTTGCGATGGGCCATGCACGCTGATTCAAGATAAAGCTGCCCCGTCTGCGCCAGATACACCGTTTCGCCGAAGTAATCGACTTCGAACAGCGTCTGTGCCCCCTCGCCGGCGGAGGGCGCGAAAATCGGCGTGTCAATCAGCACGAACCCGCGATCATTGAAAAACCGCCGAATCGCGTCGATCACTGTCGCACGAATCCGCATGATCACCCACTGTCGCTGCGACCGGAACCACAAGTGCCGGTGGTTCATCAGAAACTCGATCCCGTGCGGCTTCGGCGAAATCGGGTAATGCTCGGCGTTTTGTACGATCTCCACGCCGCTGACCTGTAACTCGTGGCCGCCGGCGCTGCGCTCATCGGCCCGCACCGCGCCGCTGACGACGAGCGAGGACTCCTGCCCGAGATGCTTGGCCGCCTCAAACTGCTCGGTATTGGCGTCGGTCTTTTCCATGACGCACTGGCACAACCCGGTTCCGTCGCGGATGATCAGGAACTGGAGTTTGCCGCTGGAGCGGCTGTTGTACAGCCAGCCGCGGAGGGTTACGTTCTGGCCAACATGATGCTGCAATTGATCAATCGTGGTTTCGACCGACATCGCGGGCAGTCCTTTCGTCACACGTGCTTGAAGTCCGGGAGTGTAGACGCCATGCGCGAGCGCGTTCAACGCCGCCGCGGGCTCGGGCTCGTGGTTTTGGCGACGATCTCGCTTGCCGGCGGCTGCGCCCCGGGTCGCGAGATTCACGCCGTTCGGCTCTCCGGCGGCCACATGCCGACCGAACTCGTGCAGGGCTGGCTCGAACACTGCAGCGATCCGGTGTTCCGCCTGAGCCGGGTCGGGTCGATCACGTTTTCGATCGACGGCTTCGAGCGCCTGGCCAAGGGGGAATGCGATCTGGCTTGCGTGGATCGCCCGATTTCGCCGCGCGAACTGGAGGCCTTCGCCGAGGTCCCGATCGGCCGGCGCGTCGGTTTCTACGGGTTCGCGCTCTATGTAAATCCGTCGAATCCGGTCGACAGCCTGTTCGCCAAGCACCTGAAGATGATCCTGCGCGGCGAAATCAAGGACTGGAGCGAAATCGGAGGCGAGGCTGGGCCGATCCGTCTGATCGGCCCGCAACGCGCCACGCGCGGCGGTCGGCTGCTGCTCGGGCAGGCCGGGATTTTCTTCGACAAAGAGCCGTGGGAAGCCATCGACAGCGACGCCGGCATCGTCGACGCCGTCGCGGCCGACCCGCAGGCCTTGGGCTTTGCCGCGGTTGGATACGTCGGGCCCGCTCGCTATCTGGGCTTGCGGCTGGAGCGCGCCGGCGAGGCGGTGCTGCCGTCGCTGGAGGCGATTGAGAAGGATCGCTATCCGCTCGCGAAGGTCATATATGTCTATCACCGCGCCGATGCCGACGCCGGCCCGCGCGAAGCCGTGCGGTACTTGTTCAGCCCGCGCGGGCAGGTGGCGCTCGAAAACGCCGGCATCGCGCCGATTCCCTTCGAACGCTCCGCCGTCGAAGCGCGATGAGCGTCGCATTGCGGCTGCGAGAGCTCCGCATTTACCCGCTCGCGATTCCGATGCGGTTTCGCTTCGAGCACGCCGCCGCGTCGCGGTCAGTGGCTGATCCGGTGGTAGTGGGGCTGACCGCAGAGCCGCCATTCGCTGATTACACCGGCTTCGGCGAGACGCTGGCCCGAACGTACGTCACACACGAAACGGCGGCAACCGCGGTAGAGGACATCGAGTCGCTTTTCGCCCCGCACTTGCTCAGCTTTCGGGCCACATCCTTCGAAGACGCCTGTGAGCAGATCGAAGCGCTCCCGTACTTCATTGATGGACGATTAGTGACGGCGGCGCGCGCGGCGGTTGAGTTAGCGCTGATCGATCTGGCGGGAAAAGTGTTTCGCCGACCCGCGCGCGATGTCGCGCGGATTGTGGGGGCGGACGCGGCCGTGTTCGCTGAGCCTGGCGCAGCCCCTCTGGCGCGATATTCCGGCATCGTCGTCGGCTCGCGCGCTTGGAAGCTCAACGCCGCCATCCGCGCGCAGCGATGCTACGGCCTGCGCGACTTCAAGCTCAAAGTCGCGACCGAGGGCTGGGAGGATCGCCTGATCCTGACGCATCGCATGCTCGGGGCCGCCGTTGAGAAAGGCCATGCCACGCTGCGTGTCGACGCGAATTCAGCGTGGACACTGTCGGAAGCCGTCAGCGTGGCGCCGTTTCTCGAGAAGCACTCGGTGCAGGCGATCGAGCAGCCGATGAACCGCCTGCACGACGACGACCTGCCGGATCTGGCTTCGCGCACCTCCTGTGCGCTGATCGCCGACGAATCACTGATCACCGTGCAGGACGCCGAGCGATTGATCGACGATGGCGCGGTCCGCGTCTTCAACATCCGCATCGCAAAGAACGGCGGCCTGATCGCCGCGCTCAACATCGCCCGTTTGGTGCTCGCGGCCCGGCGGGATGTCCAACTCGGCTGCCTCGTCGGCGAAACGAGCCTGCTGTCCGCCGCCGGCGCGGCGTTTTTGTCGGTGATGCCGCAAGTGCGTTATGCGGAGGGGGCGTTCGGCAGTTTCCTGTTGCGTGATGATCTGACCGATCGACAAATCCGCATCGGCCGCGGCGGACGGTTGCGACCAGTTGACGGTCCCGGGCTGGGCGTTGAAGTGAGTGAAAAGCGACTAGACCGGTTGTGCCCTTTGCCGGGGCCGCACATTCGTTTCTAATCCGGACGGTCAGTCCGCCCCGGCGTGAAGCGCTATGCCAGCGGGAAATCCAACCCCGGCAACGTCGGTTTGCCGAGTAGTTTGCACATTGCGATGATCTGCCCCTGATGCTGGTAGATGTGTGTCTGCGTGCGCAGGATCACGTGGGCCGGCGTCAGGTTCGGGCGGTCGCCGCGCCAGGTGAGCATCGGGCGCGGCGTGTTCAGTTCGTCGGATGACGCGCGGGTCAGATACGCTGCGGTCTTCTCGAATGTCTGCGCTCTAAAAGCCTCGAGCGCGTCGATCGTCGGATAATCGGCGTCATTCTCGTCCGCGCTCATGCGGTCTTCGATCACGCTAAGCCAGTACTTTTGCGCCATGGTGATGTGATGCAGTTGCAGCCGGGCGGACGAGTAGCCGAAACCGGGCAGTTCTCGGTTCAACTCGTCCGGCGTGAGCGAGCGGCAATGGTCGAGCAGTTTGCGCAGGCTGCAATGGGCGCGTTCGTGGATGTCGAGTAGCGCCTCCGGCGAATACATGGCGGCTCCGATTCCGGGGGTTCCGGAGTGTTTCCCCTCTGGGAATCATGGGTGGTACGGGCGTCTCGCCCGTTCTGGGAGTGGCATCGTACGGGCGAGACGC
>JAGQOO010000286.1 GCA_020427345.1 Phycisphaerales bacterium | reverse complement strand
CACGTAGAGCATGAACGCCCGCCAGTAGACCGGGGCCGCGTTCTCCTTCGCCGGCCACACTACGGGCCCGTCGAGCGGGGCGTCGCCGACGAGGCTGACGTGGGAGGCGGGCACGGCCCGGGTGTCGGCGGCCTGGCGGGGCGATTCGCGGTTCGCCTCAACGCCCGGCTGGGCCGAGGCCGACCCGGCACACAGCGCGAGGCCCGCGGCGAGAGTCGCGATCGTGGTGGTCCGGCGGTGGTTCATGGCGGATTCCTCTTTGGTGGGCTTGGCGGCACGGTGGGTCGTTCAGAAAGTCGCTCGCTGGGCGGGCACGCCGCCCCCATGCTGGAACGACACCGCCGAGGGGGGAAGATGTGGGCGGTCCGAGGAGTTCTTCTGCGACCGATTCGGCCCCCAACAGAAAGCCGCCCCATGGCCCTGCCGCCCGAGCACATCCCTCTGGAACGCTACGACCCCGGCGTGCCGCCAGAGGAGGCCGCCCGGCGATTCCATGAGATCATCCGGCGTCGCCGGACGGTCCGCATGTTCTCCGACCGCCCGGTGCCGCGCGAGGCGATCGAGCAGATCATCGCCGCCGCCGGGACCGCGCCGTCGGGGGCGAACAAGCAGCCGTGGCGGTTCGTGGCGGTCTCGAACGCGGCCCTGAAGCACCGGATCCGCCTGGCCGCGGAGGAGGAGGAGCGGGAGTTCTACGGCCGCCGGGCCAGCGAGCAATGGCTGAAGGATCTGGTTCCGTTCGGGACGGATGACAGCAAGCCGTTCCTCGAGATCGCTCCGTGGCTGATCGTGGTGTTCAAACTCGCCAAGGACGACGACGGCGGCATGACGTACTACACCAACGAGTCGGTCGGGATCGCGGTGGGCCTGCTGCTGGCCGCGGCCCACCACGCCGGGCTCGCGACGCTGACGCACACGCCCAGCCCGATGACTTTCCTGCGCGACCTGCTCGGCCGGCCGCAGAGCGAGCGCCCGATTCTGCTGATCCCCGTCGGCTACCCGGCGGACGAGTGCCGTGTCCCCGACCTGCCCAAAAAGCCGCTCGCCGAGGCCGTTGATTGGAAATAGGGACGCCGGCGGAAACGCCGCCACCGACCTGGCGGACATGGCGACGCTCCTGGCGGTTTGTGGAACCACTTGCCCGTAACCTGAGGTATCATGCGACAATCGACTACTCAAGGGTCGCAAGCACCGACAACAGGAACATCCGATGGCGAGCGCAAAACGCGCGGTTGAGGACGCCGGCAAGCAGTTTGGTCTGCAAATCGGCGCCATGGGCGTGGCTTATGGAGAGGTCGACGGCTATCTCGTTCAACTGACCCCGGGGATCGACGCCAGGCAGCCCAACGTCGTCGTGCAGCTGCTCTTCGATGTCGCCGGACGCGACCAGGTTCTGATCAAGAACAGCATCGCCGCGGACCCGGCTGTGCAGGGCGCCGATTTTGCCGCCAAGCGGCTTCAGATTGTCGCGGACCGGGCTACTTACACGCAGCCCGCCAACTTCGTAGGGTCATTCTCCGGCGACAAGTTGCGCGACCTCACGCGCGCGCTCGTCGCGGCGATGAAAAACGCGGCGCCGCCCCCGCCGGTCAAATGTGAACATTGCGAGACCACCGAGTCCGTCCCACCGCGACTGGTCAACGGCGCGGTTACGCGCGTTTGCGAGCCTTGCATCGCAAAGTTACGTGCCGCGGCCCAAGCGGCCCAAGCGGCCTATGACGCGCAACCGACAAGACTCGGGCTCGCGATACTCGCCGCCGCGGGAACCGCTATTCTCGGCGGACTCGTCTGGGCCGGCATCGGCATCGCGACCGGCTCCATGTACGCGATGGTCGGCATCGGCGCCGGCTTGCTTGTCGGTTTTGCGACGTTGGCCGCGGCGGGCAAAGGCAACTTGATCGTCCAAGGTATCACATTCGTCGCGACCGTGAGCTCGGCCCTGCTCGGGCAGATATTCTGGGGGGCGTTCTACTTCGACCAGGCCTTCAAAGAAGAGGGCCTCGACACAGACTGGGGCCAATTCGTCCAGTTGATCCCCCGACTGCTGTGGAAGTCGGGCGGGGATACGGTCTTCGCCTTGGCGTGCGGCGTGATCGGCGCCGCCATGGCCGTCGGGATTACCAAGCGGCAGACTGTCGAGATGAAAGTCGACTAGGGGGCTACTCCGCCGACCGGCCACGCGCCAAAAACGCCATCAAAATCACCTGCGCCGCGAAGGCGTCTCGGCGCGCGGCGCGCTGGCCGCTCGGCACGCCGGCCTGTTCCATCAACTCATCCGCCTGAAAACTGGAGAGTCGCTCGTCGACTAACTCGACCCGCGCCGTTGTCGCCGCCCGCAGCGCCCCGGCGAACGCCTGAGACCACTCCGCCTGTGGCCCGACCGAGCCGTCCATGTTCAGCGGCAGGCCGACGACAAACCCGATTGGCTCGTGATCCCGCGCCGCCGCGACTACCCGTGCCGCGTTCGCCGCGTGCCCACCGCCTGCTTGGACGACCTCGAGCGGAAACGCCAATCGGCCGGTGGCGTCAGACACCGCGAGGCCGATGCGGCGTTTTCCGTAATCGATTCCGACCCAAGGTCCCATAATGTGTTGCGATTTCTCACCTTGCGGCGGGCGATATTTCGTCGACTTGGCCCCTGAAAAACGCAATCGGCGGGGTTGCGTCGAGTCGTAACCAGCTTATAATCACCCGATTACAGGCAATCAAGCGGTCCGGGCCGAAGCGTCAACAGGTTGGAGTCATCAGTCGAGATCCATGCGCCGAGATTCCCTCGCGAATCCAGGGCAGCGCGTTCGCGCCGCCATTGCGCGCCGATATCGGCTGATTTCCACTCGTTAACCGCCGCGCCCCCAGCCAGACAGAGGACCTACCCGCATGCAGACTCAATTCGTTTGTGATTTTAGCCGCTATGGAGATGCGCTGGCGATTCCGGATCTGATTCGAGTGCAGACGGAGTCGTATGAGCGATTTCTCCAGAGCGATGTCGAACCGCAGAAACGGAAGCTGCAAGGTCTGGAGGCGCTCCTCAAAGAGGTGTTTCCGATTGAGAGCTACGACGGAAACATGTGGCTCGAGTACCTCGACTTCTCGCTCGACGAGCCGCGATACACGACCGATGAATGCCGCGAACTCGGCCTGACCTTCGGCCTGCCCTTCCGCATCCGCGTCCGCCTGCACCGCAAGGACAAGGAGGAAGTGCAGGAAGAGGCGATCTACCTCGGCGAAATCCCGCGGATGATCGGCGGCGGCGAATTCATCATCAACGGTTCGGAGCGCGTCATCGTTTCGCAGCTGCACCGCTCGCCCGGCGTCGACTTTGTGAAAGAGTCCGCCGAGGGCGATCGTGCGCTGCACGCCTGCCGCATTATTCCGGAGCGCGGCTCGTGGATCGAAATCAACGTGACGCGGAAAGACCTGCTCGCCATCCGCATCGACCAGAGCAGCAAGATTCCGGCGACGACCTTCCTGCGGGCGATGGACGAGAAATTCGGGACAACTGAGTCGATCGTCCGCGCGTTTCACGAGGTC
>JAGQOO010000285.1 GCA_020427345.1 Phycisphaerales bacterium | reverse complement strand
CGCTCGAGCCGCCACAGGCGCCTGCGCTCGGTCGCCTCACGTCCGTACACCTTGACGGTGTCGACACCTTGGAGCGATTCTTCCAGCGCGCCGAGCATCTGGCCGTAGCCCTGCAAAAGTCGCGTCGCGGCCTTGCGGATGATTCGGCCGAAATACCACAGCAGACCGACCGCGATCGGCGCGATCGTCAGCGCAAAGATCGTCAGCCGCGCATCGAACCACAGCGCGACAGCGAGAACGGACACCGCCTTGAACGGCTCTCGCGCGAACTTGCCAAAGAAAGTCCCGACCCCGAGAAACACTTCGCGGACGTCGGACAGGAACTGACTGACAGTGGACGCGACGTCTCCCTGCAACTGGTTCAGCGGAATGTGCAGCGCTTTGCGATAGAGCGCGCGGCGCAGGTCCATGACGACGCGGTGTGACGCGTAGAGCACGAGGTATTGCGACAGCGTGCGACAGACATTCCCGACCAGGTTGATTGTGATCAGGGCCGACAGCACAATGATCAGCGATGTCATGCGCGAGCCGGGCGTGTCGGCGACGGGAAACAACCCCGCCAGCCACGTCAGCGCCATCGCCGCCCAGCCGGTTGTGTGTTCGGCCCGTTGTAGGAGGATGGCGTGGAGGTTTTGCTCGTCGACCACCACCTTCATGACCGGGAGCAACCCGGCCAGGCTGGCGGCGTAGGTGAAGGCGACGCCGACGCCGAAAATCAGTCCCCACGCCATCGCCCGCCGATGCGGGTACACGAGTCGCAGCATCCGCCAGAAAGCGGCCTTGGCAGCCTGCTTTGAGACGGCGCGATCGCGTTTCTTCTCGTCGGCGGTTCGCCGGCGGGGTTCGAGACTGGGGACGGCGGCCTGGCTCATGTTGCGGACAGTAATCGAGGCGGGCGGAATTGTCGCATCGCGATGCGAATACGCCAGACAATTGAATGAGCGATGCGGTTTTCATGCAATCGTATTATGGGACGCGCGTCGGCTCTGATAAGCATGCGGTTTCGACAGGTTTTGGCGTGGATTTCGTTGACCTTTGACTTGCCGAGCCGTATTCTGGCCCATAGTCCCAGTATCCGCATGTCGGTGTGAGGAGTGGGTCAACACGGGCTTTTTCCCTATTGGAGGGGAGCCCTCATGTCTTGTCTTCGTAAGGGGAAGCACATGGCGAACCTCAGGAAGTTGCTTTGTATCTGTATGGGAGGCGCGCTTGCCACCGCAGCAATGGCTGGCGCGCCCGTGAACGACGACTGCGCCGGTGCAGTCGCGGTCGCGATTCCGTCCATCACCACCGGCGACAACACGCTCGCCACGGCCGAGCCGAACAGCATCACCAGCCTGCCGACCTGCGGCACGTCGATCAGCACCACGGGCCACAGCATGTGGTACACGGTGGTCGGTAACGGCAACGGCATCGAGGTTTCGACCTGCGACCCGAACACCGGGTTCGACACCAAGCTTCACGTCTTTACGGGCGACTGCAACAGCCTGGTCTGCCTCACCGCTAACGACGATAACTTCGACTGCAACTTCAGCGGTCTGAGCTCGACGGTCAACTTCTGCTCGGACAACGGTGTTGAGTACCACATCCTCGTTCAGGGCTTCAGTGCGACGAGCCTCGGCCGCTTCGACCTGCACGTCAGCGACACCGGCAACTGCCGCGGCTCGTGCTGCCTGTCGGATGGCACCTGCCTCGCCAATCAGACGGCTACCGGCTGCGCGACGGCCGGCGGCACGTTCAATGGCATCGGCTCGGACTGCAACGGCGTGGTCTGCACCGGCGCCTGCTGCCTGGCTGACGGCTCTTGCATCTACGGCTCGCCGGACGCTTGCGCGACCGCGGGCGGCACGTTCCAGGGCCTCGGCTCGGACTGCAACTCGGTCTCCTGCCCGATCCTGCCGAGCAACGACGATTGCACCGGCGCGATCGCGGTCGCGATTCCGTCCATCACCGCGGGTGACACGACGACGGCCACCGCTGATGTCGCGCCGTTCTGCGGCACGAGCGACGGCACGGGCGGCGGTCTCTGGTACTCCGTCATCGGTGACGGCACGACCCTGACCGCGACGACCTGCAGCGCTGCCACGACCTTCGACACCAAGCTTCGCGTCTACACCGGCGACTGCAACGCCCTCGTCTGTGAAGGCGGCAACGACGATGACTCAAGCTGCACGTTCTCGAGCCTTCGCTCGACCGTGTCGTGGTGCTCGTCGGTCGGCGTTGAGTACAAGATTCTGGTTCACGGCTTCAGCACCGCGACCGGCCAGTTCGAACTGACGGTCAGCTCGAGCGGCCTGTCCTGCCTCGGCGCCTGCTGCCTGCCGGATACCAGCTGCATCGGTCCGGTGACGGCCACCGCCTGTGCTACCGCTGGTGGCGCCTACCAGGGCGACGGCACGGACTGCAACACGGTCGTGTGCGCTCCGCCGCCCGCCAATGACGACTGCTCCGGCGCGACCGCGCTGGCGGTTCCGAGCATGGTGATGGGTTCGACGGCTCTCGCGACCGACGAGGCGAACAACGTCGGCACGTGCGGCACGACGATCAGCGCTCCGGGCGTCTGGCACACCGTGGTCGGCACCGGCACGACGATCGAAGCGACGACATGCTTCGCCGAGACCGATTACGACACCAAGATCAACGTCTACACGGGTGACTGCAACAACCTGGTCTGCGTTGGTGGCAACGATGACTCGTTTGGCGATGTCGACTGCAACTTCCCGCGCGGCATCGGTCTTCCGTCGAAGTTCTCGTGGTGCTCGAGCACCGGCGTGACGTACTACATCCTGGTCCAGGGCTTCAGTGGCGCCGTCGGCAACTACAAGCTCATGGTTTCGGATGACGGTCTGCCGTGCCTCGGCGCCTGCTGCCTCGGCGATGGCAACTGTGTCGACAACATCTCCGCGACGACATGCAGTGGTCTGGGCGGTCGCTTCACGGCCGGCGCGACTTGCGGCAGCGTGATCTGCACCGGCGCCTGCTGCATCGACGCCAACTGCGTCTATGGCACGTCCGACGATTGTGCCACTGCCGGTGGCGCGTATCAGGGCGACGGCTCCGACTGCAACAGCGTCAGCTGCACCGGCGCCTGCTGCATGAACGATGGCACGTGCGCTCAGCTGTCCGCGAGCGCGTGTGCTACTGCCGGTGGCTTCTTCAACGGCAATGGCACGGACTGCAACAGCGTCAGCTGCACCGGCGCCTGCTGCTTCAACGATGGCTCGTGCAGCAACCTGTCGTCCGACGATTGTGCGACGGCCGGTGGCACGTTCCAGGGCTTCGGCTCGGATTGCAACTCGGTTGTCTGCCCGATTCCGCCGGCCAACGACGATTGCGCTAACGCGATCCCGCTGAGCCTGCCGGCTTCGGTCCTTGGCAATAACGAACTCGCGACGGTTGACAGTCCCGGCACGTGCGGGACGTCGGTCGGGACGGTTGGCGATGTGTGGTACACGGTGGTCGGGACGGGCAACCAGATCCGTCTGACGACCTGTGCGCCGGGCACCAACTTCGACACGAAGATCCAGGTGTGGTGCGGCGA
>JAGQOO010000284.1 GCA_020427345.1 Phycisphaerales bacterium | reverse complement strand
GCGCGAGCGCGTTTGATGGCGCGTGCCGCCATCGCGGGATTGCTTACAATTCGACCGCTTTGAATCCGACTCCACCACGACCATTGCGATCGCCTCAGCCCGGCGCTGCGGCCGACGGGAAGCCCGCCCCATTCGAGACGGAGCGAGGGACCGGTGGCGCCGTAAGCATTCTGGTATGCACGTTTCGGCGCCCTGAGGGGCTGACACGATTGCTAGAGAGTCTCGGCAAGTTGCAGTGGCGTCGGGAGCGTCCGCCGCGAGTTGAGGTCGTTGTCGTCGACAATGATCCCGCGGGCGCGGCGAAACCTGTATGCGAGTCCGCGCGAGCGACTTGCTCCTTGGACATCCGCTATGTGAAAGAGCCGCGACACGGCATTCCTTACGCGCGAAACGCTTCGGTCGCAGCGATGGCGGCGGACGCGACGTATTGTGTATTTGTGGACGACGACGAAACGGTCGAGCCGTTATGGTTGGACGAGTTGTTGCGCGTCGCAGAGGCCGAGCGAGCTGATGTGGTAGCGGGGCGAGTGGAAGCGCGGTTTCTGGCGGTGGCGCCGAAGTGGGTGGAGCGCGGCGGGTTTCACCAGCAAACGCGTTTTCCAACCGGCGCGACGCTCGATCGAGCCTATACGAACAACACGCTGGTCTGCTGCGAAGCGCTGCGTGCGATGCCGGCCCTGTTTGATGAGCGAATGCAATTCAGCGGCGGCAGCGACACGCACTTCTTTCGGCGCATGTACCGAGCCGGATTTCGCATTGTCTCGGCTGATGACGCGATTGTGTATGACTGGTTCCCGGAAAGCCGTATGACCGCGCGGTGGATCTGGCAGCGGGCGTTTCGCATCGGCGCATCGTCAGCGTTCATCGAGCGCGACTTTTGCGGGCGGTGGGGCGCGGCTCCCGTTTGCCTCGCTGTCGGCGGCTATCGCGTGTTGAAGGGGATTGTCACGATTCCGCTCGGGCTACTCGGGTTTGAGCGGTTTGTGCGGGCGGTGCGGCATGTCTGCTACGGAGCCGGGCTCATCAGCGGCTGGTTCGGCGTGAAATACGGCGAATATCGACGGGTGCACGGCGAATGAGCGAGGTGAACGCGCGATCAGAAAGCGCCGCTCCGATCGCGCGCGTCGCGGTCTGTGCGCTGACGTTCAAACGCCCGCACGGGCTGGCCCGGCTGCTGAACGGCTTCAGCCGGCTGTCAACGCCGAACATCGAGCCCATCATTGTCATTGTGGACAACGACCCGGCGCGCAGCGGCGAAGCGCAAGTGACCGAATGGGCGCGATCGGCGGCATGGCCGACGCGGTACGCCTGTCAGCCGCAGCGCGGGATAGCGCATGCGCGGAACATGGCGCTGGAGACGGCCTTGACCGCGCTGGCGGATGCGCGAAACGGCGCAGCGCGAGACGAGTGGATCGCATTCATCGACGACGACGAAGCGCCGCACGCGGATTGGCTCGAGCAACTGTGGGCTGCCGCGCGGCGGTTTAGGGCGGATGTCGTGACCGGGCCGGTGGAGGCGGCGTTTGAAGAGCCGGCGCCGAAGTGGGTTTTGCACGGGCGATTTTTCGAACGTCAGCGATACGCGAGCGGCGCGGCGCGGCCATACGCTTTTACGAACAACGTGCTGATGCGGGCGGCGATACCGGCTGGGGGGTTGCGGTTTGATTCGCGGTTTGTGTTGAACGTCGGCGAGGATCGGCATTTTTTTGAGATAGCGGCGCGCGATGGGGCGCGGATCGTGTGGTGCGATGAGGCGGTCGTGACAGAATGGAACCCGCCGGCGCGCGTCAATCCGACATGGCTGATCGAGCGAATGAGGCGAGTCGGCCGGTCGACGAGCCTTGTGGAGTTGGCCTTGCGGGAGGGGCTGGGGACACGGGCGCGCCTGTGGCGGAATGGGCTGGCGTGGTGGGCGATTGGCATGGCACAGGCGGTACCGGCGATATGGTCGGGCATGGTGGGGCGCGTCCGCGCGGCGCGAAGTCGCGCATACGGGCGCGGGCTGATCGAAGGACTGATGGGGCGGATTAGCTAGACCTGCTGCGTGACGATCGCGCGCCGGCCGGACGCGGGTGGACTGGGCGCAAGAAGTCCGCGCGTTGCGGTGGATGATTACCCACACGCTCGGACACCGCTTGGTCAGCGATCCGCCAGCTATACTATCCCTATCCCTGCCCCTGCGGCGCCATCGATGGCGGGCCCATCGGCGCTTTCAGGTTGATGAAATGCCCCAGCCCATCCGGCAACGGCAGCGCGTGCGGTAATGCGAACAACTCGCCGTAGCGGAAGCCGCAGCGGGCGCCTTCCATCGCGTCTGACGCGCGCAACATGTGTGACAGCCGCTCAAACCGCTCCGGCGGGAACTGTGTGCGATAGGCCTGGATCGCTTTGAGCTTTGTCTCGTGCGTGTCGGATGTGTCGACGACGAAGGTCGAATGAAATTGCAGCGGCTCTGCGGTGATGCCGGTCGGCCGATACCACAGCCAGTCGATTCGATGCGGCTTCGTACCGTCGAACTTGTCGTCCCACTTGGTGAGCTGCGAATAGAAGCGCGCCGCTTCGACGATGAGCTGGCCTTGATAGTGATCCGGCGAGGCCCCGGGGGTGCGGCCGATCAAACCGACCACGACGCGCGGACGAAACCGGCGAAACACGGTCGCCAGCCGAAACCGCGCTTCCGGGCCATCCATCAGCACGCGGTTCGGCAGCCCGAGCACCTCTACATGGGCCACGCCGAGGATCTTGGCCGCCTCCGCCAATTCCTGAGCCCGCTCCTCCGGCGTCCCCAGCGGCGTCGGCTCCCCGTCGGTCAGGTGGACGATCCCGACGCGGTGTCCCTGCTGCACGAACTTGGCGATCGTGCCGCCGCAGGTGATTTCGATGTCGTCGGGGTGGGGCATGGCGAAGATGATGTCGAGGGTGTCAGCCACGGTTTTTCCTTTTTTTCACGGATCGCGGCGCCTTGGCGGTCCGCGGGAGCTAAAGCCGTAACGCTTTGCGAGATGATAACTTGCAGCGGAACCGAGGCCACAGCGTTGAAAAGCCGTTTGAATACACAGTGATTTCAAAAGTTTCAACAACAGCACTGGCAGTGTGCGTGCTAAGCTGTTCAGAGATGTTTGAAAGTTCTGGAAGGAGCAGGAAAAATGACACCGCGGGAGCAGGCTCGAAACTTGTTGGTTCGGCGCTGGAGCGAAATGAGCGGCTATTGGGGAATCAGCCGCACCATGGCGGAGATTCACGCCTTGCTGTTCGTCTCGCCGACGGCGTTGTGCACGGATGACATCATGGACCAGCTCAAGATCTCCCGCGGCAACACGAGCATGAACGTGCGGGCGCTGGTCGACTGGGGCCTGATCCGCCGGCTGCACAAGCTGGGCGACCGCAAGGAGTACTTCGAGGCGGATACGGACATCTGGCGGATGTTCGAGACGATCCTGCGGGAGCGTCGCCGCCGCGAGGTGGAGCCGATCGTGGAGACGATCGACCATTGCTGTGACCTGTTCGCCCAGGACGACGCCGAACACGAGTGCCACGACAACGCCGAGATCCAGAAGCGCCTCGA
>JAGQOO010000283.1 GCA_020427345.1 Phycisphaerales bacterium | reverse complement strand
GTGAACGCGCATTCCGAATAGGCGCCGATCACGCCCGCGCCGGCCGCCGACAGCGCCGCCCGCAGCCCCGCGAGCTCTTGCGCCGGCGCAAAGACCACGAGCTTGTAGCCGCTCGGCCGCGGCTCCGCTTCGAGCGGCGTTCGACTGACGACGTCAAACGCGTCGAGCAGGAGGTCATTCGTGCCGCCGACCGCCGCGTCGAGGGCCGTATGCGTCGCCAGTAGCGCAACGCGGCTCGCCAGCAAATCCGGCAATCGGCTGGTGGGCCCGGGACTCTTGTCGGTGATGTTCTTCAGTCCCTTGAAGATCGGCGGATGGTATGTGACGACCGCGCTCGCGTTCATCGCGATCGCCTCATCCGCGACGGCGTCGGTCAGGTCGAGCGCGACCAGCACGCGCGCCGCCGGCCAATCCGCCTTTCCCGCCAGCAGACCGACGTTGTCCCAATCCGCGGCGAGTTCATACGGGGCAAGCCGCCGCAGCGCGATGTCGAGATCTGCGACGGTATGCGCGGCGCCGCGCTTCGCCTTACTCACCGGCGTCCTCCGCCAGTTCGCGCTCCAGCAACTCGCCAAACGCCTCGCTGATATCGCGCGTCACGTCGCCGGGTTTCTCGGACCCGATCGCGTGCCGCTCGACACGCACGACGGGAATCAGCTCCACCATCGAATTCGTCAGAAACACCTCATCCGCCGACATCAGGTCGTCGATCGTCAGGTCGCATTCGCGCACCGGAATGTCGCTCGCAACCGCCGCGTCGATCACCGCGCCGCGCGTGATACCCGGCAACACGGGCGTATCCAGCGTCGGCGTCAGCAGTGTCTGATCGCGGACCAGGAAGACGTTGCTGATCGATCCTTCGGCGATCCGCTCGTCCGGCGTCAGCCATAACGACTCAAACGCCTGCCGCGCGTGCGCTTCGCGGAGCGCGGCCAGCCGCGAGAAGTAGCTCGTGGTTTTGTGGCCGACGGTCGGATCGAAAGCCGATTGTCGATATGGCGACATGGCGAGTGTTACACCGCGCTCATACAGTTCGCGCGGATACACGCCATCCGTGCTGGCCGACGCGACGATGGTCAATTCGGGGTCGCCGCCGGCGCGATCGCGCAGCGTGCCGGTCGTCACCGTCAGCCGCAATCGCTGCGCGGCCGCCCCGATCGACAAAACGGCGTCGATGTTGCGGCGCATCAACTCGCGGCTTGGACAAATCGTCCAACCGAGCTTCGTTGCGGATCGCGCGAGCCGCTCAAGATGATGATCCAGCCGAAACACGCGTCCGCGGTACACACGCATCGTTTCAAACAGCCCGATCCCCTGCATAAAGCCGGAATCGAAGACGCTGACGCGGGCGTCCGTCGGCTCAACCAACCGCTCATTCACACAGACGAATTCAGGCATAACTCTTTTCTTACGGCTCGGGCGCATCCACGCCGATTCCATGATCAGTCGCCGGCGCGGCGACTTCCCTCAACGAAGCCGACTTGGGCGCGCCAACGGGCACATCCAGTGCCGCGAGCAGGCCGCGCGCTTTCGCCAGCGTCTCCTCATACTCTTCAGCCGGATCAGACTCGGCCACGATTCCGCCGCCCGACCAGACGGACGCGACGCCCTCACACACCTGGGCGGTGCGAATCGCGACATTGAACGTCAAATCGCCATTAAGCCCCAAGGCGCCGATCGACCCGGTATACACGCCGCGCGCGGCGGACTCCAGTTCATCGATGATCTTCATGGCGCTGATTTTCGGCGCGCCGGTAATCGAGCCCGCCGGGAACATGGCCATCAGCGCCTCGAGTCCGGATTTTCCGCGCGCAAGACGCGACTCGATTTCGGCGACCGTATGCATGACCGTCGGGTGGTTTTCCAAGTCCCGCGCGCGGGTCACCTGCACAGTGCCGTAACGGCTGACCCGGCCAAGATCATTGCGATGCAGATCGACAATCATCGCCAATTCGGCGGCGTCTTTTTCCGACGCGAGCAGTTCCCGGCGGCGCACCGCGTCGATCTCCTCATCTCCGATGCGCGGCCGCGTGCCCTTAATCGGGCGGGTAACAAGCCGATCCTCTTCGGCGCGCAGCATCAACTCCGGTGATGCGCTGAGTACGGCGCCGTCACCCCACTTCAACAGTGCCGCGTAGCCGGCGGGGTTGATATCACGCAGGCGCCCATACGCGTGAAACGGATCATCCACGCCATTGACAAGTGTGCGCTGCGCGAGATTCACCTGGTAGATGTCGCCCGCCGCGATACGCTCCAGCGCCGCGCGCACGCGGGCCTCATGCGTCGCGCGATCTTCGAACACACAGGTCGTAACGTCGGCCGGCTTCGGCCACGAAACCGCCCGTGTCGCCGACACCCAGCGCTCGCACGTTACCTCAAGCAGCTTTGGCGTCAGCCCGTACGCCTCGCGCAGGCCGTTTGATTGAATCGCCGTCGCCCGATGCTCGTTGTGATCAAACACGATCACGACATCGAAAAGCCACAGTCGGCACAATGGCAACGTCAGTGTGTGCAGGTGGGCAGTCGGCAACCGCTCCAGTTGGCGGGACATTTCATAGCCGAGATAGCCCACCCAGCCCGGGCCGAGTCGCCATTTCAGCGGACCGTGCGGCGGCGTGCGACCGACGGCCGATTGCCACAAGCGCCACGCGCTCGCGTCATGTTTCACACCGCGCCCGGGAATCCGCAGCGCCGCCGGGGAACCGACGTGCTGTTCCAGCACGGCGACCGGATCGATGCCGATCAGACTGACTCCACAGTCGGCCCCGGTTGCCGCCGTGTCGAGCCAGGCGACCTCGCCGGCGGCGGCGTACGCCCGCACCGCCGCGAGAATATTCTCCGGCCAGGGGACACTGCGCGTTGTCCAGGAACTATCGATGGCGCGCAACTCCGTGCGAATGGCGGCTCGTGCCGCCAGGCGGGATTGTATCCGCTGCGGGCATGGTGTGGTCCCGGCGCCTCGCAGACGAAGCGGGCTGGTCACACTTGTAGACAGCCTGGTCAGGGCGTGGCCGCGCGAGCCGTCATTCCCGCGTCAAGCGGGAATCCAGCGGGCGCGAGCCGGAACTCCGCTTGGCGCGGGGTCGCCGCGCATCGCCAGCGACCGGCGCAACAACCGCGCTACCGCACGTTGAAGTACCGCGCTTCCGGATGGATCGTGATGATCGCGCTCGTCGATTGTTCGGGCTCCAGCTGGAACTCTTCGCTCAGCTCCACGTCGATCCGCTCAGGACGCAGCAGTTCCATGACCTTCGCCTGATCTTCCAGACGCGGGCACGCCGGATAGCCGAAGCTGTAGCGGCTGCCCTGATAGCCCTGCTTGAACAGGCGTTGCAGTTCGCGCGCGTCTTTGTCGGCGACTCCGAGTTCGACACGCACCTGCTTGTGCAGAAACTCCGCCAGCGCTTCGGCGGTTTCCACGCCGAGCCCGTGCAGGAACAGGTACTGCTGATAGTCGTTGTTCGCGAACCAGTCGCGCGCGACTTCGCTCACGCGGCGGCCGGCGGTCACGATGTGAAACGCGGCGATGTCCGCCTGCGGCGAATCCGCGCCGTTGCGCGGGCGCCAGAAATCGGAC
>JAGQOO010000282.1 GCA_020427345.1 Phycisphaerales bacterium | reverse complement strand
CAGCATGTCGTCGCCGAAATGGGCTCTTTGCTCGCGGGGCGCGGCGTTAACGTGCGTTATGCGATTCACCCGGTCGCCGGCCGCATGCCGGGGCACATGAACGTCCTGCTGGCCGAAGCGAATGTGCCCTATGAACAGCTGCACGATCTCGAACTGAATTCGGAAATGGCCCAGGTGGATGTCGCGCTGATCATCGGCGCCAACGATGTCGTAAACCCAGGCGCCCGCGACGATCCGAATTGCGCAATCTACGGGATGCCGATCTTCGACGTCGACAAGGCGACGGCGGTGATCGTCTGCAAGCGCAGCCTCAATCCGGGCTACGCCGGCATCGAGAATCCGCTGTTCTTCAAGGAGAACACGGCGATGCTGCTTGGCGACGCCAAAGCGTCAATCACGGCGATTGTGTCAGACCTCAAGAGCCGCTGACGTCGTTATCATCTGACGAAACCCGCTATTCGCCGCTCGCCGAATCCCGTCAATTCGAGGGCCGCGCGCGGCGTTCGGAGGCCATTCTCATGCGACGTGCCGCCCCGCTCTTTCTCGCCCTCGCCGCATTCTCAGGCTCGGCTTTTGCGGAACGCGTGACGTACCCGCGCCAGATCGCCCTTTCCCCCGACGGCGCAACGCTCGCGTTCGCCTGGGCCGGCGATATCTGGACCGTGCCATCGACCGGCGGCGCAGCGCGACGCCTGACCATTCACCCCGCGCACGAGTCCAGCCCCGTCTGGTCGCATGACGGTCGTCAGATCGCGTTCGCCTCTGACCGCTATGGCTCGGACAACGTGTATGTGATGAGCGCGGATGGCGACAATATCATGCGACTCACGTTCTCTGATCGCCCCGAAACGCCGACTGACTTCACGCGCGACAATCTTGAGGTCTATTACCAAACCCGCAAGGCCGGGGAGGTGCCGTGGCTGCCGCGCGTGTACCGCGTGCCCGTCGGCGGCGGCGCGGCGACGCGCGTGATGGAATGCGGCGCGTCCGACGCGCGCATCAGTCCCGACGGATCGACAATCGCCTTCACGCGCGGCGGCTCGCGCTGGTGGCGCACCGGCTATCGCGGTTCGGCGAACTGGGACGTCTGGACGTGCAAGATCGGCGAGTCAAACGCCGACGCGGCGTTCACGCGTTGGACAACGTTCGACGGAACCGACGCCAGCCCGATCTGGAACCGCGACGGCAGCGGCGTCTACTTCCTTTCGGATCGTGGCGGGCTGCATGATGTGTGGTTCATGCCGCGTGGCGGCGCGCCGCGCCAGATTACGCAGGTCGCCGGCGATCGCGTGCGCGAGTTCGCAGTTTCCGCCGACGAATCGACGCTCGCGTACGTCAAGTGGGATCGCGTTTTTGTCGAGAAGCTGCCGAACGGCTACGCCCGCGAAGTCGAGATCGACGCCGCGACGGATCAGCCGGTCGATCAATATGATCGCAAGAACTTCACGAACGACGCGGATGAGTTGGAGGCATCGCCGAAGGGAGACGAGATCGCGATCGTCGTTTACGGCGAGATTTTCGTAACCTCGACCGAGGAGAACAAGCCGACCCGCCGCGTGACCGATTCTCCCGCGCGCGATCGGCATGTCGTATGGTCGCCGGATGGCCAGGCGCTGTTCTTCATCTCCGATCGCGATGGGCAGGAGGACGTGTATCGCGCGGTCTCGGCCGAGGAACCGCCGAAGCCGCTTTCGGAATCGCTGCGATTCCGAATCGACCGTGTCACCGACAATCCCGAGTATGAGCAAGGCCCGCGCGTGTCTCCCGACGGTAAGCAACTCGCGTTCGTGCGCGGGCTTGGCAATCTGATTGTGCGCGACTTGAAGTCGGGTGATGAAAGCACGTTGGTGCACGGCTTCAATTGGCCGACGTTCCAATGGTCGCCGGACAGCGAGTGGATCGCGTATGAAATCGAGGACGAGGAATACAACCCCGACGTGTGGATTGTTCCGGCGGATGCCTCAAAGCCGGCGGTGAACATCTCGCGTCATCCGGACGCGGACGGCGGACCGCAATGGTCGGCCGATGGGCAACTGCTGGCGTTTGTCTCGCAGCGCGAGGGGCAGAACACGGATATTTACGTCGCGTACTTGTCGCCATCGCTGTATGAGTTGTCCGAGCCGGATTTGTACGCGTACTACGAACAAGCCGAGAAGGACGCCGGCAAGCGCGAGCCACCGAAGGAGGTCATCGCAAGCGGCAAGATTCGCCTGGCCGGCGAGCCCGCGCCTGCCGCTGAGCAGTCGGGCGACGAAGAAAAGAAACCCGAGGAATCCAAGGAAGCGGAGAGCATCGATCAGCGACTCCGCACGCTGCTGAAGGAATTCCTCGAAGGCGAGAAGGACGACAAGAAGAAGGCTGAGGAAATAAAGGAAGACAAGCCGAAGCGCGAATGGGACCTTGATACGGCTTATCTGCGCCTGCGAAGAATCGTCGCTTTGCCGGGCGATCAGAGCAACTACGCAATGGCCCCGAGCGGAGCCGAGTTCGTATTCGTCAGCCGACACGAGGGCGACGCCGCCGCTTACTACACAAAGTGGAATGGCAAAGACCAGAAGCAGGCGATATCCGGCAATGTCGGCGCCCTGCACTTCCAGCTCGATGGGAAACGCCTGTTCTACCTCAAGGGCGGCACACCCGGATCGGCAAAGGCAACCGGTGGCGACTCGAAGACGCACCGCTTCGCCGCGCGAATGCGGATCGATCGCAAGGCGCAGGCGGCGCAGAAATTCGATGACGCGGCCCGCATGTTGGGCATGCGTTTCTATCACCCCACCTTGAAAGGGCTGGACTGGCCCGCGCTGACGAGCAAATACCGCGACTTGGCGCTCACCACGCACACTGACGAGGAACTCGGCGAGCTCTTCGACCAATTGCAGGGTCATCTCAACGGCTCCCATCTCGGATATCGCGGCGCCGGCGGTGGCGGCGGCGAACGGCTCGGCTATCTGGGTCTTGAGTTTGACGCGACGTACGCCGGCCCGGGAATGCGGATTTCGCGCATCACACCGTATGGCCCGGCCACGCGCGGCGAAAGCAAGCTGAGTGTTGGGGACACGATTCTGGCGGTGAATGGCGCCGGCGTCGGCCCGGAGCGCGACATCGAGGAAGCGCTGCTCGACATCGTCAATGAGGAAGTGATCCTGCGTATCCGCCCCGCCGCCGAAGACGGAAAAGAAAGCAAGGACACGGAGATTGTGATCCGCCCGATCGGTGGCGGCGAATTCCGCGATCTCGAATACGAAGCATGGGTCGCGGCGAATCGGCGCTATGTCGAGGACAAGTCCGGCGGGCGGGTCGGATATGTGCACATTCGCGGCATGGACGAAGGCTCGTTCAACGTCTTCGAGCGCGATCTTTACGCCGCCGCCCATGGCAAAGACGGCCTGATCGTCGATGTCCGCAACAATGGCGGCGGCTGGACAGCGGACTGGGTCATGGCCGTGCTGAACGTGCGACGACACGCGTACACGATCGGCCGCGGCGGTGAGCCCGGGTATCCGCAGGATCGCCTGATTTTCTATTCGTGGCCGAAACCGGCGACGATGATGTGCAACCAGTTCAGCTACTCCAACGCCGAAATTGTGTCGCACG
>JAGQOO010000281.1 GCA_020427345.1 Phycisphaerales bacterium | reverse complement strand
GCCCCAAGCATCTCACATCCAAGGAGCCTGACCGACGCCGCAAGTTGTTCCACACGCGGCGTGTGAGAGGCGCTCAAGGAGCGCAGCCCGGTTCGACACCGACGCTGCGCCGGCGCGGCGAACGGAATCGTCCAACGACAACCAGATGGATCAAGCGGCGGCCGCCAATTCCGCGCGGGGCCCGCCGTCCGAGGAATCCGCGCGCGGGGGGAGAAGTCATGCGTTCGTTTCTGAATCGCGCCGCGCTTTGCGGCGTGGGCGCCGTCGTTCTGTCGAATGTGGCCTTTGCCGAACCCGTCATGACCCCGGGATACGGCCTCGAAACATGGGCCAACGTCAGCGACCCGGTCACTCTTGCTTTCACCCCCGCTGGCGACGTGTTTGTCGGTCGCGACCCGGCAGGTTCCGGCGGCTCTTCTTTTGCCGCCACACCCATTCATCATGTCGGTTCGGCCGGCGGCGCCGCGACCGAGTTCGGCAGCCCGGTCCCCGACCCCGACGCAGTCGCCTACGATGTGACCGGCGCCATTACCGGCGTGGCCGGCTCTGTGATTACCGGCGGCCACACGACCGGCGGCGTTTTGTACTCGATCGCCCCGAATGGAACGGCCAGCACGCTCGCCGGACCGTCGACCGCCTTCGACAACCCGAACGACTTTGTGGTGGACGGTTCGCGCCTGCTCTTCACCGACATCAGCCGCAAGGACGTGAAGTCATTCTCGAACGGCGTCGTCAGCTCGCTGTTCTCGATGCCCTATCGCACGATCACGATTGATACGCACAAGCCCTCCGGATCGATCTTCACGAGCAATGAGCACGGCGATGTGAGTGTTCACACGACTGACGGTCAACTCGTGATGGCGGCGTTCGCATCGGGTCTCGGCACGCAGCCGGCGATCGCCATCGAACCGGACAACTCGCTCTTCATCCCGGCGGACGACGAAGACAACGGCACGATCGCCAATCGCGGTGTCCCGACGCCGGTCCTGTTCACGCTCGGCTCAGGCGAGCTCCGCCGCTACACGGCTCCCGAACAGTATGAAGTGCTGGGTACCGGATTCAGCGCCATGTGGGACATTGGCTTCGGTCCGGACGGCGCGTTGTATCTGGCGGACTTCAACAACGACCGCGTGCTGCGCGTCGTTCCTGAACCCACGGCATTCGCGCTGCTGGCGGTCGGCGGTTTGCTGGCCCTGCGTCGCCGCTAAGCATCAAAGCGTCGTAAACGAAACACTCTCCTCCCCGAAATCCAGCCTGTCCCGGACCTCGCGCCGGGGCAGGCTGATTTCATTCGTCGGAGAAAAAAGTTCCCGGCGGCGCTCATCGGGGGTGAGCCACCGCCGGGGGAGGCGAGGAGACGGAAAAGTTCCTGTCCCGCTACGCCACGGGCTGGTCAGACTTGCCGATCCGCGACGCGATCTGCTGGCCGACGCCTTTGAGATCCACGCCAAGTACTGACTCGATCGTGGCGAGCGAGTCTGAGAGCATCTTCGCCCGACTCAGGGCGGCCGACGAAACGCCATCTCCGGCGCCGCCGTCGATCACCGTCACGTTTCCGAGCTCGACACTCTGAATTGACTTTGACAACTCCTCCACAACATTCGGCATCATCTCGACCAGCATCACCTGAAGGGCCTGCGGGTGTTTCTCGATCGCCTGACCGATCAGCTGAATCGCTTGCGACCGGGCCCGCCCTTCCTCCAGCGTCTTCGCAGCGACGCCTTCGGCCTGGGCTCGGGCGACATCGCGCGCCGCCAACGCCGCCTGCACTTGCGACGCATTCAATCTCGCGTTTTCGGCCTGCGCCACTTCCTTCTGCTGCTCCGTTTCCTTCACCGCCGCTTCGCGCTCCAGTTCCGCCCGTCGGATGCGCAAGTCGTTTTCCGCCTCGGCTACGGCCTTGTCGGCCGAAATGCGGGCCTGCTCAGCCGTCTGGCGGGCAGCCGCCTCCGCGGCGCGGGCTTCCGCGTCCCGTTCGGCTTTGGCCTTTCGAGCCGCTGCGCCCGCCTCGGCCTCTTTGATCGCCGCCTCGGCCGCACGCTCCGCCTCCGCCTTTCGGGCGGCGGATATCACATCCGCGCGAGCCTTGCGGGCGATGGAAATCAGGTAGTTCTCCTCGTCGTGAATGTTCTGGATATTCACGCTGTCGATCAGAAGACCGAGTTTGCGGAAATCGTCCGACACCTCCTGCATCACTGTGGCCACGAACTTGTCGCGGTCGCTGACGATCTCCTCCGGCGTCATCTTGCCAATAACCGCTCGCAGCCCGCCTTCGAGCGTCTCACGCGCGACCCTCTGTAATTCATCCGACGGCTGGCCCAAAAAGCGCTCAATTGCGTTGGCTCTTTCCACCGGATCTGACGAAACTTTCACATTTGCCACCCCGGTAACGGTTACGGGGATCATCGTCCCGCCGCCCGCCTGTGCCTTAACCTCCAGTCCCACCTGCATGTTGCGCAAACTCAGTCGCGAGACGCGGGTGATAATCGGCACGACGATCTTTCGACCGCCGATCAGTGTTTCATAGCCAACGCCGTCACGCTGTCGGCGGCCGGCGATGATCAGAATCTCGTTCGGGTTGCCGACGACGATCAGCTTGAAGATGGCGATGATTACCGCGACGAACGCGATCAGCGCCACGAATCCGATGGTTATCGCGGTCGATGCCGGGTTTCCGGCTGCCAGCAATGCATATGGCATGGGCCAATCTCCTGCCTCAGGGGTTACAAGAACTCGCTCAGACGTTCGCCGGGGCCTCGTCCGGACTGACAACCTCCGCAACGCCGGCCCGATACGCCACTACAAACACCCGCGCTCCGGTCAGGAACCGGGCGCCGTCCTTTAGCGTGACCGCCGGAACGTACCGCTCGGTCCCGCGAACCTGCAGCGCGACCTCGCCGCGTCGGCCGGGTTCGATACCGATCGAGACCCTTCCGATTCGGTTCACGTAGTCCTCGGGACGCGTCGCGCTGTTGCCCGAACTGGCCTGCACGGAACGGCGCATCTGGTGTGCGATCTGCCCGATCAGCCCGCCTCCCGTCAAAGCTCCGATCAGCGACAGCAGCGGGCCGGCCTCCGCGACCGACGCCAGCAACAGCCCGATCGCCCCGAACGCGAAGAGGAAGTACACGAGAAAGCTGAAGCTCAGCCAGGTTGCCAGCGACGACACGCCTTCGGTCGCGCCGACGTCGTGCCCCCCGACGTCATGCCCAAAGTCGACATGCCCATCGATACCTATGTCCGCGCTGACGTCGATGTCATGACCACCGAACATGTCGCCCAGCGACAGCGTCGACAGCGCCACGAGCCCACCGCCGACAATCAGCGCGATCCAATACGCGCCGGTCGTCATCTCGGGCCAACTCAGTCCCAGCATCTCGGTGTACATCGGAGTCTCCTCCCGCCCGGCGAACGGCCGCCGTACGTCATCAACATTACAGTCGCCGGGCGCCAACGCCATGCGAAAGCGCGCCGTTTCTTGGAATACCCCGTTCCGCCCGCGTTTCCTTCAAGCAAACGCCGGTCGCCGCGGGCGGTTAGAATTCCGCCGCGCATGTGGAGCCCACTTCTGTCCCCCTTCGCATGCGCATTTTTCAGGAGCCGCCGATGGCTGTGCTGTTGCAGACGACTTTCCTG
>JAGQOO010000280.1 GCA_020427345.1 Phycisphaerales bacterium | reverse complement strand
AAGGTCTGACGGCGGGGCTTTAGGCGCGAGCGGCAATGTCACCGACCTAATCTGGCGGAGTTTCACTGTGGACAGAGTTCTCACATTCCCGATCGGGGCGCGCATTTTTGCGTGATGCGAGGTCAGGAATGCGCGCGACTGGATTGTGAAGACGGGCGCTCTACCCCTGCGTGAGTGTCTCCGGTTCACGCCGCATGTCGGCCGCCGGCCCGGCGCCAGCGCGCCGCGCTCGTCCTCCCAAACGGCCGGCTTCGGACCGCCAAGCACGCGCGCCTACCGCCCCGCCCGGGCCGCGCCGGCCGCGCACGGCCCCCACCGCGTCTCCCCGGAATCTCCAGAACTTCTCGAATTTCCAGTTGAGGTTCCGGCGGGGTCATGGCTTCATGTGTCTGTGGCGTAGCGAACTGCGCCGCAGGGACTTACAGCAAGGAGCCGACCATGGCCGACACCGCCAAACCCACCGCAAGAAGCGTCTTTGACGCCCGCCGGGCCGACATCGCCCGGCTATGCCTTCGCCTGTTCCGGCGTCAAGTTCGCGACATGCACCGGCGCGTGCGTCAGACCAAGCTGCCTGGCCGCCTTCCAGCGCGTGTGTCCGCGTCCGGCGGCAACGGCGCGGTGTAGCTTTTTCGGAAAATCCCGGCCGAGGGGTGGGTGGACTCCGTCAATGGGGGGCAGGTTGCATCGTCGTCTGCCCGGCGCGCAGCTTTTCACGCCAGTGCATGGCGCGCTCGTCGTGGCCGTCACCTGGGGACAGCGTGTGCCACGTTTCGTAGAGTTCCGCCAGCGCTTCGAGACAGTCCTCACGAAGGTCCGCGCTCCCGCTACCCGCACCGCTAAGGATGGTGTGCGCCTCGTTCAGGTCTTGCTCGGCGGCTTCGAACTCGCCCCGCTCCGTCCGCGCGCGGCCCAGCACTGTCAGAAACGAACCCAGCCGCACAGCATGGTCGCCGACAAGGACGCGGCGGGCAGCGGCTTCCACCGGCCGCAGGAGTTCGGCCGCTTCTCCGGCCTTATCGAGGTCGCAAAGAAGCGAGGCGAGCGAGACCGTCGAGTTCAGGACATAGGGATGGTCGGGCGCCAGCGTCCGCCGAAGTACTGCCAGTGCATCCCGCAAGTAGGGCTCGGCCTCTGAAAGTCTCCCCACGCGGTGCAGGAGCGCGCCTAGGTTGCTTGCGGCGACCTGCGTTCCGGGATGTTCGTCGCCATAGAACTGTCGACTTAGCGTCAGCGCCTGGCGAAGGTACTGCTCGCTCTCCTCCAACCGACCCAACCGAAAAAGCACGCTTCCCAGAATACCCACCGCGGTGATTGTGTCGCGATGTCGATCGCCGAGGCGACTTTGACACTTGGCCACTGCTTCGCGGCACAGCGTCTCCGCCTCGGGAAGCCGCTCCAGGTCCCTCAAGATTGCGCACTCTTGAACGAGGCTATAGAGCGTTGACGGGTGTTCCTCCCCAAACACTTTGCGGCTATGTGCCAGCGCTTCGTCGATGTACGCGCTTGCCTCCGTAAAGCGGCCCTGTGCCTTCAATAGCGAACCCAGCCACGCGAGAGTCGAAATCGTATTCTCGTGTTCGTCGCCCAGTATCCGGCGTTGTCTGTCCAGCGCCTCCCTGTAGCAGCGCTCGGCCTCAGGCAGATCTCCCTTGTTCAGAAGCAGCGAACCCAGGAATGCGAGTGAGCGCAGCGTGTCAGGATGATCGTCGCCCTGGACAAGGCGTCGCTTCTCCAGGGATTCACGCAAATAGGGCTCGGCCCCCACCAGGTCACCGCGATCCATCAGGGTCGTGCCCAGGGCGGTGATTGACGCGAGGGTATCGGGATCCAGGTCGCCCAAGACGCGGCGGCGGATTTCGAGGACGTCGCGAGCGACTTCATCCGCTTCTTCGAGCCGGCCCAGACTGCGCAAGATCTGTGCAAGATTGGTGCGCGTTCGCAGCATGTCCCGACTCTCATCGTAGCCGCGCGCGCGTCGTTTCTGAATCACTTCCTGCATCATCGGCAGCGCCTCGGCCCACCGGCCCTGCAGCGCGAGCATGTGCGCGATGTTGTTGACGAATGAAAGCGTATCCACGTGATCGGCGCCGTTTGCCTGCAGGCAGTCTTTCAACCCCTGACGGAAGACGGCCAAGGCCGCATCGTGCTCTCCCTGCGCTGAAAGAAGCGTGCCATATTCGTTCTGAGACACGAGCGTGTCGGTATCAGTGGCGCCCAACAGGCGCATGCGCGTAGCAAGGGCCGTTTCCTGCGGTCGACGCGCCGCTTCCAACAACCCCAGCTCGCGAAGCGTCGTAGCCGCCGCCTGACATAGGCGGGCCTGCACCAGCGGCTGATCGGAGAATTGTTCGTCGATCGCCGCCAACGTCCGTTCAAACACGGTTTCCCGCAATGTGCCAAGCGCAAGGCCCGTGAAATCGCTCCCCGCGATGAGTTTCTCCAACTGCGCGACGCGGGCCTCGACTTCATGCGGGGGGAGCCTCTGGCGCTGAATCGCCGCGCGGGCATTTGTTAGCAGGTCGCCGCGAAGCCTGACCCCCATCGTCTGCACGTCGATTCCCGAGAGCTGCGCTTCCTGGAACCTCGCAACCTGTTCGAGTTCCTCGGCACGCGCCTTCGCCTCCCGCTGGCCGGCGCGCGCCTGCACTAGGCCGAAGGCAAGCCCTGCAACGGCCACGATGAGGGCCAACGAAACGGTCGCCACGGCCACCAGGGCGGCACGGTTCCGCCGCGCGAACTTCCGCAGCCGGTAGCTCGCGCTGGGAGGCGTCGCCATGACTGGCTCATCCGCCAGATAGCGGTCGATATCGTCGGCCAATGCGACCGCGCTGGAATAACGCCGCGAGCGGTCGGTTTCCAAGCACTTCAGCACGATCCAATCCAGATCGCGCCGCAATGCGCGGACGAGCGTAGCCGGCGCAGTCCGCCGCCGGCTCGCAACTTCGAGCACGGATGAACCCTCGATTGGGCGATGCGCGTTCAATGCCGCCTCTCCGGCGACGTACGCGGCCGAATCCGCTCGCATGCCCAGCTTGGCGCTGGGCCGCGGCGGCTGCACATTGCAAGCGAGCCGACGACCTGCGTCGTCGGCCCGCGCCGTTGAATGGCGCCGGTCGAAGGGTAGCGAACTGGTCAGCAACTCAAAGAGCACGACGCCCAGCGAATAAACATCGCTGCGCGTATCGATGTCCGGCTGATCGAGAAGTAGCTGCTCGGGGCTCATGTAATCCGGCGTGCCGATCGGTTGATGCAATCCGGTCAGCGAACGATCCGTCAAACGGCCCGTAACTGCTTTGGCAATGCCAAAGTCGATGACTTTCACGGTATACGAGCGGTCGTCGTTCGCTCCCACCATGATGTTCGAGGGCTTCAAGTCGCGATGAATGATGCCCTTTTGATGCGCATGCTGCACGGCCAGGCAAACGGAGCGCATCAGTTTGAGCCGCTGCGGCACTGTCAGCCCCTCGCGGTCGCAGAATTGTGTGATCGACTCGCCCTGGACTCGCTCCATCACAAAATACGGTCGTCCATTCTCGGTCGCGCCGGCCTCCAAAACGCGCGCGATGTTTGGATGGTCCATCAGCGCCAGAGCTTGCCGCTCGGCTGCAAAGCGGGCAATCACCTGTCCGGTATCCATGCCGGGCTTGATAATCTTAAGAGCGAC